>JAEXFV010000179.1 GCA_023451115.1 Bacillota bacterium
CAACACAACAGGGTGGTCCAAGGGTTTAATCATCTTCTGGTACAGGCGGACAAACAGGCAAATGCAAAACGCAAAGGATATAATCTCCGCAATGGGGAACGCCCACCATACGCTCTCCAGCCCACTAACCTTGGACAAAATATAGGCTACCGGCAGTGCGATAATGATCTGTCTGAGCAGGCTCATGATGAGACTGTAGACGCCTTTTCCCACCGCCTGGAACATGGTGGAACATACGATGGATAAGGCTGCCGTGGGAAAGCTGTAGCTAATAATACGCAAAGCCGGTACGCCGATGGCCAACAGCACCCCTTCGTCATCAAACAGTTCCAACAAAAATTCAGGAAACAGCTGGAAAACCAATGTGCCGATGACCATAATGGAAAATGCCAGCGCTGCCGCCAACCGCCAGGTATCCATCATGCGCTTTCTGTTACGGGCGCCAAAGTTATAGCCCAAAATGCTCATAGCCCCATTGTTTAAACCGAATACCGGCATGAAGATAAACGAGTTCAGTTTAAAATACACGCCAAACACATTAACTGCAATGGGGGTAAACGCCACCAAAATTTTATTCATGCCCAGCGTCATCACCGTACCGATGGATTGCATGATGATGGAAGGCACGCCTACAGCATAAATATCCTGAATGCTGCGTTTGTCGGGGCGGAACCCTTTAAAGTTAACGGAAACGTCATGCTTTTTCCGGAATACCAGGTAAACGCTTAACAGCATTGCCAGGATTTGCCCTGCTACTGTGGCAATGGCAGCGCCGGCCACTCCCATGGCAGGAAAACCCAGATAGCCAAAGATTAATATTGGGTCCAATATGATATTGGCCACTGCGCCTGTGAGCTGCATCAACATAGGATATACCGTATTGCCTGTAGCCTGGACAATGCGCTCGCACCCTATTTGCAGAAAAACGCCGAAGCAAAAGATGGTGCAAATGCGCAGATAATCCGCACCCATCCCTAAAATTTCAGGATCATCTGTAAACAGGGTAAAGAAAGGTTTGGCCAATGTAAGGCCAAACAGCATGAACACAGCCGCGCTGATTGCCAATAAGAATAATCCGTTGGTAGCGCCAGCGTTGGCAGCCTCAAACCGCTTTTCTCCCAAGCGGCGGGAAATCAGCGAATTCATCCCTACGCCTGTCCCCACCGCAACGGAAATCATCAACATTTGGATAGGAAACGCCAGCGATACTGCCGTTAAAGCATTTTGGCTTACCCTCGTTACAAATATGCTGTCCACAATATTGTAACAAGCCTGGATAAACATGGATACCACCATGGGCAGCGACATGGTAATCAGCAATTTGCCCACTGGCATAACGCCCATTTTATTTTTCATGGACGGATTGTTTTGGAGAGATTCCATTCCTTTTTCTTTCCTTTCTATATAAACACCAATAACACAGTGTATCAGCTTTTATTTTTTATTGCAACCTTATGCTGACGGCAGGCAACAGCGGCTACAGCGCCTGTCCAAAAGTACAGTACCAGTATATTTTTCCTGATGCTGGCACAAAAAAGGCAGGCCGTACCGCCCGCCTTTTTTAATCGTTTTTCAGGCAATCAGCTATTCGCTTTCTCCCTGCACGGTGATACAGTTACAGGGACAAACCTTGGCACATTCCCCACAACGGGTGCATTTATCCAAATCGATCCTGGCAAAACCGTTTTCCACCTGAATTGCACCGTATTTGCACTCTTTTGTGCAGCGCCCACAACCGATACAGGCCTTCATGCAAACAGAGCGGGCTACACGGGCAACGTCTGAGTTACGGCATCGCACCAGAACCGGAGCGTCCACTGGACGCAGCTGAATGACGCTGCGGGGGCAGGTTTCCACACAGGTTCCGCACCCCTTGCACAAGCTTTCATCGATATGCGCAATTCCATCCACAATGGAAATCGCATGGAACGCACAATGGTTCATGCAATCCCCCAGACCAATGCATGCAAAACGGCACTCTTTTGGCCCGCCTGCCATACCTGCCGCTACACGGCAGCTTTTTAATCCATCATAGGTATAGCGCTCTTTGGCAACGCCATGGGTCCCTTGGCAAATCACCCGGGCTACCATGGGCTCTACAGCTTCTACCGCAACCCCCATAATTTCACCAATGGCTACAGCCGCAGCTTCTCCACCAGCTGGGCAGCCATTGGGCTTTGCTTCGCCGCTGACCACCGCCTCTGCAAAGGCATCGCAGCCGGCAAACCCGCATGCACCGCAGTTCGCGCCGCCCAGGCAGGCCCTCACCTGATCCACCCGGGGATCCGTTTCTACGTGGAACTTTTTATCCGCCACGCCCAGCACTGCGCCAAAGGCCAATCCCAACACGCCCAGCACAAGGAGGGCCGATACGATTCCAATAACCATATTATTCCTCCTTCCTCACTTTACCAGGCCGGAAAATCCCATAAACGCTACGCTCATGAGTCCCGCAATCACCAAACTAATGGAAAACCCCTGGAACGTTTTGGATATCTTCGCCGTTTCCAGCCGCTCCCGCACGCCTGCCATCAACACAATGGCCAGCAGGAACCCCAGCGCGCCGAACACGCCGTTGAGCACGCTGTACAATAAATCGTACTGGTTGGACACGTTAAGCACCGTAACACCCAACACAGCGCAGTTGGTGGTAATCAGCGGCAG
>JAEXFV010000030.1 GCA_023451115.1 Bacillota bacterium
GCATTGGTTTCGCTCATGAAAGCGCCTAACAGTGCAATTACCGTTAAACCCGCCGCTGCAATGGCAAAGCCCTTGGTTACCGCTTTTACGGTATTGCCGGCAGAGTCCAGTTCGTCCGTAATTTCCAACACCTCATCGCCTAACTCTCCCATCTCAGCCAATCCACGGGCATTATCAACAATGGGGCCATAAGCATCGTTGGAAACTATCATGCCCACGATGGAAAGCATGCCAACTGCCGCCATGGAAATGCCGAACAGCGAATATTCCAATGTATATGCCGCATTAATTGGCTCACAAAGTTTGTAGGCTACCAATGCAGACACTGCAATACCCACCATTGCAGGCAAAACGCTGAGGAAGCCATAGGACATGCCGGAAAGCATGGTAAACGCAGGACCCGATTTGGATGCCTTTGCTACAAAGTGTACCGGTTTTTTGGAGTCGTCGGTAAAATAATCGGTAGCAATGCCTATAATAACGCCCACAAACAAACCAACGATGCAAGCGCCCCAGCTACGCCATTCATACCCAAACGCATAAGTTGCCACTGCCGTAAGCAGTGCATAAACCACAGTGGTAACATACGTGCTGGAGTTCAGTGCTTTGGTGGGGTTGCCATTTTTACCGATCCGCGCCGTCATAACGCCAATAATAGAGGCCAGCAAACCCAGTGCCGCATAGCAAAATACCATGCCTACGTGTGCGCTGCCACCCAACGCGGTATCTAAGCCCGCAGCAATCACCAGCGCAGCTGCCATAGACGCTACATTGGAGTCAAACAGGTCCGCGCCCATCCCGGCCACATCGCCCACGTTATCGCCCACATTATCCGCAATAACAGCGGGATTCCTGGGGTCGTCTTCCGGAATACCCAGCTCAACCTTTCCGGTAATATCGGCGCTAATATCGGCGGTTTTGGTAAAGATACCACCGCCTGCTTTAGCAAACAAGGCAAGGGAACTGGCGCCAAAGCTAAACCCAAGTACGGTTGTTGCATCGCCCGTGATCAAAAACACCAATGCTACGCCCAATAAACTTGCGCCTACTACCGCCATTCCCATCACCGCGCCGCCACGGAAACCCGTTAAGAAGGCAGGTTTAATGCCCTTTTTCGCAGCTTCTGCAGATTTTATATTCGCGATAGTAGCAACTTCAATCCCGATTTTCCCCGCGATTGCAGAGAAAGTCGTGCCCGCAAGATAGGCAATAGCCATAATTACGTTTTCCAAAATGTTTCCCTTCCAAATTGGCGTAGGCAGGAAAACAAAAATCAGTATCATGGCAATCAAAGCAAATTTAGCCAGCACCTTATATTCCTTTTTCAGGAAGGTTCGGGCGCCATTGCGAATCAATTGACCGATGCGGGCAATTTTCGCATTTTCAGAGGGCTGTTTTTTTACCCAGGCAAACAGCCATAACGCATAGGCAAAAGCCACCAGCGCTATAAGTACAGATATTATCTGCATAAAACTGGCATCCATTTAGAATTCCCCCTAATTTTTGGATATGACTAGCATATCGTTGTGAAAATTCCTTGCCGCGGTCTTGGAAAAGCATAACGTTATCAATATATCTTATATCACGAGTTCTGATATCTTGTCAAAGAAAGAAACCGTAAAGATTTTTTCACACCCTTATTTTCCCCCTGTACTTCTGGCCATTTCCTGTTTTTCCTATTTTTTCATTGCGAACGGGTATTTCATTTTATTATAATTTATTATTATGAATTAATAAGCAGCCAAAAGAAACTTTGTTTGCCTTTATAACAATAGTCTTTTTCTTTATAGACACTATAGCTTTTTCTGCTCATAATCATTGCTTTGAGGAAAATGTATAACGTGTAGATGATCTGCCATTCAGAATACAGCAACGCAAAAGTAATAAAATAGAATTGGAACAAAGGCAAGAAATTTTTCAGCAAAAAACTGCGCCCGCCATAAATACGGACGCAGTTAAAAAACCTAATTATAATTTTTACAGCAACGTCGTCTGCTCAGAGAAGCTCATTTCCAGCATATGCTTGGAGTATTCCTTGCTAAACAAGCTACTGATAGGATCCCTGTCATGGATAATTTTCACAGCCTGGGCAAACATAGGCGCTGCGGAAATAATATGCACCTTTTTCGATTTGGCTGCTTCCGGGCATTCCACCGTATCGGTGGAAACCAGCACCTCAATGGGGCTTTCCTCAATACGCTGAATTCCCTTTGCATTGAGCACGTTATGGGACAATGCCGCAAAAATCCGTTTCGCGCCTTTGTCTTTCAAGCCATGGGCAATGTCAATCAGCGTGCCGCCTGAAATGGTGAAATCATCCACGATCAAGCAGTTCTTTCCCTTTACATCGCCAATAATCTCTAAAATTTTGGCATTCTCATCATGGCCATAGCGGGTTTTATCTCCAATTGCCACAGGCCGATCCAACTCGGTAGCAAACGTCCTGGCGCGTTTTGCAAAACCAGCATCCGGGGATACTACCACCAAATTCTCATCCACAATGCCCAAACGCTTCACGTATTCACAGAGTAAGGACTGAGCATACAGGTGATCCACCGGTTTTTTGAAAAAGCCTTGCACCTGCGGGCTATGCAAATCCATGGTAATCACACGGTCTGCCCCTGCCAGCTCAATGCTCTCCGCACATACTCTGGCGCGGATGGATACGCGCGGCTCATCCTTTTTATCGCCCTTTGCGTAGCTGAAATAGGGAATGATGGCGGTAACGGAGTTTGCACTTGCACGCCGGAACGCGTCAATCCAAAACAACAGTTCTACAAATTCATCATTTGGCTTGCGGCCGATGGGTTGAACAATGTAAACGTCCTTATCCCGAATGGATTCGTTGATGCGTACAAAAGTATTGCCTTCCGAAAACACGATCGTCTCTGCGTCTCCCAACTGTGTGTTAAGATATGCGCACATACGCTTCGCAAACGGAAGGCCAGTACTGCCTGCAAATATTTTGATGATACCTCCGCCCGAGTACATAATGCTCACGTCACCTTTCTCTTTTGTTGTTTCATCTACGCAATATTCATTTCTTCATACATATTGTGATTATATCAGAACCCCTTGCAAGGGGCAACTTGCAAATATGCATGAAATAAGCGTTGCTAATGCCTATGGTATTTTGCATGATGTTGGAGCAAGTGCTCTTCCGTTTGCAAAAGGCCAGGAACATCCCGCCAGGCGCATCCTAGCGGCACACCCACCCTATTTTGTCCATGAAAGTCGCTTCCACACGTCACAAGCAAATGGTATTGCTCAGCCAAACTGGTAAACAGATTTTGCTGTCCTAGGGTGGAGGAAGGATAATATGCCTCCAGTCCTTTTATTCCCATATCCACCAGCTTTTTTACTGTCTGATGGGGATCCAGTCGCAAGTGGCACGGGTGAGCCAGCACTGGGATACCACCAGCATCCAGTATCGTCTGAATGGCCTCTTCCGGTGAGAATTTACGCTCCTCATAATATCCCGGGGCACCTTGCCGCAAGTAGCAGCGAAACGCTTCCCGCACATCCTGTGCATACCCTTTCTGGCAAAGCGCCAGGGCCATATGCAGCCGCCCAATACTCCCCTTCCCCCCCATGGGGGGCATTGCATCCCAAATATCGCATCCCATCTGCTGCAGCCGCTCCAAAATAATTTTGTTCCTTTTGTTCCGCCTACTTCTCGCCAGCTCCAGCGCCTGTACCAGCCTAGGGTGTTCAGGGTCCATATCCAGACCTAAAATATGCAACTCTTCCGGCCACTGGCAATCCAGCTCCACAGAGGGCAACACAACTACTCCCAAAGCTTCCCCAGCATCTTGCGCTTCACAAACGCCATCCATAGTGTCATGATCCGTCAAAGCCAATAGCGTAACATCGGCACGCGAAGCCAGCCGCACAACCTCCCGCGGCGGGCAGGTTCCATCTGACAAGTTGCTATGGGTATGCAGGTCGATCCGTTTCATCGGCCCTTAGCCTCCGTTTTTTCCATGAAGCGGGCTGCATCCACCAAAAACCTTTTATGCTGTGCGCTTCCAATCATGCCCGCCGCATCGAATGCCTGAATTTCAAACGTCAATGCCCGCCGGTCAATATCCGTTAGGCGCGCTTCTGCCCAAACCGGCATGCCCAAAGGCGTAGCTGCCTCATGGTGCACCGCGATATATGTACCTACCGTTGTCATCCCTTCCGGTATTGCCTGCGCAATGGCTTTGCAGGCCGCGTTTTCCATCAAAGCCACCAAACTTGGCGTTGCAAACACCGGAAGCAATCCACTGCCGCAGTGAGCAGCGGTAAGCGCCTGGGTAACCACTTGCTCCGCTTTTCCAATCATACCAACTTCTAGCTCCATTCGCTTGCCTCCTCTCCTTTTTTCGCAGAAATGCGGGGGGCTTGGCGCCCGCCCGCATGTTTCTTGTTTTGGTGTCCAAAACAAAAGTTATTCCATTGTTTCCTCTTGCGATGCTTCCTGTGATTCCACAGTTGCAGGCTCTGTCTGCAGTGCTTCACCACCGGCATACTGGGCTTGCATCTTTGCCTTATGCGCGCCGATTTGCACTTCTTCGCCACGGTAAAGCTTTTCAAACTCGTCTCCATCCACACGCTCATGCTCAATCAGTGCATCCGACACCCGATCCAATGCAGCCAGGTCTTCTTCAATGCAAGCCCGCGCGCGGTCGAACTGCTCGTCAATAATCCTGCGGATTTCTGCATCAATGCGGCTGGCAAGCTCTTCTGAATAGTTGCGCTGATGACCCCAATCTTTAGCAATAAACACTTCCGCCTGTCCGCCAAGGAATACCGGCCCCACCGCATCGGTCATGCCATATTCCTCCACCATCTTGCGGGCAATGTCAGTAGCACGCTGCAGGTCGTTATAAGCACCGGTGCTGATATCTCCTAGCCGCACCGTTTCCGCTACCCGGCCGCCCAGAAGCATGGCGATCTGATCTTCCAGCTTCTGCTTTGTCATGTGCATCATATCCTCCTTAGGAAGGGTCATGGTGTAACCACCCGCCATTCCTCTGGGGATAATGGATACTTCATGTACGGGATCGCAGTTCTCCAACTTCAAAGCCACAATTGCATGGCCGCTTTCGTGAACAGCGGTAATTTTCTTATCTTTGTCGGTGATCACCCGGCTCTTCTTTTCGGGACCTACCACAACCCGTGTAATGGCCTCCTCCAGCTCCACCATGGTAATCATCTTTTTATTGGCACGCGCAGTCAAAATCGCCGCTTCGTTGAGAACGTTTTCCAAATCCGCGCCCGTAAAGCCAGGCGTCCGCTTTGCAAGCACGGACAGATCTACTTCTTTAGCCAATGGTTTATTCCGTGCATGGACCTTTAGGATCGCCTCCCGCCCCTTCACATCCGGGCAATTTACGGTGATCTGCCTGTCAAACCGTCCCGGACGCAGCAAAGCAGGATCCAAGATATCTGGGCGGTTGGTTGCAGCAATCACTATGATGCCTTCGTTCGCAGCGAAACCATCCATTTCTACCAACAGCTGGTTCAAGGTTTGCTCCCGCTCATCATGGCCGCCACCCATACCGGCGCCACGCTGGCGGCCCACGGCATCGATTTCATCAATAAATACCACTGCGGGAACGCTTTTCTTCGCAGTATTAAACAAGTCGCGTACACGGGAAGCACCAACGCCAACAAACATTTCTACAAAGTCGGAACCGGAAATGGAGAAAAACGGCGCTTTGGCTTCGCCTGCTACTGCTTTGGCCAACAATGTTTTACCCGTGCCTGGAGGGCCAACCAGGAGAACGCCCTTGGGAATACGCGCGCCGATCTCATTGAAGCGCTTGGGGTCTTTCATAAACTCCACTACTTCTTTAAGCTCTTCCTTTTCCTCATCAGCGCCTGCGACATCGTCAAAGGTCACCTTGTTCCGGTCATCCGTTTGCACTCTTGCGCGGGATTTTCCAAAGCTCATCACTTTGTTGCCGCCGCCCTGCTGCTGCATCATAAAATAGTAGAACAACCCTAAGGCGCCAAAAATCAGCAGATACGGCAGGATAATTTCAAAAATGGAAGCCTCCGGCGTTTTTTGCGGCACATAATCAAAAGGATAATCCAGGCTGGATATGGTCTCCTTATCCAACTCCGGCTTTAATTGGGCGGTAATCGCCGTCATATCCCGATCAAATGCATCCTGAGAAGGAATTACCGTAGAGAAATCCGAACGGCTGGGGAATTGCTCCTTGGTATAGCCATTGGGGCTCTCTTTATAGAGGCCCACCAGCTCACGCACGGTAATCTGCACAGCGGCAACTTTGCCTTCCTTCACAGCAGCCAGAAACTGGCTATACTCCAACGTCTCCGGGGAAGAACCCGCCGGATCCAGCCCAGTTGCCATTAAAATAATTGCAACCAGGATAATGAGGTATATCAATGGGGTACGAAGTTTTCTATTCACAAATGAAATCCTCCTGGGACGTGCACATCGTCACGCATCCTTTGCAGCCAATTTTATGCAGCCACATTATAGTAGTTTACCATACTGCCGCCCTATGTTCAATCATAGGATTGCCTAAAATGGGGCAATAACGTAAACTTATTCCGAAACCAACTTCGCAATTCTGCCTTTTCTGGAATGGTGGAACGTAGCTGTTTATTCTGCGTATATCTCAGGCTTGAGCACTCCCACATAAGGCAAATTGCGATAACGCCCCGCATAATCCAAGCCAAAACCCACCACAAATTCGTTTGGGATGATAAAGCCACAATAGTCTGGCGTAATTTCGCACTCCCGGCGCTCCGGCTTATCTAGCAAGCACGCAATGCGCAGGGAAGCAGGGTTACGGGATGCCAGAAGCTTGGTCAAATGGTTCAGCGTCAACCCACTATCCATTATATCCTCTACGATCAATACATCCTTGTTGGTGATGCTGATGTCCACATCTTTCGCTATGCGCACAATACCAGAGGTTTTCGTGCCATCTCCATAGCTGGAAATAGACATAAAATCCATTTGGGTATGCAGGGTCAGATGTCTGGCCAAATCCGCATAAAACATCACCGCACCCTTTAGTATGCAAACGATCATCAATTCTTTTCCCGCGTAATCTTTGGAAATTTGCTCGCCCAGCTCTTTGATCCGCTGCTGGAGCACATCTTCTTCCAGCAAAATTTTCGCCATGTCTTCCCGCAAATATCTGTTCATGTGCAAACGCCTCCTCATGCCTCTTTCTGCAATCAATTTGGAATAAATTCTATTTTTAAAATTTGTTCTGTTTCCGGCCTCACCCGTACGTTTTCCGATACTGTGTAGCCAGGCAAAAACAGCACTTCTCCCCCAGTACAAACCATAGGCCCTTCCCGCTGCCTGCGGGGCACTTTTTTGTCTATGAAATACTCTTTTAGCTTGCGCTCCCCCGGCGCTCCAAAGGGATAAAACCGGTCTCCCGGCCGCCTGGGCCGAACGAGGGTATCATCCGGCAGCTTTCCCCCATCCAGGAAACCTACAAATGGGTTCTGCCCCTTTTCCCAATCGTTTACAAACTGGCTATGAAAGATCCCTGCCGGCGTATGCGTTTCACCAGGAATTTTGAGAGGGATTGCATACTCCCCACCTTGCTCCTGCAAAATGCCTACACAAAGCAACTGATAACTTGTCCACCCCCAAACCCCATTGCCAAAGGGAGCCTTTGCACCGGTACGCGCCTCCAACAACTCAGACAGTCTGGATATATCTTCCTGGCCGCTGTTATATAACGCGCCATGTTCCTGCAAAATCAAGCGCAGGGCGCGCCCCTTCAGGGCAGGCGGCAAATCCCGCAGCTGCTCCCGTCGATAGCCGCCATTCTCCCTGCATTGTTCCAGCGCCGCCGCAGCCTGGGCGCTTAAGTACGCTTCATCCTCAGCGCATAGCGATGCCATACGAACCAGCCCATCCACAATTGCCGGGTTATAATCCCGTTCCAACGTTGGAAGCAGTTGCAACCGTATCCGGTTACGCAAGTAGGAAACATCCTGATTGGTAGCGTCATCCCGGTAGCAAAGCCCGTGACTTTGTAAATATGCCATAATTTGCCCACGGGACACCTGCATGAGCGGACGAATTAAATTGCCCCGCCGATCCGTCATGCCGCACAGCCCCTTGGGCCCTGTGCCCCGCAGCAAATGCATGAGCACGGTTTCCGCCTGGTCATTTTTATGATGCGCCACCGCTATATTAATAGCCCCCGCTTCTGCTCTTGCTTCCTCTAAAAATCGATAGCGCGCTTCCCGGGCGGTTTCCTCAATTCCTCTGCCACTCTGCTTTGCCAAAGCAGGTACATCCACTGTTTTTAAAAACAGCGGTATCCCCCATTCATGGCATAAACCTTTCACAAATTCCGCATCCTGCCGGGCTTCATCGCCTCGGATGCCATGATTTAAATGCGCCGCATATAATTTACCAAATGCGCCTCCCAAGCGCAACGCGTTCAGGCAATGCAACAAGGCAACCGAATCTGCCCCGCCGGATACTCCCGCCAGGATCCCTGCCTGCGGCCCAACGCCCCATCGCGCCAGCGCCAAAAAAACCTTTTGTTGCACATCGCCCTGCTTGTCCATTTGCATATCCCTATGATACGCGTTTAGGAGCTTTTTGGCAAGATACCGTAAAAAACCTTGCCCTTCATGCATGTATTGCTCCAGTGGACAGCAAACTAGCAGCAAACCCTTCTAAAGGAGGTCTTTCGTTGCAACAGTTGTCTTTTTGGCTGCAGCAGGAACTGCCAGCCCAACCTAATTTACAGGGCGCTTACCAAACGGATGTTCTGGTCATTGGAGGCGGTCTGGCAGGGCTGCAGTGCGCACTCCAGCTGCGAGAAGCCGGCTTGGATACCCTGCTTTTGGAAGCCGGCAGGTTGGGTAGGGGCACTTCAGGCCATACTACCGCTAAAGTTTCCCTTCAACACGGGGTATGTTACAGCAATCTAACAAAGCTCTGGGGAGAAGACGTTGCCAAACAATATGCTGTGGCAAACAAAAATGCCCAGGAAGCCATCGCATCCTATGCGCAACATGGCTGCTCCCTTACCCGGGCGGATAGTTTTCTATATACCCGCAACCCTTCGCTGGTCGCACAATTGGAGGAGGAGTCCCGCGCTGCGCAAAAGGCAGGCTTACCCATGCGCCTGCAGCGCCAAAGCCCGCTGCCTTTCTCCGTAGCCGGTACGCTTTGCCTTCCCGGGCAGATCATGCTGCACCCATTGGAATATATGCGGCTTCTCTGTAAAAAGCTTACGGGTTGCCTTTATGAAAACAGCCGCGTCATTCGTTTGGAAAACAACATTGCTTTTACCCACGGCGGCAGTGTTCGGGCCAAGCATATCATTGTGGCCACACACTATCCCTTTATCAATACACCTGGTTACTATTTTTTAAAACTGTATCAAAGCCGTTCTGCAGTTCTGGCTTTGTCCAAGGCCCCTGTTATCTCTGGCATGCACATTGCTTTGGAAGAGAATGGGTTATCCTTACGCATGCAGGAAGACTATCTTATTTTGGGCAGCAGCAGCGGTTGGCGCTGCGGCACGCAGGAGAAAAACGCCCATTTTAAACAGCTGTGCCAACAAGCCTCCGCTTTATTCCCAAAGGCTGCAATCGAGTTTGCCTGGGCTGCACAAGACTGCATGCCGCCGGATGGGTTACCCTACATCGGTTCCTACAGCGCAGGGCTATCGGAAATCTATGTTGCAACTGGGTTTCATAAATGGGGCTTGACCCAATCTATGTTGGCCGCGCAAATTATCACAGGGGAAATTCTGCGGAGGCCTTTGCCTTATGCCGGCTTGTTTTCCCCTGCGCGCTCCAAGTTGCCGGGGTTGCCCAGCCTTTTAAAGTCCGATGGGAACATGGTAGGCTATTACATGCGGGGATTGCCTCGCTTTGATTGTCCAACCTGTTCTCACTTAGGCTGCCGCCTGGTATTTAATCCAGAGGAACAAACGTGGGATTGCCCTGCCCATGGCTCCCGTTTCTCCGAGGAAGGGGATATATTAGAAGGGCCCACTACCCGGGGGCTCAATCGGTAAGTATCTTCTCCATAAACTCGGCTGTAGTGAGATTGCTCGGCCGGTTAAACCGGCCTAATCGAAACAGGCTGTTTTTATCCCGGGTAATGTAATTGATTTTTTCATAGCAAGTGAAAGAGGCAGCAAAGCCCATTTCCTTTAAAAAGCCTGTGGATTCATCGCTGATTGCCCCATAGGGATACACATATGCAGCAGGTCGAAATCCGCAATTCTCCTGAAGAAGCTCCTGCAGCTTTTGGGTATCCTCCAGGAAGACTTTGCGATACGCTTCCAGGCTTTCCCCGCTCTTTCTCATACTCCCCTTTCTCCCATTTTGGTCTGTATGCAGCCCGTACGAATGGTTCTGGATTTCTATCCGGCCAGATTGGCGCAGCACATTGATGTCATCCCAGCTCAAGTGGGCATAATTGGGATTTAAATCCTTTGCTTCACTAAAGCGTACCGTGTATTCTCCTACTACAGAGATGACCGCTTTCATATCCAGCCGCTCCAATATGGGCAACACATAAGTGAGGTTATTATAGTATCCGTCATCCAGCGTAATCAGCACGGGTTTTTCCGGCAGATCCGCCTGCCGGTTGACATAGGCGATCAGATCCTCTACCAGTACGGCGGTGTATCCCTCGTCTTTTAAATATTGCAGGTCCTGCTCAAAAACACGGGGAGATACCACAAACTTTCCTGCCCGCTGGGGATCTTTCAATACACTATGATACATCACAACGGGCAGCGCTACACCCACATCTGCATCAGCATGCGCTTCCTGCACCTGTTCTACCTGGTAGCCAATTACCGTCAGGACGCTTACTGCTACAAACGCCAGCACAAAAAATGCCACGCGTTTTAGCAGTAACCGCAGGGCCTCTTTCATGCCCCATCCCCTCCTTGCGCAATCCCGTCTTGGCGGGCCATATCCTCTCCCTGCTTTTCTACCGGCATACGCCGCTTTTGTAATAATTCCACAATATCATATACATCCAGCCAAATCTGATTTTCCCCATCTTTCTGGCTTTCATCAAAAATCAGCTGCAATCCGAAGTGCAGATGGGGCACGTTGATGTTATTCACGTTTTCCGTTTTGCTATATCCCGTCATACCCATATAGCCAATTACGTCTCCCGCCTCTACCTGGGCTCCTTCCTGCATCTGGGGCGTATAGGGATGATCCTTGCGCAAATGAGCATAATACCAGTACCGCAGGCCATCATGGCTGCGAATTCCCACTCGCCAGCCGCCGTATTCGTTCCACCCCAACGCTTCTACCACGCCGCCTTCCACTGCAATAATCGGCGTGCCAATTGCTCCCATCAGATCATTGCCCAGGTGCAACCGTTTATATCCATAGGTCCTTGCAGCGCCAAAATCCTCATAATGCCCAAACCCATATCCCTTGGCGATGGGGGAATATGCTTTTAATCCATATGCAGTTGTCATGTTACCCGCTTCATCCTTGGTTTGATATTCGCCTACAAACCCAGCTAAAATCGCCTCATACGCTTCGAGATAATAGTCATAGTAACGCATGTCCCTGGTGATCTCTTCCCAGCTTTCCCCCGCCTGCAGCCGCTCTACCAGCCCATCCATTTCAGGGCTTTTCTTTCCCTCCTGGAATACGCCTCCTTTTTTTGCGGCTGTATAGGCCAGCAGGTTGATCCAGGGCAGCTCCACATCCTCTTTGTGGGATGCAATGTCATATTGCAACGCCTGCTCCAATACAGCCAGCGGAACGTTAAACTCCACCCATTTGATATAATTTTGTCCGCCATCTTTTTCTGCCAGCACATATTCACTATAATCCCGCGCAAAACGTCGCTGCTCCAGCAAAAAAAGGCTGAATGCACTCAAAACAATGCCGGCCGCCACAACCCATAGCAACAAGCGCCCCCTCAAGTAGCGGCGCTTGTTGCTTTTCTTTAATTTCTTATCTTTCTCAATGCTCATACAGGAAGATATGAGCCATAGCCTGTATAATATGAACTGTTGTTGCGGGTTCTTTTATGTAATCAGCCGTTAAATAAATTTACGATCCAATCCCACACCCGCTGGAAAAAGCCCTTTTCCTCCTGCACAGGCAGTTGTTCCTGCTGCTCCTGCTGTGCAGGCGTTTCCAACGGCTTTTCCACGAAAACGCTTTCCGTTTCAAATACAAATTTTACAGTTCCGTTCATCCCTTGCGCAATGCCGGAAAAGCTTTTATATTGCTGCCCCAGGTCCACCATGGCATCCCTGCGATCCAAGGCAACGGTAATATCCGCTGTATTGGAGGCAAGCTCTTTTAATCCCTCTTCGTTCAGTTCTTTCACACCTTTGCGCAATTTATTTAGCCCATCTACCAATTCCTCTGATCCGTCTTTCAGATTTTTGCCTTCCTCGGATAACGTATAAACACCGTTTTCGATTTCAACCAATCCACCATGAAGGGATTTGACCCCATCATTTAGTTCTTCAGCACCGTTTTTCAACTCCTTTGCGCCGTTTCGCAACGCATAGATGCCGTCTGCCAGGTCCTCCATTTGGCCTTCTACAGCGGCGGCAGCTTGCTGGGCCACCTGATTGGCAGTTTGCTTTACCGCCTGGTTCACCATTCCTTCAATTTGCCCCGCCAACGCCTGGGCAACTCCCTGCGCAATGGCGTCCGCCCCCGGCGTATCTCCCAACGCACTTTCCACCGCAGCTGCAAGCGCTGCGATTTCCGAACCGGAAAGAGAAACATCCGGAACGTCTACCGTACCGCCTCCTACGGATGCATTATTCACCTCTTTATACAGCGTATCAATTCCTTCAAACAATTCTCCCATGCCATCGGAGAACTCTTCGCTGCCTTCATAGAGCTCCCATGTTCCATCCGTAGCTTCTTCCACGCCGCCCAGAAGCTCGTCTACCCCATCCAGGTATTCTGTCAACCCGTCATCAAATTCCTGCGCGCCGTTATAAAGCTTTCTAGCCCCGCTATATAGGTCATCTCCCGCATCGCTCATCTCATCTACGCCATCCACCAGCTCCTGCATATCGTCCAGGTCTCTGATGTCTTCGGCGTCCACAATGCCAGTCAAAGCGATTGCTGTAATCCCGTCCATTTCAAAAGAAGTTACATCGGCTTCCACCGTAAAATACTCTGCCAGTCGGTCCTCGGGCTCCGCCTCTATGTTTGCGGCAAGTCCAGGGAAGGTAACTGCGGTTATAGTAGTAGCCCCAGCTTCGGTCATGGTTTTCGCGTTTTCTACCGTTATATTTTCATAGCTTTCGTCCAAGTTCAGCATGGTAACCACGGTAAACGGGGTATATAATGTCAACTCCTCCCCTTTTACCGTTGTCTTTTGGGTATGCAGGTTCTGGTATTCCACCCGGATTGTTACCCTGCCGGATTGCCCCGCCAATGCCTGCGGCGTAATGGGCCTGCCGTTCAAGGAGTAGCTGACTTGCATGGAAATTGGCGGCGTTTCCCCAGAGGCGCCCTGATAGTATACATCCTCCCCATTGGCCTGAAAAGTGTAGCGATTGCCCTCCACAGTTGGCGCTTCGCTGCCGCCAACATTGCGCACATCAGTGAGCGTGGTTTCGTCAGCCACCGTCTGCTGTTTTTCCGGGTTTGTAACATAAATGCTGGATAATATGCTTTGCACCGTTCCCTGGGCATCCGCTGTGATATATACGGTTTCGCTTTTTTCCGGTGCGGCGGCAGCCCATGCTACTGCGGAAAAAAGAATGCCGCCAATAAAAAGCGCCGCCAACAGCCCTGCAATAACAGCACAAACAATTCTGCTTTTTTTCTTCATATCAGCACCCCGTTTCTACTCTGCGCTCTTTAGTGACTCTACCATGTCAATACCGCGTACCTTACGACGCATAAACAAATTCACAAGCAACGAAAATCCAATTGTCATCAGCGCACTGTACACAAAGCTCAGCGGCTGAATTTCCCTCACAAACATTACAATATCCACTTCACAGGTTTTAATCACAAACTGGTGCAGCAATGTCCCCAGCAACAGCCCTGCCAATGAACCAATGACCGCCAGGCAATTATTCTCCCGGAACACATAATCATAAAGCTCCTTATCCGAAAAGCCCAGCACCAGCAATGTGGCCATTTCCCGCCTGCGCTCAGTAATATTAATGTTGGTTAAATTAAACATCACCACAAAGGCCAGCCCTGCAGCCGAAAGGATCAATACCCATACCACATAGGAAAGAATATCAAAGCTTTCGGTGATGGTGTCGTAAATCCCAGTGGTGAAGCTCACAGTGTACATTCTTTGATCCTGCAACAAAGAAGCTGAAATTTGGTTTTCCGCTTCTGCAGAGGAATCGCTGAGTCGGCTCATAACCCCATTAAAATTCAATTCTTCTTCAAACAGGGTTTGATAATACTCTGCCGTACAGTACACATAGTGGTTCACATAGTTTTCGGTTACCCCGGCAATCTCAGCCTGGTAAGAATGGTTGCCTGAAGTGAGCAATATGGTATCACCTATGCCGAGGTCATAAATATAGGAGAGTTTTCGCGAAATCACGACCCCCTCCTCCGGAAGAAGGAAATGTTCCCCTCCCTGGTCAAAGAGTGGGATCAGCCCTTCCATGGCAGCGGGATCGTTTATCGCCAGCAGGTTGGCGCTTGTGGTGGTTTCATCATCTCTGCCCACCTCATATGTTTTCTGATAACAATACATTACATTATTCATGTTATTCTCAGGATCCCTTTGGGCGATCAGCATCTCCCAATCTTTCTGGGGCATAGGGTCATACGAAAACGCCTGCAGATCCATTCGCCAAATCTTATTGAATTGTTTGTCAATGATACCGTAAATAGCATCCTGTAAACCAAAGCCTGTCAACAGCAGGGCACAACTGCCTGCAATACCAATTATGCTCATCCAAAATCGTTTTTTGTAGCGCAGTAAATTACGCACCGTTACTTTGGAGGTAAAGCTCAAGCGCTTCCACACAAAACCGATATGCTCTAAAAATACCCGTTTTCCTGCCTTGGGCGCCTTAGGACGCATGAGAGAGGCGGGCACTTCCTTCAAAGAGCTGATGCAGGAGAGCAGCGCGGCGCCGGTAATGCAGCCTACCGATGCAGCAATTGCTGCCAACGAAATCCCCCAGCGGAACGGTGTCTGCAAATTTGGCAGGTGATACATGATGGAATATGCCGACATAATGACGTTAGGGAATAGCCAGCATCCCAGCACACACCCCAGCACGCCTCCCAACACGGTGGCAGCTGAAGCATAAATCAAATATTCGCTGATAATCGCACCGTTATGATACCCCAACGCTTTTAATGTACCCATTTGGATGCGCTGTTCTTCCACCATGCGCGTCATGGTGGTCAGGGCTACCAGGGCAGCTACCACAAAAAAGATCAAGGGGAAAAGCTCCGCCACAGCGCCAATCCGATCCGTATTCTGCCGGTAGTCGCTAAACCCCGGGTTGTTTTCCCGATCCCAAACGTACCAGGTGGCATCGGTGGTATCGCCATAAGCTTCTATTTTGCGCATTACCCCATCGATCAAACTCTGATATGCTTCAGAAAATCCGGAAAATTCCTGAGCGCCTTCCACCAATATCTCCGCTTGCGTATACCGTGCGGTGAGGTTTGCCATCATTGGCAGGCGGGTGCTCAGCTTTGCGATTGCATTGCCTGATGCAACGGCAAACCCGTCGGAAGTCCCGGTACCCACTGTGCTGGTGCCCCGTTCCACACCCGAAATGTACTTCACGCAGTCAACAAACCCTACTACCCGCAGGCGTACGGTGCCGCTGGTGGTGTTAAAAACCACCCAGTCTCCAATTGCAGCGTGATCGGATAAAATCGAATCCAGCGCAACCTCGTGGTCATCCAGCGGCAGCCGCCCTGAAACCAGGGTAAGTTGATCGATCACCGTTTCCGGCTGCAAGTCAATATCATAAGAGGGTAAGGAAAAACCAGCCGGGTTTTCCTCCGGAATGGCAAATGGCAGCGAAATCAGGTGTATGTTCTGCTCCGCCGCATTGCTGTCTTCCATTTTCATCATAGCGTCCATTGTAACGAAGGGGCGGACTGCTGCAACGCCGGGAATTTTTTCCAGCGCACGAATATCATCCGGCGTCATCCCTGCACTGGACATTACTGTAATATCCGCCAGGTTATTCTCTTTAAAATAAGCGTCTCCCGTATCCTTCATATCCGGGCTGGTAGCGCGTAAACCGGCAAAAAAGGCAGCTCCCAAAAAGGATATTGCAAATATGGATAAAAAGCGCAGCTTTGTGCGCCAGATTTCCCGTAATAAGTTGACTGCCAGTTTTCCTCTTCTCATGGGTCTTTCTCCTTAACCCGGCTTGGGCACAATGCCAGTTGTAAACCATTCGGTTTACCATTCAATTTCCTCTATCGGCACGGGCCTTTCATTCATCCGCAGGCTGGAAACGGCGCCGTTTTTGATTTTTACTACTCGATCCGCCATAGGTGCCAGCGCGGAGTTATGGGTGATAATAATCACCGTCATCCCCTGGCTGCGGCAGGTATCCTGCAATAGCTTGAGCACCTGTTTTCCTGTTTGATAGTCCAAAGCGCCCGTCGGCTCGTCGCAAAGCATCAGTTTTGGATTTTTTGCCAAGGCTCTGGCAATGGCCACCCGCTGCTGTTCCCCACCGGAAAGCTGGGCGGGAAAATTGGAAAGCCGCTGCCCCAGGCCCACTTCTTCCAGCACCCGCTTTGCATTTAATGCGTTTTTGCAAATTTGCGCCGCCAATTCTACATTTTCCAGCGCCGTCAGGTTTTGCACCAAATTATAAAACTGGAATACAAACCCTACGGTGTTTCGCCGGTATAAGGCCAATTGCCTTCGGTCATACCGCTCGATATGCTCTCCATCTACCACAATTTGGCCTTGGCTGCAAGCGTCCATACCGCCTAAAATATTTAAAAGTGTGGTTTTCCCAGCGCCAGAAGGGCCTACCACAATGCAGAGTTCCCCCTTTTCTACGCTAAAATCCACACCTCGCAGGGCGTTGATCACAACCTCGCCCTTGCCATATTGCTTCGTTACTCCGGACAATTCAATATAAGCCATGGCCTTCCTCAACTTTCAAATGCGACCTGTCCTTTACCAACCTCCACCCGTACCTCCGGAGTGCAGCTACCATGTATGGTAATATCATCAAATTGCTCTACTACAAACAGCCCCACGCCGGAATCTCCGCCTTTGAGCGCCACAGTGGCTGCCGGATCGATCTCCAGCATGCCTACCTTTGCTGCATTATGATCCCCTGTATTGGTGCTTTGGAAAGACGCGCCCTGCTCCATACGCAACATGCCGTCATTCTTTACAACGTTGTCCCCCTGTGCAGCACATTCCAAGCCGCTGTTTTTTTGCAACCAGATGTCGCCTTTTCCTGCAGAAAGGCCAAAAATAGCCGCCTCCACCGCCACCTTGCTATCCTCTTCCAATGTAAACCCCACACACAATACGCCGGAACCCGTTTGCGCAGTAAGGGAAATATCGCTTCCGGAACCAATGGTAATGGCGCCCTCTCCATGCAACGCGTTTGCCTGTGCCATGATTTGGAATTCTCCCAGCAGCATACCATCCCCGAGAAACCCAATGCCACTCTGCGCTGCGGAAACCGTAATATCATATAAGGCCAGTTCAGCGCCATCTTCCAGCCGGACTACGCAGGCCGCGTTGGAAGATTGGGTGTGCCCGTCTCCATCAATTTCCACGCCCCCTCGTTGGGCGCTTAATTTCAGCATTTCCTCTCCCAGGTCGATATCGGAACTAAGCCTGCCCACAGTACCGCCATGCTCAAAAAAAGCCAGCAGCTCCTGTGCAGAACTGATTGTCTCTCCTGCCCCCAGGTCCAATGCATCCTCATCAATATGTTTCTGCGGGGCCGAAGCGCTGCATCCTGTCAGCAGCAACCCGATACAACATAATAGCAGGAGCAAGCTTTTGCTACTCATTCACAAACGCGTTCCTTTCTCCTCATCGTTCGTTTCTCTTACAATTGCTTTTATTGTATCATATAGAGGTCGTCAGGTGGTACCTGGCGCTTGTTACAATTCGGCAAAGATTATGTGTTTTCTCTGTATCATGAAAAATATTTTCTTATAATAAATTCTTTTATTTTACGGCATATCGATTGACAATTCTAATATGATACGTTATTCTGTCTAATGGTGTAATATGTAAAAGGTTTGGCCCAGGATACCGTCATTGATGCCGGACCTTGTTAAAACCCGCAAATCCTATTGTTTGGGGATAAACTGTGGAGCAACATTACATCAATATCATGCATCCGAAAGGAAGTAGGCAAATGGGTAATCAATATGATGTTGTAGTCGTAGGCGCTGGCCCTGCTGGGATTTTTACGGCGTTAGAATTAACCAAGCTCACCCCCGATATCCAAATTCTGGTTGTAGACGAGGGGCGCAGCTTGGATAAGCGGACCTGCCCCGCCCGTATCACCGGTAAGTGCACCAACTGCAAGCCCTGCGCTATTATGAGCGGCTGGGCGGGTGCTGGAGCGTTTTCCGATGGTAAACTCTCCCTTTCCCATGAAGTAGGCGGCAATATTACCGATTATATGACAGAAGCGGCGGCCCAGGAATTGATTGACTATGCCGACGGCATTTATACCCAATTTGGCGCGCCGGATACTGTCCATGGCCGTAATGATCCGAAAGTTGGGGAAATTGCCTATGAAGCCAGCCGCTATAATATCCATTTAATTCGTTGCCCGGTACGGCATATGGGAACGGAATATTCCGCCTCTACCCTGCTCCATATGTATGAGGCGCTTGCTGCAACGCCTGGCTTTACATTCTTGGAGCTTACCACGGCCAAGGACATCCTGGTGGAAAACGGAGCGGTAACAGGCGTGCTGCTGGAAACACGTGGAAAGGAGCCATTTCGGGTGTCTGCCTCCAAGGTGGTGTTAGCCCCTGGGCGGGGCGGAGCGGAATGGCTCAGCCAGCAAGCCCGTCAACTGGAAATTCCAACAAAAAACAACGAAGTAGATATCGGCGTGCGGGTGGAAGTGCCTAACGCCATTATGGACCACCTCACCAAACATTTGTATGAGGCGAAGCTGGTTTATTATTCGGATACCTTTGAGAACAGAGTGCGCACCTTCTGCATGAATCCTGGCGGAATCGTCAGCGAAGAACACTATGAAGGAGGCATTGCGGTGGTAAACGGCCACAGTTATCATGAGCAAGACCGGCGTACCCAGAATACCAACTTTGCCATGCTGGTATCCACCCGTTTCACCCAGCCCTTTGACGCGCCCATCCGCTATGGCAATTATATTGCGCAACTGGGCAATATGCTCACAGGCGGCGGCATTATGGTACAGCGTTTGGGAGACTTGCTGCAGGGCCGCAGGACAGACGCTTCCCGCCTCAGAAAATCCACAACAGAACCCACCTTAAAAACGGCTGTTGCAGGGGATTTGTCCTTCGTGCTGCCTCACCGGCATCTTACCAGCATCATTGAGGCGCTGCGTGCCTTTGACAATATCGCCCCTGGCCTGTATTCAAAAAATACTTTGCTTTATGGGGTTGAAGTCAAGTTTTACTCCTCTAAGCTTGAGGTGGACAACCACTTTGAAACGCCTATCAGCGGCTTGTATGCCATCGGCGATGGCGCAGGTATCACCCGCGGCCTTATGCAGGCCAGCGTCACCGGCGTTGTGGTAGCCCGGGATATTGCCGAAAAACGGTAACGAATAATATGGCTAACGAAACATGCTGCTTGGTTTTCCATGCAGCATGTTTTATGATTTTATGGTTCCTGCAATTACTTCAACATCAATGGTAATCTCTGTAATGCTTTTGAAATCCAACTGTTTTAAATCAATGTGAAACAACATGGGCGTCATTCTCGCAAACTGCTCCAGCTGTAAAGCAGTCACTGGCATGGTGGCGGTAATTCTTTTCCGCTCCAGCACAAGCAGCTTATCCTCCACCCGTTGAGACACTGCCTGATTAGAATACTTTTGCTTGCGCAACTGCCCTGCTGCCAAGCGGCGGAGCTGTTGTAAATACCCTTCTTCCGGTATCGCCTTTATCAAAATACCATCCGGCTTCAACACCCTGAAAAATTCCCCATAATGCGCTGGGGTAAAAACGTTTAAAACAGCGTCCAGGCTCCCTGCCTGCAAGGGGAGGTGTGCAAGGTCGCCCACCAGCCAGCAAACTCCGTTTCCCCCGCTTGCAGCCAGTACAACCGCTTCTTTGGATAAATCCAACCCCAGGAAGCGCATTTTGTTCTCCAACCTGTTTTGCAGCTGCAATGCATAATATCCATCGCCACAGCCAGCATCCAGAAGGTAGGCCTGCCCTTCCGCTTTACAATACCTCCGGACAAAATCTTCCAGGCAATCCAGCACCGGCAAATAAAACCCGTCCTGAAATACCGCCCGCCTGCTTTCAAAAGCCTGCTTATCATACTGGGTCTGCCGCTGGCGCGGCAGCAAATTTACATACCCTTTTCCAGACACATCAAAGCAATGGCCTTTTTCACAAATCATGCTGCCTTTTTCATTGAGCACCATAGGGCTGGCGCAGTGGGGGCACTGCATCCGCCCCTGTAAGGATAAGAATTTGGCTTGTCCCGCCTTCATGCGTGGCTCTCCTCCTGCGTCAACTGCAATGTCAGCGCTTGGGTAACATCCATAGGCGTCAACATACGCTCCCCCAACAGCTTCATAGCCTGGTCAGCACTGCTCCCCAGCAGATAAGCTCCAATGCAGGCCGCATCATAGGGAGACAAGCCCTGACAAAGCAAGGCTAAAATCAATCCGGTCAACACATCTCCGCTGCCACCTTTGGCAAGCCCTGGATTGCCCGTAACGTTGAACGTCAGCTGATCTTGTAATGCAATGGCGGTAGTAGCCCCTTTGAGCAATACCACACAACCCCAACGCCTAGCCGCTTCCAGCGCGGCCCGTACTGGGTCCTTGACAATAATATCTGCGGGCTGATGGAGTAATCTGGACATCTCACCCGGATGTGGGGTCAAAATTACCCGTTCATGAAGTTTGTTCTGCAACTGAGCCGATTTTGCCAAGGCATTTAGCCCATCTGCATCTACTACCAGAGGTTTTCCCGTGGAAAAAGCGCTTTCCAACAAATCCGCAATTTCTTCCCCGTCCCCCATACCGGGGCCTATCCCCATAGCATCCGCAGCGGAAAAAAATTCTGTAGCTTCTCTGCAAGCCGTTTCGTCCCAGCCGCTCCCTTGCCCTATCGGGGTGGCAATCGCCCCAGGGCAGGCTGCAACTATGCCATGCAGCTGCCGCGGAATTAACACACGTAAAAGCCCGGTTCCTCCTCGCAGAGCCGCCGTTGCGCACAGCAATGCGGCGCCTGCATAAGGGCCGCTGCCTGCGCACAGCACGCCACGGCCATTTTTCCCTTTATGGCTGTCCTTTGGCCGGGCAGGCAATAAGCGCTCCACATCCTGCTGCTCTAAAATCCGTGCTGCAGGCTCATCCCACACAGGCAGGCCAATAGGCGCAACCTGCACTTCCCCCGCATGGGACTTCCCAGGATACAATATATGTCCATATTTTTCAAACTGAAAGGTTACGGTAACATCCGCCTGCACAGCACATCCCCATACCTGGCCGGTAGCCCCATCCACACCGGAAGGAATATCCACTGCTACCACCGGCAGCCGTCTTTCGTTGATTTTGGCCACTGCCCGGGCAAAGCGCCCGCCGATTTCCCTGTTTAATCCTGTGCCAAACAAAGCGTCTACCAAAAGGCTGGCTCCGGACAAATCCAGCGCATCAACGGCGGCTTCGTCCAACGCCGCCTTTACAGGGAGCTTGCAGGCAAGCGCCATCTGGTATTGCTTTTGTGCATCTCCTTTGAGGGTAGCTGGATCTACCAACAAAACCGCGCTGGCAGAGATTCCTTCCATTTCAAGCAGGCGCAACACAGCTAGGCCATCCCCGCCGTTGTTGCCGCCTCCACAAAAAATCACCACGGTTCCGGCTGGGGAGATCCGCTCTTTCACAGCTGCCACCACAGCCGCCGCAGCGTGTTCCATGAGCAAAAGGCCAGATATTCCCTGGCCTTTTATCATAGACTGATCCACACGCTGCATCTGCTCCGGCGTAACCGCCCACCGCATATGCGCTCACTCCTTTATTAACCGATGTACACCCTGGGCACCCGGTCATTGATGGACAACAAAACTTCATAACTGATGGTATCCGCCCACCCTGCCATTTCATCAGCGGAAATATTTCCTTCCCCCTGGCGGCCCAGCAGCACGGCTTCATCGCCCAAACCAACATCGGGAATATCCGTTACGTCTACCATAAGCTGATCCATACACACCGCGCCAATCACCGGCGCCCGTAAGCCGTGGATCAATACCTGCGCCCCGTTAGAAAGGCAACGCTTATAACCATCCCCATATCCTACCGGCAGCGTTGCTACCCGCCTCGTAGAGCCGGCCATATAGGTGCGGCCATAACTCACCGTATCTCCTGGCTGAATATTTTTAATGTGCACCACATGGGTTTTCCAGGTAAGCACCGGGTGCAAAGGAACATCTTTGCCACATCCAGGCCCCGGATGAACACCATACATGGCAATTCCCACCCGCACCATATCAAACTGCAGCTGGGGCAAATCCAATGTTCCGCCGCTGTTGGAGGCATGAAGCATAGGGGAAAAGCCCATTTTTCTCGTTAAAGCAGCAAAATTTTCAAAACGCTGCGCCTGCTGCAGGGTAAAGGTTTTATCTGCGATCTCGCTCACTGCAAAGTGGGTAAAAAGTCCCTCCACACTGATGTTTTCACACGTGCGTGCCATGGAAAGAATGGCTTCCAGCTCTTCCGGCGTCTTTACGCCAATCCGATTCATTCCAGTATCCACTTTGATGTGAATGGGGCACACCTTTCCCTGTTGGGAAGCAAACCGCTGCAATGCGGTAAGGATTTCGCAGGAAAACACCGTAGGCCGTAAATCGTGCTGGACAACCAGTTCCGCACTTTCCGGCAACAGCCCTCCCAATACCAGAATTGGTGTTTGCACGCCCGCCTGGCGCAGGCGCTCCCCTTCCTCCGGGATCGCAACGCCTAGGAAATCCGCTCCACAATCCGCTGCTGCCCGCCCAACTTCTATAATGCCATGGCCATATGCGTTGGCCTTGATTACAGCAAGAAACTTTACCCCCGGATGCAGCCCTGCCCGCAAAGTCATCAAATTTTCCCGCAGGGCGTCCAGGTCAATTAAGGCATAATTCGGCCGAATGCTCATGTAGCTACCCCCAGCCAGTCCATACTAGGCTAGGATATCAGAAAATATACTAGCCACAAACGATTATAGTGCAAATACGGTGCGTCCGTCAATCAGTGTCCGCACACAATGGGTACGAAACTCCAACGGATTTCCGTCAAAAATAGCGATATTGGCATCTTTTCCAGGCTCGATGCTGCCCACCCGGTCCCCTATTCCAGTAATATTTGCGGCATGGATGGTAATGGATTTGAGCGCCTCTTCCTCTGGCAGCCCCTCCCGCACAGCCAGCGCCGCGCACACTGGCAGATATTGAATGGGGGTTACCGGATGGTCCGTCATCATCGCAAAGGGGATTCCGGCATCATAAAGCAGCTTTGGGGCTTTAAAGCTAAGGTTTTTCAGCTCAATCTTTGCCCGGTCTGAAAGCAGTGGCCCTAAAATGATCCCTGCCCCCAGCGCCTGGGCTTGTTCCCGCAGCACATCCAACATCAAGTGTCCTTCCGTACAATGTTCAATGGTAATATGCAATTGAAATTCCCGGGCCAGGCGCAAAGCAGTTTGGATATCATCTGCGCGGTGCGCGTGTACTTTTAATATTAACTCGCCGGATAATACCGGAAGCAAGGCTTCCAATCCTACATCCCGGTCTGGCAGCTTTTCGGGATCCCCATTGGCGAGTTCTATTTTTTTGCCATACTCCTGGACATCTACCATGGTTTTTCGGAATAATGAGGCGATTGCCATACGGGTATATGGGGTTACTTTCTGGTCTCCATATTCTCGTTTTGGGTTTTCACCCAGCGCCGCCTTCATGGCTGCAGGCGCCTTTAACACCATTTCCTCTAACGAATTCCCCGCTGTTTTCAGCGCAGCGAACTGCCCGCCGATCACATTGGAGCTGCCGGGCCCTGTGAGCACAGTGGTAATGCCTGCTGCACAGGCTTCTTGAAAGCAGCGGTCATAGGGGTTTAATCCATCAATTGCCCGCATATGCGGCGTAATGGGGTCAGAGCATTCGTTTCCATCCGCTCCCTCCTCCCCCATGCCATCCTCCCACATACCTACATGGCAGTGCGGATCGATAAAACCCGGCAAAACAAATTTTCCTGTGCAATCCAGTTCTTCTGCTCCAGGGGCCGAAAGACTTTCACCCAACGCTTTGATCTTACCTGCTTCTATTAAAATATCTCCCACAAATGCCGGCCCGCCGTCCATGGGAAAAACAGTGCCGTTTTTTAATACTTGCATGCGCTCTCTCCTCCAACGATATAACCATTTCCTTTTTATTATTACGGAGTTGCGGAAAATTATCAAGTCGGCCAAACAATATCTTCTTCATGTTTTGCTTTTCTCCGCTGCGGCAATATGGTACAATGAAATGACGAAAATTTTGGCATTGGGAGGCGTTCATGCGCATCATTGCCGGCAGCGCTCGGGGCAGGGCGCTTTTAGCCCCCAAGGGACGCAATACCCGTCCCACCTTGGATCGGGTAAAGGAATCCCTGTTTGGCATCTTACAGTTTTCCATTCCTGGCAGCCGGGTGTTGGATTTATTCGCAGGTTCGGGGAATTTGGGTCTGGAGGCGCTTTCCCGTGGAGCGGATTTTGCTTTGTTTAATGACCATGATGCAAAGTGTTGCACCATTATCCGCCAAAACTTAGAGGCGTGCGGCTTTCCCAACAAGGCAATGGTGTTGCAGTTGGAGGCTATGCAAGCTATCTCCCGCATTCAGGCAATGGGCCAGCGGCCTTTTGATTTTGCTTTTTTGGATCCACCCTACCGGGATGGGGCGCAGGTTGCCGCGCAGGCTCTTTTTCAAAGGGGCCTGATTGCTCCTGGGGGCATGGTAATCATTGAACATTCCCTCCAAGAACCACCCCACGCGGTTCCGGGCATTATGCGGTTGACGGACTTGCGGAAATATGGCGATACCGGCATTGCTTTTTTTGCTGAGGATTCACTACAGGAAGCGAGGAAAGAACAATGAAAATTGGCCTTTATCCTGGCAGTTTTGACCCTTTTACCATTGGCCATATGGATATTTTGCGCCGTGCCTGCTCCATGCTGGATGAGGTGATTGTAGCGGTTTTAATCAATTCCGCTAAGACCCCTTACTTTAGTTTGGACGAGCGGCTTGCTTATATCCAGTCCGCAGCCCAGGCGGAGGGCCTTACGAATGTGCGTACCGGTTTCTTTGAAGGGCTGTTGGTGGAATATGCGCATAAGCAAAATGCCCATTATTTGGTGCGTGGGCTACGGGCGGTTACAGATTTTGAGTATGAGTTTCAAATCAACGCTATGAACCGCAGGCTGGCTGCAGACATTGATACGCTTTATTTTATGGCGGATCCTGAGCATTCGTTTTTGAGTTCCAGCATTGTAAAAGAAGTAGGGACTTTAGGCGGTTCAATTGCCGGACTGGTTCCCGAAGTCAATAGAAATTCCATCATAGAAAGGTTGGCACAGCAGCATGCAGCAAACTGAATCCCTGCGCATATTCAACATCATTTCCCAGATTGAGCAAACACTGGAGGAGTCGCCCCGGCCTAAATTAAGCGGCGGCGGCAACCGGCGTACTGTAGATATTGACCTGTTATTTGATCTGCTGGGGGATTTGAAAGTAACCATCCCCGAGGACATTCGCAGGGCAAATAGTGTGTTGATTGAAGCCGACACTCTTTTGGAACATGCCAATGAAGAGGCGGACGAAATCGTGGCAAACGCACAACAAGAGGCCGATTCGGTGCGCCAGCAGGCAACCGCAGCCTCTGAAGAAATGCGCATAGCTGCCCAACAGGAGTATGAAGCCCGGGTGGCCGAGCATGAAATCCTGGTAGAAGCACAGCGCCGGGCTGAATTGTTGCAGCAGCATGCCGAGCACAATGCCAATGTGGTGTATTATGGCGCAAAACAATATGCGGATGATCTGCTGCAGGATGTGCAGCGTTATCTAATGGAATACCATAGCATGGTGGCACAAAACCGCGCGGAATTGGGCGTTGGGGCGCCACCTCAGCCTTCAATGCCCTCACAAACACAGCAAACGCAGCAACAGCCGCCATTCCAGCAGCCCGCGCAACGGCCGCCTGTGCAGGCGCCCGTACAACCTCAGCAGCCGCCCGTTGCACCTTCTGCCCCACCCTATGCTTCCCAAGACGATGAAGAGGAAGAAGAAGAGCCCCGCAAACGCTGGAGCTTATTTGGCCGGAAGCGTCGGGAATATGAAGACGACTTTGAGGATGATGACCAGCCCTTTGAGGACGAAGAGGAAGAGCCGGTAAAGCGGCGGCGCAAACGTGGCCACCGCCATGATGAGGATGATAATTTGGATATGGATTTGGATGAATAGCGTTGTGATGATCCCTTGACCATAGCATGTAAAAAGGAGCGGAAACTGCCGCTCCTTTTTTCATACGCATGGTCTATTTCTTGGTCTTTGGCTTAGAGATGACTGCATTTAAATAGCCAAACACAATTGCTGCCGCCACGCCTCCGGCTGTTGCAATGATACCTCCGGTAAACGCGCCGATCACACCGGTTTCTTTTGCCCCCTCCATGGCGCCTTTTGCCAGTGCATAACCAAACCCGGTTAAAGGCACGGTGGCCCCTGCCCCCGCCAACTCTACGATGGGTTCATATAGCCCCAGCGCTGTCAGGAAAACACCCAACGTTACAAACAGCACCAAAATGCGGGCAGGTGTAATGCGGGTAAGGCTAATCAGCAGCTGCCCAACAACGCAAATAGCGCCGCCAATAACGAACGCCCAAAGATAATCCATCCAGTTCATCTGGCTCTCCTTTCCACCACAACGCCATGGGCAATGCCCGGGATCGTCTCCCCCTGTAGCGAGCTTTGCGGGCTCATCAGCGCTCCAGTGGCCAAAAACAGCATGCGTTCCCACTTCCCAGCCGCCATTTCAGGCAATAAATGCGCTCCCAATACCACAGCAGAGCAACCGCAACCGCTGGCGCCGCAGTTTACTTTCTGCTCAGGGGTGAAAATAAGATTGCCACAGTCGATATGCCGCCCTGCAAGATCTACGCCGCGGTCCATACACAGCTCAAAAAGCATCTGCGTGCCAAACCGCCCTAAATCCCCTGTGATAATCACATCATAGTCCTGTACGCTTCGCTGCATGTCCTTTAAATGGGTAATAATCGTATCCGCTGCGGCCGGGGCCATTGCCGCACCCATGTTGGCTGCATCGGTAATCCCCATATCCACTACTTTGCCTATGGTGCCGCCTGTAACAAACAAGTTGGAAAATAAAGCGTCCTCCTTCGTTTGTTGCCCTTGCCCTTCCTGGATGAGCACTGCCCCTGCGCCGGTAACGGTACGTTGTGCGGTAGGTGGGCTGGTGACGCCCATTTCCAATGGATAGCGGAACTGCCGTTCAGCTGTGGAAAAATGGCTGGAGGCAACGCAGGCAGCGTTGGCGGCAAATCCGCCGTCTACCAGCATACTGCCCAAAAGCAATGATTCCGCCATGGTAGAGCAGGCGCCATATAAACCCAAAAACGGCACGCCCAACTGCCGTGCGGCAAAGTTTGCAGACACAATCTGGTTGAGCAAGTCTCCCCCCAACAGGCATTGTAACTGCTCTGTATCCCAATTGGCTTTGGAAAGGGCCAATCGTACCGACTGCTCAAACATTTTACACTCAGCCTTTTCCCAACTCTTTTCTCCCCAGGTGTCATCCATCAGCACCACATCGAAAGCATCCCCCAGGGGGCCGGCCCCTTCCATGTCTCCTACAATGGTGGCGGCAGTGATGATCTTGGGCGGGGTCTGGAAGGATACGGTGCGTTCTCCTTTTCTCTTTTGGGCCATATTATTCACCCCCAAACAGCAGGGAAAGCAACCCCACCAATACAGAGGAGCTAATGCCGTATACCAGCACCGGCCCTGCAAGGCTAAATAGCTTTGCGCCTACGCCCATGATATATCCTTCG
>JAEXFV010000037.1 GCA_023451115.1 Bacillota bacterium
ATATGGCATTATATGGCATGGTGGCCCTGACGCCGCGGCAAGTGGAAAAATATGTGGGAGAATTTCTTCCACTGGTCAGTGAAAGGACTACCTGCATTTTGTTGAACCAGCAAGATCAGGTGGTGGCCTTTGGCGTAGCGGCGCCCTCTCTGTCCCGCGCCCAGCAGAGAGCCAGGGGAAAGTTGTTCCCCTTTGGATGGTATCATATGCTCAAAGCGCTGAATGGGAAAAATGATACCTTGGATATGTTCTTGATTGCCGTGCAACCGGAACTCCAAGGTACGGGCGTAAATGCGGTGATTATGGATCACCTGCTCAAAAACGCCATAGAGGATGGGCGTAAATATGCTGAAACCGGCCCGGAATTGGAAGAAAACACCAACGTTCAGTCCCAATGGCGCTTTTTTGATGCTGAGCAGCATAAGCGTAGACGCTGCTTTATTAAAAAACTCAGCTGATGCTGGCACAATGCCCATTGTACACGCGCAACCGGTTGGAATATCCATAGGAAAGGCCCCGCCAATACCATTTTGGCGGGGCTATGTTTGCTTTTTTTCTCCGGTACGCCATTGTATAAAGGCCAAAATAACTAAAAAAAGGCCAAAACCTTTGCGCAGCCAATCAGCGGTAAGCCAGCTTGCCACCAATGCTCCGCCCACCGCGCCGATTGCGCCGGATATCAGCAGGGGAAGTCCTGCTTTCCAGCAAATACGGCCGCCTTTGCGATGCACCCAGATGGCCAGCAGCGCCCCAGGGAGAAAGGCCAGCATATTTGCCCCCTGTGCGCCCAGCTGGCTGACGCCTAAAAATATGGTAAGCAGCGGGATCAATATGGTACCGCCGCCCATCCCCATGCCGGAAAGCACTCCAGCGGCAAGGCCCGCTAAAATATACCATAACCAGTTCATAGAAATAACCTCAAGCCTGCTGCCAGCATCAGGATGCAGAACAGGCGGTTGATCCAAACACCTTTTAACCGACCAAGGAGCTTGGCGCCTAAAAAACTCCCAGGAACCAGGCCCAGGGCTACCCAGGGTGCAATGTTCCACTCCAAAGTCCCCCGCAGCAGATACACGATAATACTCACAATGGAAAGGGGAAGCATCACAATCAGCGCAGTGGCATGGGCCTTTTCCCTACTTAAGCCTTGCATGCGTTCCAATACCACCACCCCAAGCATACCGCCGCCTGCCCCAAACAATCCGTTTACCACACCAGTGAGCAGGCCGGCTGCATAAAGTGAAAATTTACTTTTTTTCCATTTCATTTTCATACCATATAGATTGGGCAAAAGATAACGGATTTATCCTTTCCTTCCAATAGCAGGTTTGGGGTATTTTAACAAATCCCATGCAAGGCTTTGGGACATAACGCTTTTTGCCAGGAAACAGGCGCAAGCAATAAAGAATTCGTAAAAATAGTCATGCATTTTATGATATAAATGATGCAAATCCTGCAGGGCTGTGCTATACTTATGTACAGACAGTTTGGGGAGTGAATTGTGTGCAACAAAAGGTATCAAGGGCTGTATTGTTTCGGTAAAGAAGGGTCTTGTACCCTTTTTTTGTTGTGAAATCAATCACAAAATTGATGTTAAAATGTTGCAATATTACAAAGTATGAAAGGCAGGTGTCGGCATTGCCAAAGCATTCTTTCCGGGGTGGGGTACACCCGATGCATGGCATGCATGAGGGGAAACTTCCTACCAGAAACGTACCGGTACAGGAATTTGTATCCGATACGATGTGTATTTTAATGGGTATGCATTTGGGGGCGCCGAGTACGCCCTGTGTACAAAAAGGGGATCATGTAAAGGTTGGCCAGGTGATTGGAGAACCGGTAGGCTTTTTGGGTTTGCCGGTGCATGCCAGCGTATCCGGCGAGGTGATCGATGTTTCACCCCGGCCGTATTTGGGCGCTGCACCTATGATGTGCGTCACTATAAAAAACGATTTTCAGGATGAGTGGGTAGAGGGCGTTAAAGGATACGGTAATGTGGAAACCGTAGATCCCAGCCTGATCGTTCCCGCCATTAAAAATGCAGGCATTTGCGGCATGGGCGGCGCATCGTTCCCCACTCACGTAAAATTTGCCGTAAAAGAAGGCCAGTATTGCGACACCATTATTCTCAATGGTGCGGAGTGCGAAACCTTCCTTACAGCGGACTATCGGCTGATGTTGGAAACGCCTTTGCGGGTGGTAGACGGCCTGCGGGCTGCCATGCGTGCGCTTAACGTAAAACGCGGCGTCATCGCAATCGAAGACAATAAGCCGGAAGCCATCGAAATGATGAAAAAGACCGCCCAGGGGAGAGACGGGGTAGAGGTGATGACGCTGAAAACCAAGTACCCCCAAGGCGGTGAAAAACAGTTGATTCAGGCGGTTACCGGCCGGCAAGTACCTCAGAAAAAGCTGCCGCTGGATGTGCACACCATCGTGCTTAACGTGGGCACTGCAGCCGCCATTGCAGATGCAGTGATTGACGGCAAACCGCTGATTTCCCGTATTACGACTGTCACAGGTTGTGTGAAGGAACCCAAAAATTTGCTGTTGCGAGTGGGGACAATATTTGCCGACGCCATCGGAGAATGCGGCGGCTATTCCGAGGAACCCGGCAAGATTGCCGCGGGCGGCGGCATGACTGGTTTGTGCGCGCCTAACGATGAAATTCCCATGACGAAAGCCACAAACGGCATTGTGGTCTATAACCAGCAGGATGCCAAATCCCTGGAGGAAGGGCCGTGTATTCGCTGCGGCCGTTGTGTGGAAGCGTGCCCCATCGGCTTAAACCCGTATCTTCTCAAGCATTACTGTGATGCGGAAAAGTTGGATTTGGCGGCGAAGAACAACGTAATGGACTGCATCGTGTGTGGCTGCTGCTCTTTTGCATGTCCTGCACGGCGCTGGCTTACCGCTGCGTTTAAAAATGCGAAAGATCAAATTGCCGCGGCAGCGAAAAGGGGGTAAAAAGGTATGAATTTACGCATTTCCACTGCGCCCCATGTGCGCAGCCATGATACCACCTCCCGGCTGATGCTGGATGTGGTTATCGCGTTGATTCCCACCGCGCTTGCGGGCGTATATTTGTTTGGCATGTATGCCGCTTTGATCTTGGCCATTTCCATGGCCTCGGCTGTGCTGGCAGAATACCTATTTCAGAAGATCACCAAGCGCCCTGTACGGGTAAACGACCTGTCCGCCCTGGTTACCGGGTTGATCCTGGGCCTCAACCTGCCGCCCACTGCACCCTGGTGGATGGCTATGATCGGCAGCGCGTTGGCTATCGTGCTGGTCAAACAGCTCTTTGGCGGCATTGGAGATAATTTTATGAACCCGGCACTGGCTGCCCGGGGAATTTTGCTGGCCTCCTGGCCAGTGCGGATGACCAACTACATCGTGCCCAATTATTTCCAGGCGCCTTCCTTCTCTTTGGTGGATGCGGTGACCTCCGCCACGCCTTTGTCCGGAGGATATCAGGCTTCTACAATGGATCTTTTCTTGGGAAATATTCCGGGTACCATTGGTGAAGTATGTAAGGCGGCCATTTTGCTGGGCTTTGCCTATCTGTTGATTCGCAAAACCATCTCCTGGCGTATTCCCGTGATTATGCTGGCATCTACGGCTTTGTTCTCCCTCTTCTTTGGAGCGGATCCGCTTGCGGCGGTGCTTTCCGGCGGCGTACTGTTTGGCGCAGTGTTTATGGCCACCGATTATACCACTAGCCCCATGACCGCCCTGGGCCAGATGATTTATGCCGCAGGCTGCGGTTTGATTGTAGCGATTATCCGGGCTTTTGGCGCATATCCGGAGGGCGTGACTTACGCTATTTTGTTGATGAACATTGTAACGCCGTTGATTGACAAGTATGTACGGCCAAAAGTGTATGGCTATGTAAAGCCGGAAAAGGCAAAGAAAACCCAGGAGGTGAAGGCGGATGCGTGAAATATGGAAACTTGCCTGGAAGCTTCTGGTGATTGCAGCACTGGCTGGCGCAGCCCTGGGAGCAACTAACGCGTTAACCAAGGATTCCATTGAACAGCAGAACATCATAGCCGCCACAGAGGCCCGGCAGACCGTGTTGCCCGCAGCAGCGGATTTTGTGCTGGTGAGCGAGGGAGAAGGAAAGTGCGATGCTGCGTATCAAGGGCAGGCGAATGGAGAAACCGTAGGATATACCGCCCAAATTACCGTAAAAGGATATGGCGGACCCATTGAGGTCACGGTTGGGATGGACGCCCAGGGTGTGATTACGGGGGTCAACGTAGGTG
>JAEXFV010000058.1 GCA_023451115.1 Bacillota bacterium
AGGGTTTGGAATGGGGGGTAGCCTTGGGGCGTTCGTGTCCCCGCAGGGGACTTCCCAAAGGATGCATAAAAGAATTTATTATTCTTTTCCTAATTTTTCTTCTACATCGGGGAATGTTATTGCACCGTGTTTATGCTCATATTCCGCAACAAAGTCTCTCACCATGATAAGCAATTGGCTATTTGCGGAACGACCTTCATAAGAAGCCGCAACACGAAACTTCTTCAATAATTCAGAATCAATTCGCAAATTTAAATGCTTTTCTTTTACCATAGTAGAGCCCTTTACAATCTATTATGGCTCTATTTTATAAAAAACTCTTGCAATTATGTAAAATAGCTCTATTATAGAGTTATAATAGAGCTAAAATATTTTGCAAAGAAAAAAGGCTATTGCCTTTCTTCTTCATCCATAGAAAAAGGGATAGCCCCATTTTCCCTTTCAAAGGCCATAATACACTTGCGGATCAGATAAAGGATTTGTCCGTTGGCTGATCGCCCTTCATAATCCGCAATATAATGCTGCTTCCTGTGTGTTTCAGGGTCAATGGTAAACCCAATGTGCTTGCGTTTTATTCTGTCCATAGTCTCCCTCCTGAGGAACCCCTCTCGGCCCTGTGGAACTTCCATAGAACCTTCGACTTTTACTTTTTAGTGACGATTACTATTTTTTACAAAAGCGCAAAAAATACCAGCGTCTTGTAATACAGAGAAAATATTCAGACACCGACATAAAGAATATATAAAAAGTCTAAGCTTTATTTTATGGTTGCTTTCAATAAAATGGCAAAAAAGTACTTGGATTATACTTAAAAATAGTATATAATTTTTAAAAATTCGAGTAAAAACGATTGCTTTTTTAAAGTCTTGGGTTCTATATCCAAACTTATATACTAATATGCCAAAGCGCCCCCTCGCCGGGGATGGAACAAAATTGCGGAAAGGCTTGCGTGTGCCTGGGCGCTTTCCCATCCCTGGCATAATCAACAGAAAAAAGCCGCATTTCCTTGCGGCTTTTTGTTGTGTTTCCATTTTATAAAAACCCGGGATATCACGAAAGCGCCATGCAATTGGCGGGCCGCTGCCTACAGCAGAGGAGGCTATACGCCAGGCATCAAACTCAAAAGGAAATTGGAGTTATAGAAAAACGCACCAAAAAAGGATTCCTGAATAAACGGGGTCACAATGGTGGGCAATACCACCATGAAGATGGGGACAGCGGTAAACAAAATAAACATGGCCAGGAACCCCCGGATTAAACCAAACCCGCTGCCAATTAGCCCGTCTGCCGTATGCAGCACCGGATAACCGCCCTGTGCGTAATCCAACAGATGGATGATAAACGCCATCAGCAGCCGAAATGCTGCAAACAAAACCAGAAAGGACAAAATATTGATGAATACGCACACAATGGTCTGATTAAAATAGTCCCCCAATGTGGTCACGCCCTGGCCGGCAAAAGCCTCGGTGGCAATGTTTTCCGTAATCCGGGCCCCAATGGGGTGGGGCACATTTACCTGCGCCATCACGCCGTTGAGCTGTTCGGTGCTGATGCTGGAAATCGGGGTGCGGGCCAGCTCCACATTGACATCCATCACAAACTCCGCGCCTTCGGTATAATACAACATGGTGTTGTACAGGCTTTCGCTGGATTTTACCCCATTGGATACCAGCGGCATCAACAGGAAGGCCAGCAATGCCGAAAGGATATAAGCGCCGATGGACAGCAGCGTGGAAACAAATCCGCGATACCAGCCTGCCAGCAGGAACAGCGCAAAAAGAGCCAGTACAGCAATATCTAACAGGTTCATTGCCAGAGGATCCCTCCTTTCTTCCCAAACCGGTTCATTCGGAATAACAATGCGAACGAAATCGCTGGGTTTCCCCAGCGCGCTGGCGCTGGGGGATGGGAAAAGCTGCCGGGGCAAAGCCCGCGCTTCCACCACTTTGCTATTTGGTGTTCATAACAAACAGGGCGTCCCCGCTTTGCAGCAGCAGGGTGGAGGAATCCAGCTTGCTTGCGCTGGAAATCGTTTGCCCCAGATCATATTGGGACAGCTCCTTGCCGTTGTAGTCGTAATAATACAGGGTATCTGCTGTAACCACTGCCAGCTTGCCGGATACCAGGAAGGCGCCCAGCGCTCCCACCGGGGCTTGCAGGATGGTTTCCGATGCACCGGAAAGATCCGCTTCGGCACAGGTTAACAGCTTGAGGGTGCCCAGGGTTTCTGAAGAACGAGGGGAGAGTAAAAAGGCAGGGGTGGTGGCATAGTCAATCATTTGCCAGCCATATACCATCTCCTGGTAGCTTTCCCTGTTGTTCTCCAAAGAATAGCGAATGATCTGGTTGGTGCCCACCAAAAAGATGCTGGAATTGGAGAAGCACACCCGCTCAATCAACTGGTTTTGCACCTGCAGCAGGCCGCTGGTGGAGCCGGAAGTCATGTTATACAAGTGGATGGTGGAAATGGGCGCGCCGCTTTGCACATCCAGAGTATGCACCCAGAGGTATTCGCTCTTTGCAGTGTAAAAACCATAGTCCACGATATACTGGGTGTCAAAGGCAAGCTGATCCTTCTGCTGGCCAGCCAAGTCAAACACCTGTATGCCTTCCACCCCTGCCGCGTCCGCCCGCAAGGCCGCCACATGAGAAGAGCCGCACTTTACGCTGATCAGCTGCCCGGGAAACTCGTTGGGGAACTCAGCGCCTACGATTTTCAGCGCCAGAGAATTGTAGATTACATGGGCAGTAGGGCTGCCTACCAGCTGCATATCCGATGCGGTGACAGAGGCGGTGTAATTCTTGCCTTCATCTGCTAAATCGTAATAGGCGATGCCGTCCCCCTCCCGGTACAAAAAGCCGCTGCCCGTATAAGTATAACCGGTTTGCGCCTGAAAGGGCAAAGCGGTCAGTTGGGCGCTGGGCGTGCCCTGGCGGGTGAGCAACAGTATGGCTGCGGCAATGCCGCCAATCACCAACAGCCCCAGCAGGATCACAAAGGACAGCCGCAGCATCACTCTGCGCTTCAATCGTTTGTTGATCTGCTTGCGTTGTCCCATAGGCGGCTCCTTTGTTGGATGGAATGGGGGCGGGAACTGGAAACCCGCATGTTCCAACCATTTTATCAGAAAACCCGGCTGGATGCAATTCACAAGAAAAAAGGGGCGCAAGCGAGCCCCCATTTGCGCCCTGTCAGCATCCCCCGGATCTTTCTGTTTGGGGGCTTTTGCAGAAACCCATGTCAAAGCGGGTGGGCCGGTAGCAGGGCGCGCGGTATTGCCACGGCCCTGCCCGGCAGAAGAGGAAAGGCTATCCTTCGCCTGCAGTGGGGGAAAGGGAGGAGGGGGCGACCCAGCCTTCCTCACGCAGCCTGCTTTGTTCCCGGCAAATCACCACGACCCGGGACTCGGAGGTGCCAATGGCGGAGTTATAGTCCCCCAGGCAGGTAATCAAAGTCATCCGGGGCTCTCCGCCTATATCCAGCTTCATAACATGATCGGGAAAATTGTCCAGCCGGTATACATCTACGCTGACGGCGGTGAAATAATGAAAGGAGCCGTCGGCATATTCGATCACCACTTCTTCTCCCACCGCCATGTCCCGCAGGTGGGCAAAGTTGCCCAGCTTGCCCTTCCAGCGCACATGGCCGTCGATGATGGCGTTGCCCGCTTCCCCGGGGGAAGGGCCGTTTTCATACCACCCTGCTAACACAGCGGAGGCGGGGGCGTCCATGGCCCCGGTTTCCGTTTGCCCCACAGGCACGATTTCCGATTCGATCTCGGCAGAGGTAAAGTAAATCTTTACCGGGTCTGCAAATTCCGGCAGAGGCGTGGGCGTGGGGGGGGGCGCAGCCGTAGCGGCAGCAGAGGGCGTAGTCTCTGGCGTGGATGCCGGAGGGGTAGGCGTGGGAGGCGGGGAATATTCCCCGGGAAATAATACGTTATCCCGCAACGTGATTATAACGCCGCCTAAAAACAGCAGCGCAATGGCGCAATATAAAAGGATGCGGAACCAGCGTTTTTGCAGCATGGCAGTGTCCTTTCTACGATTAGTATCTTAGAGCAATTATACCACAAGCCAGTGGGCTTGCAACGCAAGGCAATGTTTGTTCATGTTTTGGTTGCAATATTGTCGTCTTCTGGAAGGAATGGCCCTTTTCAAATAAAACAGCATGGCAGGAACTCGCCCTTCCTGCCATGCTGTTTCTGCCAGGCGTTATGCTGGTTATTTGGATGGATTGGGGTATTCCCTGCGGGGTACCTGGAAGCCATGCTCCCGGATCAGCTGATCCAACAGCGCCATGGCTGTTTCCGCCTGCTCCGGCTTGTGGGCGCTGGTGAGGCAGAACCTGAGACGCGCCTGCCCTTTGGGCACCGCCGGGTATACGGCGGGAGGCACGAACACGCCGCCTTCCAACAACAGCCGGGAGAGCTCATAGGCGGTAGTATCCTCGCCAATCAGGATGGGGCATACGGCAGTTTCCCCTGCCAGGCAGGTGTCAAAGCCATACTTGTGGGCTGCAGCCATAAAATCCTGGATGTTTTGCTGCAGGTCGGGCACCAGGGTGCAATCCGGTTCTTCCAGGATGCGGATCCCCTCCAGCGTGGCCGCGGCCAGCACCGGGGAAAGACCAACGGAAAACACGAAGCCCGGCACATAGTAGCGCAGATACTCAATGAGGGATTTCTTTCCTGCCAGGTAACCGCCGCAGGTGCCAAGGCCCTTGGAAAGGGTGCCCATTTTCACGTCGATATCATCCGGGGCAAGGCTGAAGTATTCGTCCACGCCGCCGCCGGTTTTGCCGATGACGCAGGAGGAATGGGCCTCGTCTACCATGAGGAAGCAGCCGTATTCCTTTTTAATACGCACAAATTCCGGGATGGGGGCAATGTCCCCGTCCATAGAATAAACGCCCTCAACAATGATGAGCACCTTTTCATATTGATCCCGGTTGGCACGGAGGATGGCCTCCAGTGCCGCATAGTCGTTATGGGGAAAGCCCTTGGTATCCGCCGGGGAGAGCTGACAGCCCTGCACCACGGAGTTGTGGATCAGCGCGTCATACAAAATCAGGTCATGCTCGTTGCAGAAGTTGCCAACAAAGGTCACATTGGTGCTGTGGCCGCCCACCAGCACCAGTGCGTCCTCGGTGTGCTTCCACTTGGCAATTTCGGCCTCCAGCTCCTTGTGCAGCGTCTTTTCCCCTGCCAGCAGCCGGCTGCCACTGGCGGAGGTACCGTATTTTGCTGCGGCCTCCTGGGCGGCCTTGATGGTGCGGGGATGGCCGGAAAGGCACACATAGTTGTAGGAACCGTAGTTGATGACCTCCCTGCCGTTTACCAAAGAGGTGTCCCGCAACGGGGAGTCGTGGGCTACAAAGTAGGGGTTTCCCACTGCTTCCGCCTCTTTGAGCCGGGCGGACAATGCCTCCCACTCCCGGGATTCTTCAAAATTGGCAATGCGCTTGCGCCGGGTTTTGCCACCCTGCTGTTTCTCCAGCAGCAGCTTGGCCGCGTCCTCCGCACAGGTGCAGGCGGTGTATTCATCATCGGTGATCAGGGTGCCGAAGTATTCCTCAATCTTGGTGAATACACCCAATGAGGCAAGGGAATCGCCGCCCAAATCGTATACGAAATGGGCGCGGTCCGTAATATCTTCCACGTTCAGGGCCAGCTCCTCGGCAAAGAATTCCTTCACCTTTTTCAAAATGGCCAGGTATGCTTCGCTCCGCTCCGGGGCTTCCGCCTCCAGCGCTACGCCGCCACAGATGCGGCGCTTGGCCAGGTCCACTTCCACCGCGTCAAAGCGGCCGGCTTTGAGATCCTGCTTCACCTGCTGGCGCTTCACCTTCATGCTGGCGGTGAGGGGCAGGGGAGAGAACGAGATGTAGCAGCGGCGAATGCGCTTGTAGATGGGCAAATTCCCGTTGATTTGAGAGAGCGCGCCAATGAGCGCTTCCAGGCGCTTGCGATCCCGGGCGATGCCGTTGGCATAGGCTACCAGAGTGATGTCTTCATATGGGCCGCCGGTTTCCATGCCAAAGGCGCAAAGCTGATCCACGCCTTCCACATCGGCAAAGGCGTCTTCCAGCTCATCGGGATATACATTTTCTCCGCTTTCGTTGATGATTACTTCTTTGAGGCGGCCTTCAATCCACAGCTTGCCCCCTTCCAGCCGGGCAATGTCTCCAGTGGGGAAATACCCTTCCTCGTCCACGTCAGGCGAAAGCATTTCCCCATTTACCATGCGGCCAATGTGCATGGCGCTGGACTTTACAAACAGCTCGCCTACCGTGGGCCGGTCCGGATCCAGAGGCAACACCTTGTATTTCACACCCTGCATGGGCTTGCCCACACAGCCGGAAAGCTGGTCGTCAATGTTGTTAAACAGCTGTACCGAGGTGATCCCCAGCTCTGTCATGCCAAAGCCGTTTACCAACGGATATCCGATGCCGTTGATCACTTTGAGCGCGTCGGGGAGGATACGCCCCCCGCCGCTGATGCAGCAATACAAGTGGGTGCCCAGCAGGTTTTTACGAATATTGTGGGTGATGCTGGCGTAATACCGCCGCGCCCCTTTGGGAAATACCCGCTGGCGCTTTAAGGAACCTTCTACCAGCTTGTTGAGCTGGCGTTCTTTTTCATCCCCCTTTTGCCTGGCTGCCCGGATAGTTTTTTGCGCCAGGCCGTTCCAGAACACGGGCACATTGAACAGGTGGGTGACGTTGTGCAGCCGGCAGGCGGCCTGGATGCTTTTGGAGGTGCGGTCCTTGGGGAACACCAGGGTTTTGCCATAGGTGGTATAGGTAAGCTCCATGACGATAAAGGCGAAGATATGATGGAAAGGCAAAAAGGCCAGCACCCGGTGCGGCTTGTCGTTCATAAAGCCCGGGGCAATCCGCATAAAAGCGGCCATGTCCATCAAAGCGCAGGTAAGCGCTTGCCCGTCATACACAAACACCTTGGAGGAGGCGGTGGTGCCGGAAGTACACATGGCAATACGGTTGGCAAAGCCCCCTCGAACTTCCCCTTCACAATCTACCAGCAAAGCGTTGGGGTCGATCAGGTGTACTCCCTGGGGCAGGCGCAGGGCGCCCGGCGTAATCACGGCAGTGGCTCGGGTTTCTTTTACCAGATGGGCCACTTGTTTTTCATCCGCGCGAAAGTCGATGAGCATGGGCTGATAGCCCGCCATAATCGCCCCCCACAACACGGTGAAATAATCCGGCGAGTTGTCCATGCGGATGCCTACGAACTGAGCCGTTTCGGGCACGCCTAAAATCTTCTGCAGCCCTGCTGCGGCGTGTCGGGTGCGGCGGTCATACTCACTAAAGGTGATGTAGCGGATTTCGCCCCCTTTATCGTACTGGGCGCTGGGGCTGTCCCCATGGGCGATCATAGCGCCATAGATGGCCTCCAGCGTGTGGGTACCCGTGCGGAGGCGATGGGTGGTTGCTTGGGTTGGTTGCATAAAAATACACCTCATGAATAAAAATACGAATGAGTCAAATTGCAATTATCCGGTATAAAAAAGGATAAATTCCGTGACCAGTATAGCATAATGGCTAATATATAGCAAGTTTACGTGGAAAAGGTTAACAATTTATCCAATGATTTAAAAAATGAGTGAAAAAATATGTTCCTTAATTTCTCTAAAAATAGCGCATGAATATGAGTAAATGCTCACCAACAGAGAAGAGCAGTGAATGGCCTGCGGGACGGGTCTTTCCTCAAAGCCATTGTGTGTAAAGAAACGGGTAGCTTCTTATGCCGCTGCGTATATGGCAGCCATGTCAAAACGATATTTCACAAAGCACGCAAATATTGTTAAAATTTTATCATAAAAGAGAGACGGGCGAAAACCATACGACCACCCAACAAACGCCCGGGAAAACATGAAACAAACATTAATTTAAAGGAGGATAAATAGATGGCACGTTTTACACTCCCGAGAGACTTATATTATGGAAAAGGCGCATTGGAAACGTTGAAGACGTTAAAAGGCAAAAAGGCGATCATCGTAGTGGGCGGCGGTTCCATGCGGCGTTTCGGCTTCCTGGATCAGGTAGAAAACTACTTACACCAGGCGGGGATGGAAACCCGGCTGTTTGAAAATGTAGAGCCAGACCCTTCTGTTGAAACGGTGATGGCAGGCGCTGCGGCGATGCGGGAATTTGGCCCGGACTGGATCGTGGCCATTGGCGGCGGCTCCCCCATTGATGCGG
>JAEXFV010000070.1 GCA_023451115.1 Bacillota bacterium
ATCCACTACGATAGCAGAGCCACGGAAAAAGTCTTCGTTGTCATCCCACTCCTGGAGCTCCAGGGTGATGTCGTAATCTTCCATAGCGGTTTCGCCTTCTTTGGTGAACGCCATGGCGGGAGCAGCAATGGCCAGAACCATGACCAGAGCCAGAACCAGAGTCAATAATTTTTTCATATTCTTACCCCTTTCGTCTAAAATACTGTGTTCAAGTCACGAGAATATTATATGAGTTGAAATGACGAAAGTCAATAAGGAAATTACAAAAATATTACGAATTAAAGAAAAAATAATGTAAGCGCCCCAGGCATAAGGGCATTTTTGCAAGTTGTGTTCCGCAAGCTGGTTTAAAAAATGATACTGAGTTCACGAAAATGTAATACCCAATTGCAGTTTTTTCGTGTTTTCTATTGCAAGCCCGGAAATATTTGGTATAATAAAAAGTTAGGCATACATGATATTCCATCACATCCATATGCTGACATGCAAATATGAAAAAAGCATTGCATTTTATGCAGCCCTTTTATCCCCGCAGGGATTATGCTACTATGAATAAGAAAGAATAAGAGAAAGGAAAACAAAAACGTAATATGCAGACATCGCAAGTGTATTTTACAACCTTTCGCACCCAAATGGGGGTAAGCACGCTGGATAAGATGAAAAAGCTGATATTGGCGGCCGGATGGAACGGGTTGGATTTACATAATAAGTACACCGCCATCAAAATCCACTTTGGCGAGCCGGGAAACCTGGCTTTTTTGCGGCCGAATTACGCCAAGGTAGTGGTGGACATGGTGAAGGAAGGGGGCGGCAAGCCGTTTTTGACGGATTGCAACACCCTGTATACCGGCCGCCGCAAGGACGCCCTGGAGCACATGGAAGCGGCATATGAAAACGGGTTTAGCCCCTTCTCCACGGGGTGCCATGTAATCATTGCAGACGGGCTAAAGGGCACGGATGAAGCCCTGGTGCCGGTAAAGGGCGAGTATGTAACGGAGGCGAAAATCGGCAGGGCGGTCATGGACGCGGACGTGGTGATTTCCCTCAACCATTTTAAAGGCCACGAGCTCACGGGCTTTGGCGGCGCAATCAAAAACATTGGCATGGGTTGCGGCTCCCGGGCAGGCAAGATGGAGATGCACTGTGACGGGAAGCCCATTGTGGACCCGGAAAGGTGCCATAGCTGCGGGGAATGTAAGAAGATATGCGCGCAGGACGCCATTTCCTTTGTAAACAAAAAGGCGCGGATCAACCACGACCTTTGCGCCGGGTGCGGCCGTTGCATCGGCACCTGCCGTTTTGACGCGGTGGAGCCCGGAGAGGATGCGGCCATGGAAGTGATGCCCAAGAAAATGGCGGAGTATGCCCTGGCCGTGCTGCAGGGGCGGCCGGCATTCCACATCAGCCTGATTATGGATGTTTCCCCTTACTGCGACTGCCACGCGGAAAACGACGTGCCCATCGTGCCGGATATCGGCATATTGGCATCCTTTGACCCCATTGCCCTGGATTGCGCCTGCGCGGACCTGGTGAACCAGCAGGCCCCCCTGCCCGGCAGCATGCTGGCGGAACAGGCTAAGCATGGCGACCATTTCCACACCATGCACCCCATTACGGACTGGAAGGTATGCATGGCCCATGGGGAGCAGCTGGGCATTGGCTGCCAGGCATATGAGCTGATCCGCGTGGAATAAGCGGCTGGCTGTAAGTTGCAAGAAAGGCCCCGGGCGTTTGCCCGGGGCCTTTGCAATGGTAAGCCTGTTATTACCGGCTCTGGCTGCCTGGCTGGGTGTATTCATAAGCAAGCCGGGGGGTCCCATCCTGGACATAAATCGTGCCGCAATGGACAAAGCCGTGCTTTTCAATTAAATGGCGCATGGTTTGGTTGTTCTGATGGGTGTCAATGCGCAGGTGGCCAATTTGGCCTTTGCAATACGCCATGCATTGGGAAAACACGCCTTTCACTCTGCCATCGCTGGCAATGCGGTGCAGGGCCCCATAAGGGGAGCAATCCCGCCAGGCGCCGTTTTCAATCCGCTGATAGGTGGGATCGTCCCCGATGATAAAGGCGAAAACCCCATGAATTTTCCCTTGCTGGGTGCAAACATAAAGGCGCCCTGCGGCAATATCCTCCTCCAGCAGGGCCTGGCTGGGGTGATGCGGCCCCCATTGGCCTGCATTCCCCTGTTGGGCCATATAGGCTCTGGCGATGCGGAAAATCTCTAAAATTTCCGGCAAATCTTCGGACTGGGCAAGGCGTATCATAAGGGCCTCCTTTCTCGTTAAGGCAGTAAGGTGGCCTGAAGCAGTATCGGCTGGTGGTCGGAATGGGCAAACCCGGTTTCTATGGTGGTTACCTGCTCCAAGCGTAAGTTGGGGGAAAGGATGTATCCGTCAATCACGTAGACCTGGCTGGCGGCCGGGTCATAAGGGGCATTTAACAGGCGGCAGGTGGGGGCGCTATGGTCCACGCCAAAGGAGAACCCGGCAGGCAAATCCGCCTGGGAGAGGGCGCCGGGGACCCAATGCGCCTGGTTTAAGATGGGGTAGCGTTCCAAACTGCCGGGGAAGGTTTGGTTAAAATCCCCGCCTGCGATGACATAATTGCCTGCGGCATATTCCTGCTCAAGCAGCTCGCAAAGCATTTGGGTTTGCAGCAGTTTGCCTTCGCCGTCGTCATACGCCTCCAGGTGCAGGTTAATGAGCACCAGCTCCCGGCTGCTGTGGGCAACGGGGATGCGGGTAACCAGCAGGCAGCGCTTGAGGTTGGCCAGGCGCACAGGCCAGGAAAACGGGTTGGGCAGCTGGATGCGGGAAGCCTGGGCGCAAGGGGCGCTTGTTAAGGTGAGCAGGCCGCTTTCCACCCGGCCGATGGGCGGCCAGGGGAAGGGGACGAACTTACAGTGATAGTTGTAGGCAAAAACGCCCTCCAACCCCAGGGCCTGTTCATAAAAGGCCGCCTGATCCATGCCAAAGCTGCGCTTGGAGTTGCGGTCCACCTCCTGCAGGAAATAGGCGTCCGCTGGATGCTGCTGCAAAAGCCGGGCAAGGGACTGCAGGTTGGTTTCCACCTGTTGCCGGGTTTCCGGCTGGACGCTGCGGCCCCCATCCATAAAAAAGTCTGCGCTGGCGTCCAGCCCGGCATAGCCGGTATTCAGGCTGAGGATGGTGAAGGCTTCTCCCACCTTTGGGCTGTTTGCGCCGCCTTGCGGCGCAGCAAGTGGCGCAACCGCTTCCGGGCGGTATTCCGTGAGGGAAAGATAGCCAACGCCCAAAAGAGCCACCGCCACAATCACTGCAATCAGAATGGCCAAAGCTTTTATAATCCCTTTCCAAACACCCATGCAAGTTCCCTGCTTTCGGCTGCCGCTGTTTTTTTCAATTATAGCCTATTTTTCCATATAACGAAAGGGCCGCCCCACCGGGACGGCCCTTTTCTCCCCCCAAACACAACGGGCCCATGCCCGGTTGAAACAAAACGGTTAAAACTCCAGCTTGCCTTCCACGTAAGCCGCCAATTCCGGAATGGGCAGGCGGATTTGCTCCATGGTATCCCGATCCCGCACGGTAACGGTGTCGTCCTCCATGGTGTCAAAATCAATGGTGACGCAAAGCGGGGTGCCGATTTCATCCTGCCTGCGGTAACGGCGGCCAATGGCGCCGGTTTCATCATAATCCACCATGAATTTTTTGGACAGCATGGTGTAAACCTCTTTGGCTTTATCCCCCAGCTTCTTTTGCAGCGGCAAAATAGCTACCTTGTACGGCGCCAAAGCGGGGTGCAGGTGCAGCACGGTGCGCACATCGCCGCCCTCCAGCGTTTCTTCATCGTAAGCGTCGCACAGGAAAGCCAGAGCAACGCGGTCGGCCCCCAGGGAGGGCTCGATGCAGTAGGGGACATACTTGATTTTATTGTCAAAGGGATCCACATATTCAAAGTTTTCCCCGGAATACTGGGCATGCTGCTTCAAGTCGAAATCCGTGCGGTCCGCAACGCCCCACAGCTCGCCCCAGCCGAAGGGGAAGAGGAACTCGATGTCCGTGGTGCCCTTGGAGTAGTGGGAAAGCTCTTCCTTTTCGTGCTCCCTGAGCTTAATGTGGGCCTCCGTCATGCCAAGGCTGAGCAGGAAGTTTTTGCAATACGCTTTCCAGTATTCATACCATTCCATATCCGTGCCCGGCTCGCAGAAGAACTCCAGTTCCATCTGCTCGAACTCCCGGGTGCGGAACGTAAAGTTGCCTGGGGTGATCTCATTGCGGAAGGATTTGCCGATCTGGGCAATGCCGAAAGGAATTTTCTTCCTGGTGGTGCGCTGCACGTTTTTAAAGTTTACAAAAATGCCCTGGGCGGTTTCCGGCCGGAGGAAAATCTCAGAGGCGCTGTCCTCCGTAACACCCTGGAAGGTTTTAAACATCAGGTTGAACTTACGGATAGAGGTAAAGTCCGCCTTGCCGCACTCAGGGCACACGATGCCCTGCTCTTTAATATAATCCTCCATTTGGGCGTTGCTCCACCCATCGGGGCGGATGTTATCGATGCCGTGAGTGGCTGCGTAATCTTCAATCAGTTTATCCGCCCGGAACCTGGCTTTGCATGCTTTGCAGTCCATCAGCGGGTCAGAAAAGCCGCCTACATGGCCGGAAGCGACCCAGGTTTGCGGGTTCATCAAAATTGCCGCGTCCATGCCCACGTTATAAGGACTTTCCTGCACAAACTTTTTCCACCAGGCGCGTTTTACGTTGTTTTTGAACTCCACACCCAGGGGGCCGTAGTCCCAAGTGTTGGCCAGGCCGCCGTAAATCTCACTGCCGGGGAAGATATAGCCCCGGGTTTTGCACAGGGAAACGATTTTGTCCATGGTTTTTTGGCTGTTATCCATTTTTTGCCCCTCCTGCTAAAATAATCGGTAAAAAAATACGCCCCATCCCCCTAAAGGGACGAGGCGTAATGCTCGCGGTTCCACCCTTTTTGGCAAACGCTGGCGTCTGCCCACTTTCGATTACCGGCTCCGGGGCGCCACCCCCATCCACGCCGCTATTCCATTGGCATTATGATAGTCAAAGGGGCGGCGTTTGTCAAGAGGCCAAATCCAACGCGCCATCAAAGGCGCCGATGATAGGGTCGGCATTTTTGACTGCGGAGGGGATTTTAAAATCCTTTACCTGGTTCACATCCGAAAAATCCAGGGTGAGGGCATACCGCTGGATTTGCAGGGAGAGCATTTCCTGTAACTCCGCCTGGTCTTCCGGACTTAGGGCTTCCTGACCTTGCATTTCTTTTACCAGCAGGTTTACCAGGTTTGTCATCATCTGCTGCAAGGCGTCGGTTAGATCCACTTCATACCGCAGCGGCAGGCCGGTTTCTTCATCGATATACAGCATAACTTTGGATACGCCCATATCCTGATACAGGCTTTCCATAAGATCAAAAATCCATGCCATGCCATTTGCATCCGCCACCAGCATGGAGGAAAAATCCATTTCGCCCATGAGTTGCGCCATATCTTCCCAGTTCAGCCTGGCGCTGTAACGCAATGCGGTGCGCGCACCAATGATGGCTTTGCCTCCTATGCGTTGGAAGCCGGATAATCCCTGGGTGAATTCAGCGGCATTGATCCCCTGAATCTGGGCGGAGTCAAATTCCTCCATGGGCATTTCCATGGAAAGCCATTCCCCTTCCAAATTCATGTAAAGCTTGAGCATGCCGTCTTCTTCAAGGGCATATACCGGCAGGGAAATGGTTTGCGCTTCGCCTGCTGCCTCCACGGTTGCAAGCATTTCCATTTTAAGTTTGAGCGGGTCGTTGATCACCTGCATCTGACAGTTGGCTTCCATATTCGCCTGTTCTTGCGCCATGGTCATGCCCATCACAAGCTGCATCTGGCAGGCATAGCTTTGGGCTTCCTCCAGCTTTGCATAAGCGGCGGCCACTTCCTCATCGGCTTTGGAAGCGGCAAGCGCGCTGGAGCACAGCCCAAACAACATGCAAATTGTTAACACCACAACAAGTCCCCGGGTAAGGCGTTTCATGAATAATGATCCTCCTTCTGTTTGTCAGCATTGGAAAGTGGTTATTTCACCATACAAAATAGGATATTCTCTCTGCCTGCAGTATATCCTGCAAACAGGGGGACGTCAATGCAATAAACAGATTTTTAACGCTGGGCAGGAGTTATGGCCGTTCCCGGCTTCCGGGTTTTTCCAGAGGGATGGCCCCTTCTTTGCACAGCGGGCAATTTTCTGCATCATAGGCCTGGATGTTGAGCTTGATTGCGCTGTACACCGGCAAATCCAATGCGCAGTCTGCCGCCCGCCGATCCACGATGCAGGCTACGCCAATTACCTTTGCACCCATATCTTCCAACACCTTTACCGTTTCCAAAGTGGATTTGCCGGTGGTGACCACATCCTCTGTGATGAGGATATTGTCTCCAGGGCCTACGGAAAAACCGCGGCGCAGCTGCATTTCCCCATCCTTGCGTTCGGTAAAAATGCTTTCCTTGCCTAACTGGCGGGCAAGCTCGTAGGAAACGATGACCCCGCCCATGGCAGGCCCGCATACCTTGGTGATGGGCAGGTCCTTTACCTGCTGGGCTACCGCTTGCAATACGGCCGCCGCCTGATGGGGAAACCGCAATAACTTGGCGCACTGGCAATATCCGCCGCTGTGTTTGCCGGAGGAGAGGAGGAAATGGCCTTCTAAAAATGCTTCGCATTCCTTTAAAATTGCTAATGTTTCATTGGTATCCACTTGAAGTACCTCCTGATTTTAAAAATATTTCGACGCCCTCCTAAAGGGAATAGAAGGCGCTGCCTTTATAACGCTTCGCCGCTTATGGGCCTGCATTTCTATAAAGCGCGGCTACACGCAGCCGCGGATTTCATGAATATTGGACAGGTTTTCTCTGCGGCAGTATTCTTCCAGGCCCTGTATGATTTCCAGCATGGTCTGGGGATGGGCAAAGGTAGCGGCCCCTACCTGCACGGCGGAGGCGCCTGCCATGAGCATGGAAAGAGCGCTTTGGGTATCGCAAATTCCGCCCATGCCTACCACGGGGATGGATACGCTATGGGCAACCTGGTGCACCATACGAAGCGCAATGGGGAAAATGCCGGGCCCGGAGAGCCCTGCGTACACATTGCCGAACACCGGCTTGCGGGCGGCAGTGTCAATGGCCATACCCAAAAAGGTGTTTACCAGGGAAATGCCATCCGCCCCCGCCGCCTCGCAGGCCCGGGCTACCCCCACCAAATCCGGGGCATTGGGGGATAGCTTCACCAACAACGGCCAGCGTGTGATTGCTTTTACCGCGGCGGTGATCTCAGCGGCGGTTTCCCCCTGCATGCCAAAGGCCATGCCCCCAGCCTTTACATTGGGGCAGGAGATATTCAACTCCAGGATGTCCATATCCGCCTGATTGAGAAGGGACGCGCCCTGGAGATAATCTTCTTTGCAGTGACCGCCCAGATTGCAGATGACAGCGCAGCCGGTGGCGCGCATAATATGGCACTCTTCCTCCACAAAGCGGGCAACGCCGGGGTTTTCCAACCCAATGCTGTTGAGCATGCCGCTGGGGGTTTCATAAATGCGGCGGCCGCTGTTGCCGCAGCTGCCGTTTAGGGTTAACCCTTTGCCCGAAATACCGCCTAATCGAGACACGTCAAATACAGAAGCATATTCCTTGCCAAACCCGAAAGTGCCGGAAGCGGCGATCACCGGGTTTTTCAGTTTTACGCCCAAAAGATCAGTCAACAAGGGATTATGCATGGGGGAACACCTCCTGGGCCAGGAACACAGGGCCGTCTTTGCAGGCCCGTTTGTTGCCGGAAGCGGTTTGGCAGGTGCAGCCCAAACACGCACCGACGCCGCATGCCATGCGTTCTTCTAAGGATACGTAAAGGGTAGCGTTATGCGCTTGGGCTAGGGTGGCGGCAGCCCGCATCATTGGTGTGGGGCCGCAGGCGCAGTAAATTCGCCCGGGCAGGGAGAAATCCACCGTGTCCGTCACGAAGCCGCCGATATCGATGGTGCAGCGGTGGCAAACGGCACGGTAGGCTTGCTCCAAAACGGGCTGTTCCCGAAACCCTAAATGCAATTCTACCTTTCTGTCAGGATAAGCCTGGCGATGGGCCTTGGCCAGCAGATATAAGGGTGCGATGCCCACGCCGCCGCCAATCAGGGTATAATCCTGGTTCAACACAGGGAACCCGTTGCCATAGGGGCCTTGGGCCTCCACGGTTTGTCCAGGCTGGAGGGTGGAAAACAGACGCGTCCCTTTTCCCACCACCTGATATAGCAGGGACAATACGCCGTCCTCCCAGTCAAACACGCTGATTGGCCGGCCTAAAAACGGATCCAGCACGCCAGGAATACGCAACATCACAAACTGGCCTGGCAGGCAACGGGCGGCAAAGGGCAGCCGCATGAGAAAAAATCCGCCTTCTATGGGCTTGTTTTCCAGGATTACAGCCATTGCGCGATATCCTCTTTCATATTCAGCACGGCATTACACACATACTCGATGAAGTCTTCTCCTTCCGTTTTCCCCCGATGAGCGCCGATGATGCCCCGGGAGGAATTGACAACGCCGCATATGCCGTCTTTAAAAATCTCAGCAATGTCTTTGCCGGTGCCGCCCTGGGCGCCATAACCGGGGATTAAAAAGAAGGCATGGGGCATCAGGGACTTCACCACGGCAAATTCCGAGGGATAGGTTAACCCCGCAACCGCGCCAATGGCGCCAAATTGCCCACCGCCTACAAATGCCTGGTTCCACTGCTCCACATAGCGGCCCATGCGCTGGTACAGCGTGTCCTGGCCATCCCCTACCGGCAGGTCCTGAAACTCCTTGCCGGAAGGGTTACTGGTTTTCACCAGCACAAACAGGCCTTTGCCTTTCTGTAGATATTCATAATATGGGGAAACCGCGTCTTCTCCCATGTAGGCGTTAACGGTGATAATATCGGTTTCAAAATCGCCGGTAAAATGTCCTTGGGCATACTGCTTGGCAGTAGAGGAGATGTCTCCCCGCTTTACATCCGAAATGACGATTGCGCCTTTGCTGCGGATATATTGCAGCGTTTTTGCAAAGGCCTGCAGCCCATCCATCCCCAGCGCTTCATAGCAGGCGATCTGTACCTTATAACAGCCCGCCTCGTCCAGGGTAGCGTCTACAATGCGGCGGTTGAACTCAAACACTTTTTCCCCCGCGCTCCAATCCTTTTGCTGCAAAAATCCGGGCAGGAACCCAAGCTGCGTATCCAGCCCCACGCAGACAGGGCCGCGCTTTTGTACCTCAGCGAATAAAAGATCCATGATCATAGCGTACTTCTCCTTCCACGATGGTTGTCATCACTTGTCCTTTTAAAGGCCTGCCGGCGAATGGGGTGTTATGGGAGCGGGAATGCATGGCATCCAAACGCACCCGGCCTTCCCAATCAACATCCACGATTACCAAATCTGCCAGGTATCCCGGCTGCAATAAGCCTGCTTTAAGGCCCAACAGCTTTGCCGGAGTATAGGAAATCATCTGGGAAAACCGTGTCAGCGGGATATTATGCTGGGCGAATACCCAAAGATAAACGCCCATGGCATAGTCGATATTGGAAATGCCCGCCATACCATTTTGCTTGTCCTCCGGGGTGTGAGGCGCATGGTCGGTTGCCAGGCAATCCGCCGTGCCGTCCATAATGGCCTGCACCAGGGCCTGTGCATCGGCTGGGGTACGAAGGGGCGGATTTACCCGGTAATTCATATCGTAGCCAATCAGATGATGGGGGGTGATTTCGCAGGTAACCCGCAGGCCCTTAGCCTTTGCCTCGCGCACCATGTCCACCGTCTCTGCATGGCTGATATGGCCAATATGCAGATGCCCCCCGGTGTGGGGCAGAAGGGCCAAATCTCTTGCCACAGTCGCCCGTTCGGGCTGGCAATGGGTGCTGATGAGAAACCCCAGTTCCCTGGAGGCTTGCAACAGCTGTTCCATAAACGCATCGGAGCGGATGGTGTTTCCATCGTTGGTGAGAACGGGGGTAACGTTGGAGAGCGCTGCCCAATCCGTAGGAATGCTGTCACCCAACCCTTTGCCTGCGGCGGCTGCCTGATACAGCCGGCAAAGGCTCAGCTCCTGCGCGCGGCGCAGGTTTTCCTCTACCTGTGCTGGCGTTTCCGTAACGGGAAGGGTATTGGCCATGGCACATAAGGTGGCATACCCGCCTGCCAGGGCGGCTTGCATGCCGGTTTTCAGGGTTTCCTTTTGGGGATAGCCAGGATCCCGCAAGTGGCAGTGAAGGTCCACAAAAGCGGGCATCAGCGCCATCCCGTTCACATCCACCGTTTGAGAGACGATGCAGTCCGGCGCTTGTGCCTCAGGGCCTGCATAGAGGATGTATCCGTCCTGAAGAAGCAGGCACCCCCTGCGGTCGCCATCCCGGTCAATGAGCCGGGCATTGTGGTATTTTACGATATGGCCCATGGCGCTACAGACTGGTGCGTGCATCGCAGTATTCACAGGCATACAGCTTGCGCTGTGGATCTACCAGGGAAAAGTTCACGTCCTCAATATGCTCCTGGTTGGTGATGCACCGGGGGTTTTTGCAGGTGAGAATGCCCTTGACATGCTGGGGCAAAGTGAGGTTGACTTTTTTTACCCGCTCGCCGTTGAGTACGTAGGTTACGGTGATACCAGGGTCGATCAGTCCCAGCACATTCATATCAAGAGGCAAATCCGTTTCAATTTTAATCAGGTCTTTTTTGCCCATTTTGGTGGAGTCCACATTGCGCATGAGCACTACCACGTCATCCAGCTGGTCCAGACCCAGCTGTTTAAAGATTTTATACCCCTGGCCCTGGGTGATGTGGTCCAGCACAATGCCTTTTTTTAGCTTGGATACGTTGATCATATGGTTTCCTCCAATCCCAGCATCATTAGAATAAGCGCCATGCGCACGTACATGCCGAATTTTACCTGATGGAAATATACCGCCCGGGGATCCTGGTCCACTTCGGTAGCGATTTCATTTACCCGAGGCAGGGGGTGCATCACAATCATATCCGGCTTTGCCTTGTTCAGCTTGTCTTGCGTGAGGATAAAATAGTCCCGCAACCGTAGATAATCTTCCTCGCTGATAAAACGCTCCCGTTGCACCCGGGACATATAAAGTACGTCCAGCTTAGGAATGGCTGCTTCCAGATCCATGGTTTCTTCCACGGGAATGCCTGCGTCCGCCACTGCATATTTTACAAAAGAAGGCATTTTCAGTTCTTCCGGGGAAATGAACACAAAACGGATGTTGGGGAAACGCATCAGGCAGGTGACCAGGGAATGGATGGTGCGGCCAAACTTCAAATCTCCGCATACGCCAACCGTCAGGTTACTGACTTCGCCTTTATAGTGCTTGATGGTCAAAAGATCGGTCAAGGTTTGAGTAGGGTGTTGATGGCCACCATCCCCGGCGTTGATCACAGGACAGTCCGCATAGCGGCTCATAAGCCGGGCAGTGCCTTCCTTAGGGTGGCGTACAACGATTAGGTCGCTGTACTGAGAAACGGTTTTTGCACTGTCAGCCACGGTTTCCCCTTTGGCTACGCTGGAGGTGTTCGGGTCCGAAAAGCCTAAAACCTGGCCGCCCAGGCGGAGCATGGCCGCGTCAAAAGAGAATTTGGTACGGGTAGAAGGCTCATAAAAAAGGCTTGCCATCACCTTACCCTTACATGCCGTAGAATATTTGGACGGCTCCTGGATAATGTGACCGGCAAGCTCCAACATTTCGTTGATCTCGCGGATGGATAAATCCCCTGGTTCAATCAGGTATCGGGTTTGTAACACAAGCTGCACCCCTTCCTATTATTTTTGTTTAAATCTTCAATATGATACCGGATACGCTGCTATCTGTCAATAGGCATATGAGCGAATTTTTTGCGCATTTTTTCACCCTGCTGCATAGTATGAAGATAAAAGCCCATGGTGCGGCCGGCCCATCTGCCGCCGTGCGATTACTAGGAGAATGGAAGGTGGAATATGGAACAGGGTACTTTAATTATTGAAGTAACCACCAATGATTATGCAATGCCGGTATCTGGCGCGCAGGTAACAGTGCAAAACAGCGGCCAGCAATTGGAGCTTACCACAGACCAGAATGGCCGTACACCGGTAATTGGGGTGCGCACGCCGGATCGTGCTCTCAGCCAGCAGCCCAATGCAACAGAAAAACCTTACTCTCTTTACAATGTGACGGTGCAGGCCCAAGGATATCCGCCAGTACAGATTAACGGGGTGCAGGCATTCCCCGGGATTGAAAGCGTGCTGCCGGTAGACTTGACGCAGTTGATGGAAGGGCGGGATACCCGCGGCAGAACCGGGACGATTGTGGTGGACATCCCGGAAAATGCATTGGAAAGCAATGTGCCCCGCCAGCCGGAAGCCCCCCAGGAAAGCACAGGTCTCCAACGGATTTTAACGAATGTTTATATCCCGGAAACGGTTACCGTACATCTGGGGCGGCCTACTGCTTCCGCCCGAAATGTTACGGTCTCCTTTCTGGACTACATTAAAAACGTGGCTTCCAGCGAGATCTACCCAACATGGCCGGAAAACGCCCTGCGGGCCAATATCCACGCCCAGGTGGGATTTGTGCTCAACAGGATCTTTACAGAATGGTATACAAGCCGGGGATACGATTTTAATATCACCAACTCAACCGCCTATGACCAGAGCTTTGTGGAAGGAAGAAACATCTTTTCCAACATCAGCAGAATTGTGGATGAAATATTTAACATCTATCCCCGCAGGCAAGGACATACAGAACCTCTGTTTTCCAGCTACTGCAATGGATCTACGGTGACCTGCGCCGGCCTTTCCCAATGGGGTACTGTAAACCTGGCCAATAGCGGCTATACTCCTTTGCAAATCATCCGTTATTATTATGGGCAAAATGTAGATTTGGTGGAAACCAACGACATCCGGGGCATTGAAGAATCTTATCCCGGCTTCCTGCTGCGCAGGGGCAGCGAAAACCAGTACGTGCGTACCATTCAACAGCAGTTGATGCGAGTTCGGCAAAACTATCCCGCCATCCCGGCGATTTCCAGCGCTACAGGCTTCTTTGGCTCCCAAACGGAGGCAGCAGTGCGTGCGTTTCAACGGCTGTTCGGCCTGACGGTGGACGGCATTGTAGGCAGAGCCACCTGGTACCAGCTCTCCTACATTTATGCGGCAGTAAAACGCCTGGCAGAACTGGACAGCGAAGGCGAGCCCTTGCCGGAAACCCCAGAAGTGGTTCCGTACCCCGGCTATCTGATCAAACAGGGCGCAAGGGGCTCGGATGTGCGCACCATGCAGCAGTACCTGCGGGATACTTCCCGGGTATATTCCCAGGTGCCTACCATCGAAGCGGACGGCATATTCGGCCCCAAGACGCTGGCAGCTGTGCGTGCATTTCAACGGCTGTTCGGTTTGACGGTAGACGGCATTGTAGGCCCAAGAACCTGGAACATGCTTACAAGGGTTTGGAGCAACCTGTAAGCAGTATCCGCATGATATAAGGAATTCCAGACTGATGCAGGCGTGCCAAATTTGGCGCGCCTGTAATCCTTATTTCAGCCGGGATATGGGGCCGTACAAATCTGGCCTGCGGTTAGCAAAAAAAGCGTATTCCGCTTCCTCTAGCGAATTTCTGCAATATACCGGAGCAATGGCAATGCCTTCTTCCTCCCCCAAGCAAGTCAGGAGTTTGCCCCCTGGGGCATAGATCGCGCTATGACCGATAAACAGGTTTTCCGGCTCCTGCCCTACCCGGTTGCTGCCAACCAGGGGCAGGCAGTTTTCATAGGAACGGGCCTGGGCTGCCAGTGTAAAATTGCATTGATAAGGATGCTCCCAGGCAGAGGATAGGAGGAGAAAATCGGCTCCATTCAGGGCTAAACAGCGAGCATCCTCAGGAAAGGCCACGTCCCAGCAAATCATGATTCCGGCCTTTCCCAAAGGCGTATCCAATATCGGCAGCGCGTTGCCTGGGCAAAACCACTCCGTTTCTCTTCCAAACAGATGGACTTTACGGTATACTCCTGTCAGTTTTCCAGAGGAAGAAAGAAAGGCAGCAGAGTTATATATGCTGCCGTCATTTGCCCGCTCTGCAAATCCATATAACATGCAGCACTCCAATTCGCGGCACAGGGCGCCTAATCTGGCCATGGAGGGGCCGTTAACTGGTTCCGCCAGCTGTTGAAATGCCTCGTTGCATTCATAGCCAGTGGTGCAAAGCTCCGGAAACACCAGAAGCGCAACGGAAGGATCCTGCAGTTTTGCTGCCCTGGACAAGCGTTCCATCATTTGCAAATTATATTCCGGACTGCATAATTGGCAACAAAATTGTATTGTGGCGGCGGTGAACATGCTGTTCATACAATACCTCCTGCTAACCTGTTAAGGCCAAATGGCAGAAAAAATGGCTCCATTGGCATCATACCGAAAAATCAGGCACAACGCAAATGTTTGAGCGGACCGCTTGCTGCGCACAATAGGCTTGCGGGGAGGGATGACATGGAAAACGCTGTTTTTTTCGCGGTGTTATTTACCTTTGGAGGCATAGGGTATTTACTGCTGGAGTTTGTGTGGCGGGGGCATAGCCACTGGACAATGGCCATTGCAGGGGGCGTTTGCCTGGTGCTGCTTTATGGAGTATTTACCCGCATTCCGCAAGCAGCTCTGCTGTTTAAGTGCCTGATTGGTGCAGTGATTATTGCGGCTGTGGAATTTGTTACAGGGGCGCTGGTAAATCGATGGCTGCATTGGGATGTATGGGATTATTCCCAGCGCCGCTTTCAACTCTATGGGCAGGTCTGCCTGACTTATTTTTTGCTGTGGGGCGTGTTATGCGTGCCTTTGGCTTTTTTTATTGAGGCGCTGGCCGCTTTGCGCTAATTCATACTTTCTTTTCATCTGTGAGCCGCCTTTTTTGCTATACTAAATTTAATCGGACTGCCTGCGTAGAGGCGAAGGGGGAGAGAGCCGTTGCGGTTGTTGCGTATTTTGCTCATGCTCTGTGGTGGAGCCGGAATAGCGGATACCATTGTGATTTCCAGTTTTAGTAGTTTGAATTTGGGGGTATTGCTGCCCGCCATTCTGGGCACGCCGCTGTTGCTGGCAGGCCTATTTCTTCCGGCTTTTTTGCGTTGGGGGGAATGTGGCGTTGGCGCTGTATGTAAGTGGATTTTTTGTAGCGGCTATTTACTCTTAATGGTAGCGTTTCTCATCACATCGCTGCTAATTAATACGGCGGCTACGAATAGCGCGCCTGCTGGAGCGGATGCGTTGATCGTACTGGGGGCAGGGCTGCGGGGCGAACGGCCTACTTTGGTGCTGACGCGACGCCTGGATACGGCAATTGCCTACTTAAAAGAGAACCCTCAGACCGTGGCGGTGCTTTCCGGCGGAAAAGGGGATGGGGAGCATATCCCGGAGGCAGAGGCTATGGCGCGTTATATGGAGCAGCATGGGATCAATTCGGAACGGTATATAAAAGAAGATGGGTCCAGAAATACCCGGGAAAATTTTACTTTTTCCTGGGAGCTGATTCGTTCCCGGTGGGGGGAACAGGCGCGGATCGCCTTTGTGACAACGGATTTTCATGTATACCGGGCAACCCGGGTTGCAGAAAAACAAGGGATACAGGCGCAAGGCATTGCAGCGCCGGATGTATGGTATATCAAGCTTAACAATTATTTGCGGGAATGTGTAGCGGTTTGGCAATATTGGTTGCTGGGGAAGATTTAGCAGTTGCGCTCTAAAACAGGAAAGAAGCAAAAAGCAGGCGGGCGGTTGCCAAAAACAAAACCGCGCCCCGGCGATTGCGGCATCCGGGGCGCGTAAAAGGGAAGGGGAAAAATCACAAATTTATGCAGCAAAAGCTGCTTTATCGATCAAATCGATCTTGTTGAAAAACCAGCAAACCAAACCAACGATTACCGCACCGCCCAGGATTAACGCGCTGAGCGCTTCCCAACCCAAAGCCAGAGAGGCATGAGAGGCCACGATCGTGCATAGCGCCGTAATCGCCAACAACAAGAAGGCAACAACGCCCCCAACGACAGAGTAAACAGTGTTTTTCATTACAATGACCTCCTTCAATTTTGTTTGTATCAATACCCCCGTTTACCGAAGGGCTTTATCTATTTTCTGACCATATTATATAAGTTGGATGATATTTGTGAAATAATATACATTAGGTATTGCGTGTGAAAAGATTAACAACTTAAGGAAAAAACAAAGGTGCACCTAAAATTATTAGGCGCACCTCATAAGCGTGCATTTTAAAGAAAAAAGCTATATTCCTTCCGGACCGTCAGGGGAAGGCCCTTGGAAATCCGAACAAGTTGTGGGCTCAAAAATAGGCTGGCCGGAACGTTCCAAATAAAAAGCTGCGATTGCCGCTTGCATATACGGCCCAATCCAGAGGGTTAGGATGCCAAAGGACACTGCGCACAGCAACAGCCAACCAAAGAAACTCAAATGCAAACAGAATAAGCGGCCCTTATGTCCATCCATCAATTCTTTCGAGCGGTTTACCGCTTCGCGAATTCCCATATCCGGATCATCCGCCATGAGATAGGGCGCCAGGGCATAGCGATAAGACGCCACAACGCCAGGAACAACCAACAGCAATCCCCATAGGAAGATGAATAACCCCATAAACAGCCTGAGCCCCAGCGCCCGCAGCAAAATGTTGAAACGGTCGAACAGGGTGTTGAAGGAGGCTTCTTCATTGCGGCACAGCCGGGTAAAATACCGGCACTCCCCCAATTCCGCAGCGCCGCCACAGATCAGGCTGATGATGGAGAGGATTAAGGCCAAAGGCGGTAATACTCGCGTCAGTAGCCGGGGAAAAATAGCCATCCAACCAAACATCCAGGGCAAAGAATACTCAACCGAGCCAAATCCCTGGGAAACCGTGGTGGAAATATCCACCATGGACTGATTGCTGGCGCCCAGCAATGCGGCTACAAAACAAACCAAAATGGGTATGCCCCAATGCCCCCGGAGCTTATCCCTTGCGATTGCGCGGAAGTCCGCTGCTTTTCTTACCATAACCATCCCTCCAAAACAACGTACAAATTTCTAGGCCCAAAAGGCCGTCGGGTTTGAACCAAATTCCCACCAAAATCCCTGAAATGTCATAACGCTAGGAAAAAGGCTAAGTCAAAATCTCCTCTAATGCTTGTAATAACGCAGCCATTTCAGCATCGGTTCCCACCGTAATGCGAAGCCGGTTGGCAATGCGTGGCTGAGATGAAAAATGCCTTACCAGAATGCCTTTGTGCCGCAATGCCGCCATCAATACGGCAGCACTTTTTTCCGGATGCTCTGCAAATAAAAAGTTTGCGCTACTGTCGGGGCATAAAAAACCCATCTGGCGCAGGCTTGCAGCCGTTCGATCCCGGGTGGAAACGATCTTCTCCAGGGTTTGCTTGGTATAAGCTACATCCGAAATTGCCGCCGCCGCCCCTGCCTGGGCAATTCGATCCAGCGGGTAGGAGTTAAAGCAGTTTTTAATGCGGTTGAGTCCCTCTATCATATGGGCGCTGCCCAAAGCATATCCCACCCGCAATCCGGCCAGCCCATGAGATTTGCTCAGTGTACGGATCACCAACAGGTTTTCAAAACGGGGAATGAGCCCAATTACGCTGTTATGCCCAAAGTCTCCATATGCCTCGTCTACCAGAACCGGATGGGAAGGGATAGCGGATAAAATCCGCTCCATGTCCGTTGTTGAAATGCCAAGAGAGGTCGGGGCGTTCGGGTTGCAAATGAGCAGCGGGCAGTAATCGTCGCAAACGCGCTCTATGGGGAAAGTATAATCTTCCTTTAAAGGGATTACCTCGGCGGTCATGCGAAATAGGCTGGCATAAACCGGGTAAAAGCTGTAGGTGATATCGGCATACCGCAGCGCAGGCTGTCTGCCAGGGTCACAAAATGCTAAAAAACTCAGGGCAAGCACCTCGTCGGAACCGTTGCCAACAAATACATTCTCTGGTGCCAAACCATATACCCTAGCGATAGCTTCCCGCAGGGCAAATGCTTCTGGATCAGGATATAAGCGCAAATCATCGTTTGCCGCCTGCACCATGGCGGCAATTGCATTGGGAGAAGGCGGATAGGGGTTTTCATTGGTATTAAGCTTAATCAACTTTTGTTTTGGTTGCTCCCCCGGCACATAAGGGGTTAATGCCTGCGCCAGTTTACTCCAGTACATCTACACGTCTCCAGACCATAAGTGATTTTGTTTATTGTATCATGATCCGCGGGAATTGCAATGCAAACCTGAGGGATACACTTGACAAGAGGCTTTCGCATACACTATGATGAAGTGGTTAAAGAGCGGCCAAAGCAATTAGATTGGAATTATTCCTGGAGAATGTAATCAAACCTTTGGGTTTGCAGGAAGAACGGCTTTGTTTTGAGGCGGCAGGCCTTAAACGCTTTTTAACTCAAATAAACAGCAAAGGCAACGACGGGAAAAGAGTAATCCGAAGCAAATGTTCCCAAAGAGAGGGTAGGCCGAAAACGGCTGAGAGCCTGCCTGGGAAACGCAAGGGTGAAGTGCATTCCCATAGCCGCTTGGAAGAACGGGGCAACCCCTTTAGTATTCCGGGCCGTACGCCGCGTTAAGGCATTGAGGGGAGAGGGCGAAAAGGCCTTCTCAAACAAAGTGGAACCACGGAGCATATCCGTCTTTGTAAGACGGATATGCTCTTTTTATTTTTTGAATAAAGTAATGGAGGCAGTATGTTTGATACGTTTCGCAGCGATATCCGCTGCGTGTTAGATAGGGATCCGGCCGCCCGGAATGGACTTGAGGTGTTTTTATGCTATCCTGGGTTTCATGCGGTACGCTCTCACCGTTTTGCCCATTTTTTGCATCGACATCATTGTAAATTGCTTGCCCGCATCGTTTCGCAGATCAGCCGTTTTTTTACCGGCATTGAAATCCATCCGGCTGCGGTAATAGGGAAACGTTTGTTTATTGACCATGGAATGGGGGTAGTGATTGGAGAAACAACGGAAATTGGTGATGATGTGACATTATACCAGGGGGCTACCCTGGGGGGCACCGGCAAAGAAACTGGAAAACGCCATCCTACCATTGGTAACCATGTGGTAGTATCCAGCGGAGCAAAAGTGTTAGGCCCTATTAAAATTGGGGATTATGCGAAAATTGGTTCTGGAGCAGTGGTGCTAAAAGACGCTCCTGCCTACGCTACGGTTGTAGGCGTTCCTGGCAAGGTGGTGAAATTAGCCCATTGCCCCAACGAGAAGGAAGGGGAACCGATTTGCCTGCAGAAGGACAGCACCCCTTGCCAGGAGTGTGACAATTGTCCTGCTATGACGGAAAACCCCTTTGATATCGTGCGGCTCATGGCTAGGCCGGAGGATGAAGAAGGGGAAGCAGGGGTGGATTTGGATCAGGTACACCTGCCGGATCCTGTGGAGATTGAGATCCGCATGCTTCACGCTAAATTGAATGCCTTGGAGCGGGAGATGGAAGCGCTGAAGCAGCCGGCAAAGTAATATAATATCGCGATCATTTGACGTTTGAATGGAACTGGGTTTTGTTATTATAATGTTGTAAGGGAAACTACAGGAGGTAAATCATGCAAATATACAACACCATGACCCGAAAAAAAGAGGAGCTTGTTCCCATTACCCCCGGCCGTATCAATATGTATACGTGCGGCCCCACCGTGTATAACTATTTCCATATTGGAAATGCCAGGCCGTTTATTGTGTTTGACACGCTGCGCCGCTACCTGGAGTATCGGGGCTATCAAGTTACCCTGGTGCAAAACTTTACCGATATTGATGACAAAATGATTCGCCGTGCCAACGAGGAAGGCACCACGGTAAAGGAGCTGGGAGAGCGTTTTATCAAAGAGTATTATACCGATGCAGACGCCCTGGGGGTGGAACGGGCCTCGGTAAATCCCCGGGCTACGGAGCATATTGAGGACATTATCAATTTGGTGAAAACCCTGATAGAAAAAGGTCATGCTTATGCAACCGAGGAGGGAGATGTCTATTTCTCCGTGCGAAGCTTTCCTGGGTACGGCAAACTATCCGGCCAAAGCATTGACGACTTGGAGAGCGGCGCGCGCATCGACCCCACTGAGCAAAAAAAGGATCCCTTGGATTTTGCCCTTTGGAAGGCGCAAAAACCTGGAGAACCTGCCTGGGAAAGCCCATGGGGCATGGGGCGGCCGGGTTGGCACATCGAGTGCTCTGCTATGAGTATGAGCATTTTAGGAGAAACCTTCGATATCCATGCAGGCGGGCAGGATTTGATTTTTCCCCATCATGAAAATGAAATCGCTCAGAGCGAAGCGGCTACCGGCAAGCCCTTTGCAAATTACTGGATGCATAATGGCTATATCAATGTGAATAACCAAAAGATGTCAAAGAGCCTTAACAATTTCTTTACCGTGCGGGATATTGCCAAGGAGTTCGACCTGGAAGCGGTACGGCTGTTTATGTTGGGGGCTCATTACCGTAACCCGGTCAATTTTTCCCGTGATATGATTGAACAGGCAACCGCGGCATTGCAACGGTTGCGCACGGCAAAGGAACGGCTGGACGAAGCGCCGGTGGCGCAAGCGCCTACCCCGGAGGACGCGGCTTTCCTTACAGAATTGGATGGTTTTCAAAAGGCTTTCTGTGATGCCATGGACGATGACCTGAACACTGCGGATGCGATTGGCGTGCTTTTTGATATGGCACGCTCCTGCAATACCTTTGTGAGCGAGCCCAGGGGCAAGGAAGCGGTTGAGAAGGCCCGCGCCCTGTTTGGTGAACTCTGTGGCGTGCTGGGATTGTTGGTACATAAAAAAGAGGAGGCGTTCCCACAGGAAGCCTTGGATATGCTGGAGCAACGCCAGGCTGCACGCAAACAGAAAAATTGGGCGGAGGCTGACCGGCTGCGTGATGCCCTCAAAGAGATGGGCTTTGTCATAGAGGACACGCCCCAAGGCTCAAAATTAAAGAAAGCGTAATAGCAAAAAAAGATTGCTGGCGGCCCGAGCAAAATGCTGAATTTGCCCGGGCCGGCCTGGCGTTTGTTTGCTTTTGCGTTGCAAAAGCTTCAAAATTCGCGTTGCTGCACCCCCTAGGCACAGTACGGCAAAACGTGATATGATAGGGGGACGATATACTGGGGAAAAGGCGGGGGACACATATGTTTAATTTTTTAGCACTGTTACAGCTTGCAGTAGCGGCATATCTCATCGTAGGCGCGATTACAGGGAAAAACAAAGTGTTTACCAGCCGATTCATAAAAGAAGAGAAAAAAGATGTTTATAAAAAATGGATGCGAATCCTTTTTGGCGTTGCAGGAGGATTGCTTGCGACGCTTTCCGGAGTGAACATCACGGCCTCTTTATTGCCCCAGGAGAGTGCCCTGTGGGGTACCTTGTCCGTTGCAAGCACTGTATTGGGTATCGCCGTGTTAACTGCATTGCTGGCTATGTTTGTTTTAAACCAATGTGTGCAGGACCGGGAAAAGAAAAACCAGCCCGTACGCCATGTGGCGCCTCGCGCGGCTTTTTACTTTGAGGATGAGGAAGAAAAGAAAAAGTAAGGCCGTAATATTTGAATTTTTTTTAAACATTGCCGGAATAGGCTTAGCGTGCGTTGCACAGTGTTTCATAAAACTGGTATAATCAAACTGGCGGTGGAGGATGGTTCCGCTATCGCCAACAACAGGAGGATACTATGGACTCAAGTTTTATTGGCATGTTTCAGATCGCCATCGGTGTATATCTGCTCTATGGTGGCATCACCGGAAAAGGGCAAATGTACAACGATGAAAACATCAAAAGCGAGATGAAAGAGAAATACCGCAAAACTGTGCGGATTTCTTGCAACATATTGGGGCTTTTGATTGTGCTTACCGGCGTTCTGGACATGCTGCATTTCAATGTGGCGGAAGATATGCAGCCAATGCTCAACATCGCTTCTTATATTACCTGGGGCATTACCATGGCAGGGATTATCACGCTGTTTATCCTTGTTTATCGCATGGGGGATCGTACAAAGAAGAATCGGAGGCCTGGAGAAGCGCCGGCACCCAGAGCGGCTTTTGAGTTTGACGAAGAGGAAAAAAAAGAGAATAAATCTGGAAAATAATCTCATTGCAATACTGTATTGGGATTTGATCGGGCACAGGATAACATATGGTTCGCTGTGGCGGGGGAAGCGTTGCAGCGTATAAAAACAGAATTGTTGGAGGGGTAACACGGATATGGCGCAATCTTTGAAGCGGGCGATGGCCCTTGTTCTCTGCTTGGCAACGCTGTTGGCTTTTATGCCGGCTGCCATGGCCAGGAAGGGCGTTACCATTACAGGAAGCGGGAGCAGCAGCTCCATGCAAACGCAAGAAGAGGAACAAGAGACGGTTTCGGTTTTAGCCGCTACCGCACAGGTTACGGCGGATAAGGTAAATTTCCGGGAAGGGCCGGGCACGGACTATGCCTCGTTGGGGCGCTTGGCAAAAGGCACCCTGGTAGCGGTGTTGGACAATGCTTCCTATAGTGGATGGTGGAAAGTACAAAGCAGCGATGGGAAAATTGGCTTTGTCACCACCCAATATCTGCGTTTGGTTCAGGTTGGGGCGGCAACGGAGACCTCTACGGAAAAGACGTCTTCCAGCAGCGAAACTGCCGCCAGCGTAGTTTCTGCCATTGCGGCGGGGGATCCAAACAAAGCAAAGATTGAAAGCGCTAAGGCAAAAAACAAGGATACGGTAGGCTGGATTCAGGTTCCTGGCACCAATATTGACGACCCTATCCTGTATGGCGCTAACTTTTATTATGCAACGCATAATATTAACAAACAAAAATCCTATGAAGGCGTATACCCATTTTATAATAAGCTGACAAAAAATGTGGTGATATTCGGCCATAACCTTCGCGGCTCTGGGAAGGGCTTCCATGATCTGCATCATATGCAGGAAACCGCTTTGGGCTACAGCCGCTGCCAGTCCGGCAGCTGTGGGAAAAGCCTGGGAAGCAAGTTCCAGAATTGGCAGGCGGATAATCGGGTTTGGAATATCTCGATATATGGCAAGAGCAAATGGGAAGTGTTTGCCATGTATGAGGTAAAAGCCAACGAGCCTAAGAGCACGTTGCGCAATAACTGGAGCAGCCTCTCGGGCGCAAGTTCCAGCACTGTGCAAAAGTGGATTGACGGGCAGCTCAAGCGCTCGGAAGTCAACTTTGGCGTGTCGGTCTCTCCCAAAGATACGTTTCTCACGATCATCACTTGCGGCACAAACTATGACTCGGCTACGGCCAATTCACGCTTGTTTGTGTTCCTGAAGAGCGTGGGTTAACGCATAACCCAATTTCCCAATGAATTAGGGAAAGGGTAGCACACTTGGTATCCTTAAACCGGCTTTGAGCAATCGGAGCCAGGCCGAAAACGGGGTTTTCGGAAATTTTTAGGATGGAAAACCAAAGGAGGATTAAAAGATCATGAATGCATCCAAAAAAGCCGTGCGTATTTTGGCTTTGGTGCTGTGTCTAGTGACAGTACTGGCCCTTTGCGCACCCGCGCTGGCAGCCGCTACCTATAGCTATGTAGGCAGCGTATCCGTAGATAGCGATATCTATGCAAGCAACAACACGACTTCCGCCGTTGTGGCCAAGGTCTCCAAAGGCCAGGTTGTGGCCATCCGAGGCAAAGCAGGCAGCTTTTATCAGGTTGTATTAAACCCGCAAGATGCAACCGCATCCTACGGTTACATCCTGATCAGCAGCATTTCCAAAACTGCGATGGCATCTTCCAGCAAACAAAACCCTGTTACGCTCACGGGCAGCACAGCTGGTTCAACCAGCGGTACCGGTGAGGCTGGCTACATTACCAACTGCAGCAGCTACGTGAATTTCCGCGCAACGGCTTCTGCCAGCGGCACAAAGTTGGGCACCCTGTCGAAAAACACGGCTGTGACCATCTTGGGTACAGAGGGTAGCTTCTATAAGGTGATAGCCAACGGCAAAACCGGTTATGTATCCGCGGCTTATGTGGCAAAAGGGACTGCAGGCGGCAGCTCCTCCAGTTCTGGCAGCAGTTCTTCCAGTGGCACTGCTGGCTACATTACCAATTGCAATAGCTATGTGAATTTCCGCGCAACGGCTTCCGCCAGCGGCTCCAAGCTGGGCACCCTGTCCAAGGGCCAGGCGGTAACCATCTTGGGTACCGAAGGGAAATTCTATAAGGTTGAAGCCAACGGCAAGACCGGCTATGTGTCCAAGGACTATGTGGCCACCGGCAGCGCGTCCAATGGCGGCGGCAGCAGCACTACTACCCCTGGCACCACCAGCGGCAGTTCTATTGGCTATGCAGATATGCGGGTTGCTTCTGACCTGAATTATGCCAACCTGAGCTCTTCTGTAAAGAAGCTGCTTGCTTCCGGTCAGAGCAAATATAGCGATGCGGTAGGTTATATCTACTCCCCTGGCGGGCTGATTTCTGCTCCTATCCGTTATGACAAGAACTTGAAGCTTCTGTCCAGCTCCTATAATTATGTGAGCAGCTTCTATAATGTTCTTACTCGTAATATTGTAGTGACGGCACACAACAACCGTAAGAGCTCTTCTAACCCCATGTTCCATTATCTGCACCACTATCAGGAGAAGGCCCTGGGTTATTCCAAGTGCCAGTCCAGCACCTGCGGCAAGAGCCTGAGCAGTGTGAAGGATCTCAACTCTTCCTCTTACCGCACTTGGGAAATCCCGATTTTCGGTTATTCCAAGTGGGAACTGTGGGCCATGTATGAAACTCCCGAAACCGAACCAAAGGCAACCATCAACTATAACGTACAGCATCTGAGCAATGCCAGTTCCAGCACCATTCAGACCTGGATCAACTATCAGCTCAGCCGTGCGCAAGCCTCCGGTTCTATGGGTAAGGTGTTCAACTCCAACGTAAGGACCAACGATGTATTCCTGACCCTGTATACCTGCGGCGACGAATATGACTCCTCTAGCGCTCAGTCCCGTGTATACTTCTTCTTCCGGGCTGTAAAGTAAGGAATTTGGGAGCCAGAGTAAACTTTGTTTTGTACATTGAATGCTCAAAACAGGATGATTTTGTAACAGGAAAGAAGCGGAGCGTATGTCTCCGCTTCTTTTGTTTGCGCCTTGGCTTTTCATGTGATTCAAGTAGAGAAAACTCCTGCGTTGACAAACCGCTGATAAATCAATAACATAAAATAAAAGGCTATGGACTTGGCTTTAGGAAGCCCCGCATCAACCGTTCAAATTGACATAGCATCATCTCACGGAAGGGCGAGAAAATGGAAACAGGTAAAAGAAAAAGACAGGCATTACGTGTTTTGCGAGGCATATTGGTGCTGTTGGCGTTTAGCTGTGCAGCGGTAGGAATTTTGCTGGTATTGGAACGGCGTGATTATCTGGGTGCCACTACGCTGGGAGAGGATGCGGTATTTTGTAAAGGCGTTTCCATAGCAGGCGTTGATTTAGGTGGGAAAACCAGGCAGGAAGCGATGGATCTTTTGCGACAGCAGGAGCAGGCGCAACTTGCTCAGGTGCAGTTTGTGCTGGATACCGGGAAGGAAGCAATCACCGTTACCGCGGCGGATATGCTGGTAAATTTTGATACCCAACAAGTCATAGAGACGGGCCTTGCTTTGGGGAATACGGGAACCTATGCGCAGCAGCGCAAGGAAAAAGAAGCATTGTTGGAGCAACCCGTGGATTTGCCCATTCAATATACGTTGGGTGTAGCGCCTCTTCGGAATAAATTACAAATTCTAAAGCAAAAAGTGGATACGCAGCCGAAAAATGCAGCAGTCGAAATGGATCTGTCGGTAGAGGGCTGGTTCCGCTACACGCAAGGAGAACCGGGCAGACAGTTGGATGTGGATACGCTAATGGCCACATTGGCGCAACGGGCAGCAGACAGAGCGTTTGGCCAGGTAGAACTGCCGCTGGTTTATACACAGCCAGAAATCACCGTAGAGCAGTTGCAGGAGCGCTTGGTAAAGCGCGGCAGCGCGGAGACTTCGTTTGCCAGGAGCCCTTATAACCGCACGGACAGGGTATTTAATGTAAAAAAAGCCGCGGGGCTTATCAACGGCTTCGTGTTAAAGCCAGGCGAAACCTTTTCCACCAATGACACGTTGGGTCCGCGTACTTACGAATTGGGGTGGAAACCTGCCCCGGCCTATGTGAGAGGCGCAACGGAAGACCAGGCAGGGGGAGGTGTGTGCCAAGTAAGCTCTACTCTTTATGCAGCAGTGGTGAAGGCGGATCTGGAGATCGTATACCGTCGCAACCATTCCAGCACAGTGGGGTATATTCCCCGAGGTTTGGATGCTACCATCAATACCGGCACCATAGATTTTCAGTTTAAAAACAATACTTCGTCGGATATTTATATCTTTGCCTATACGGTTGACAGCGATGATGGAGAAGTGCCCCAGGGAATGGATGACAAAACAGTACATGTAGAAGTATTCGGAGCGCCTTTGCCAGAGGCGTATGACGAAATCCGCTTGGAAAGCGAGAAGATAGAAACACTGCATCCCTCTCAGGCCATGGAGGTGGTGGTGGACACCACGGTGCCTTCTGATTATTATAAAGAGGATGTAAAACGCTCCAATGGATCCCGGTGGCAATCCTATAAAGTTTATTATAAGAATGGAGTTGAGATCAATAGGGAAGAGCTGGCCGAGAGCGTTTATAAAGCCTGGGCAGGCAAAATTACTGTTGGCGTAGGCTATTATGCCGCCACAAGCGCCGCTTAGAAACGATCTTATGACGGGAGTGGAATATCGTTAAAAAAAAGTTCATACCTGGCTGCTGGTCTCTACTCCAAGGTGATGGTACAATAAGGATGAGATGGTAATGTATAGAGAAATGGCTTTAAACCATAATCTTGGACGGGCTTAACGATTTACCAGTGCCCAGGAAGGGGGAAATCCCATGAATAAACGGCAGTTCAGCCGGCTGATGATGATTTTGTCTTTGGCGCTGGTGTGCTTTCTGGTTTTCCCAACGGCAGTTGCCTTTGCATCCGTGCAGCAGACGGAGAAGGATGCTCCATTCACCCGTGCCCAGCTAAAAGTTAAGGCCCAAACCTATTTAATGAGCCAGCCCTCCAATGCCGGCAAGTACCGTTTGATGCGGGTGCCAAGCGGCGCTTTGGTCATCCGGCTTTCCTCCAAGGGGAGTTATGATTATGTACAATGCGGGGGCTATGTGGGCTATATCCACAATCGTTACCTGACCAGCAGTTGGGGAAAAGGGAAAATCGGCTCCATTATCGTCCCTGGTACCACAATAGAATATCCCATATTGATTGCCAGTGATAACGCCTATTACATGACGCACGATGAAAAAGGCATCAAAAACAGCGCAGGCTCTATTTTTGCCGACTTTCGCAATGTGGAGCCGGATCGCAGAAAAAACCTGATTTTGTATGGCCACAACAGGAAAGATGGTTCCATGTTTGCTCCTTTACACAACTATAAAGATAACAGCTTTTTTTTGAAACATGATGGTATAACGGTGGAATTCAATGGAGAATTGGGGTTTGAACAGGAGGAGCGTGTTTTCCATGTGTTCGCATCGGCAGTGATGCATACCAGAGAAGATATGAACTATTGGCGCACCCAATTTGCAGACCAGCAGGCGTTTTCCGATTTTGTGCAAGCGATTTATGAAACATGTAAGCAAAAAGCAAAGCTGGGGGATGGACAAGTAATTTCAGGATTTCGGTCAAAGTCTGTAAAGCAATTGCTTACTTTGTCCACTTGTACGCATCCGGATGATAAAACAGGGCGATACGTGGTATTTGCATATCATGATTAGCTTGTGAACGGCCAAAACTGAAACTGCGATAAGTAAAAACAATGGAAGGATGCGCTTTGTATATAAAATGAATAGATAATTTGGCCTCTTGTTAAAAAAAGATAAAGATATTAATTATATCAGGAAACCTATTTACATGAGAGTCATATTCAAGGTATAATACGGCTTGTAAAAGGGAGTAACGAGTATCCATAATAGGATATGGCAAAAAGCGTCAATACGGCCTTCGGCCCGCATTTGCCTCAAATCGTGAGACTTTTACCGCTCTTTGGCGCGGTAAAAGTTTTTTGTTGCCAAAGCGCAAGTAAATTTTTTAAAAGCGAGGGGGATATTCTTTGGAACTGTTTGGGGAACTGTTTGGAAATGTGGTGAATTTTACCTGGGCGCAAGGCCTTATGATTTTGATTGGCTGCGTGCTGATCTATTTGGCAATCAGGCGGGATATGGAACCTGCGCTGTTGCTGCCTATGGGATTTGGCGCAATCTTAGTAAACCTGCCTTTTGCCAATACGGAAGCCATTGAAACGCTGTTTAACGCCGGTATTGCAACAGAGCTGTTCCCACTGCTGTTGTTTATTGGCATTGGTGCGATGATTGACTTTGGGCCACTGCTGAGTAATCCTAAAATGATGCTCTTTGGCGCTGCCGCCCAGTTCGGTATTTTCTTTACGCTGGCTATGGCCTCTTTGATTGGGTTTGATTTAAGGGATGCAGCGTCTATCGCTATTATCGGCGCTGCGGACGGCCCTACCTCCATCTTCGTAGCCAACTATTTTGGCTCCCAGTATCAAGGTGCAATTATGGTGGCGGCTTATTCCTACATGGCGTTGGTTCCCATTGTGCAGCCTCCTGTCATTCGTATGATGACCACGAAAAAGGAACGGCTGATCCGCATGCCCTACAAGCCAAGCAATGTAACCCAGCTTACCAAGATCTTATTCCCTATTTTTGTTACGGTATTGGCGGGTGCAGTAGCCCCCAAATCAGCAGAGCTGATCGGGTTCCTGATGTTTGGCAACTTATTGCGCGAATGCGGTGTGCTGGGCAGCCTCAGCGAAACTGCCCAAAAAGTATTGGCCAATTTGGTCACCTTGTTGCTGGGCCTGTCCGTAGCATTTAAGATGCAGGCGGAACTCTTTGTCACGGTTGAAACGCTGGTCATCATTGGCCTTGGGTTGGTTGCGTTTATTTTTGATACCGTTGGCGGCGTAGCATTTGCAAAGCTTTTAAACCTGTTCAGCAAAAACAAGATAAATCCCATGATCGGTGCAGCGGGCATTTCCGCGTTTCCTATGGCGTCCCGTGTCGTGCATAAGATGGGATTGCAGGAGGATCCGTATAACTTCCTGCTCATGCATGCAGCAGGCGCAAACGTAAGCGGCCAGGTTGCATCGGTAATTGCAGGCGGTTTGATTATCACACTGGTGGAAAATCTGCTATAAGGAGGGCGGCAATATAATGATGAATTTACATATAGACGTTGCTGGTTTTTTGCAAACATTGCCCATCATGCTCAAAGGGATGATTGGAATTTTCCTGGTGATTGTGTTGATCTGGGCCTTTATTGCGGTGTTAAACCGGGCGACTGCTCCCAAAAAGAATAACCAAAAAGATGCTGAATAGGTAGCGGTTAAGCCGCCGGCTTGCGTAAAAGCAGGCCGGCGGTTTTTTGTGTACCAAATTAAGACATTTTTCTACCTTGTATGCTATACTAAAACAAACAGGAGGTGGGTGTGTTATGCAAACAGCAAAGCGCTGGAAAGTGGTTTGTAGCCATCTCTTATTGCTTTTCCTGCTGGTAGCAGGCGCTTTTCCCACTCATGCAGACGATGGTGTGCCGATGCCGGCGGTAGATGCCCGTGAAAGCGTATTCCGTATTTTTTGCATGCTAGAAGAGGGCATTGCTTCCGGAACTGGCTTTGTTGTAGGGCAGGATGAGGAAGGAACCTATATTGCCACCAACTATCATGTGGTGTCGGAAGCGCAGGAGGAGGATATTCTGCTGATCTCCCATAATGGAGACGAGGTTACAGCCCGGGTTATAGAATATCAACCGGATGTTGATATTTGTTTCATGAAGACCAGCGAGCCCATTCCCGGTGCGCAGCCGCTCCCGCTGGCACAGGAGGACCCTTTGGTGGGAAGCGCAGTATATGCAATCGGCTTTCCAGGGGCTGGAGACTATTTGATGGATGAGATGGCCTATCATTATGAGGATACCACCATTACCAACGGCATTGTCAGCGCGTTGCGCAAGAGGACGGTGGGCACGCAAAAAGTAACTTACCTGCAGATGAACGTAGCCATTAACCCGGGAAACTCTGGCGGACCGCTGGTAAACGGAGAAGGTACTGTCGTTGGCATCAATACATTTATTGTTACAGCAGACGATGCTGTAGATATGTTTGTTGCAGTGAGCACCCAACATCTGACCCAATTGCTGCAGCAGTGCGGTGTTGCTTATGTGAACCCGGAGCAGGAACAGACGGGAAATGCATCCCCGGAGCAGGCAGAGAGTAACCCCAATATCTCTTTGCCTACTGAACAAAACCAACAAGGGTTGCAGGCGGGCTGGCTTGTGTTGACTGGCTTTGCCGGATGTGCTGCTATTGTAGGGGCGGCACTGCTGCTACGTGCTTGGAAGAGGCCTGGGGGATATCTATCTCGAAACAGCGTTGCACAGGGCTGCAACATCCCGCAACAGGAGGCGACAACGCTCCAAAAGCAAGCCCCACAAACAGCGGCGGTAGAGCAAAGGGGGCAATCTGCCCAAACGGAGCAGAACGAAGCCGGGCTTACCAAAGGCAAAGCCATTGTGGTTTGCTGCGTGGCGCTGGTAAGCAGCACCATGATCATCGGGTGGGCGATCAATGAAGTGAACTACCGTAAAGCGGGGGCTAGCCTATCACAAGGGGATTTTTACGGCGGCTATCAGGCGATTGCCAGCGTGTTCCCAGGTTACCGGGAGTCGGAGGAGTTGAAACAGTATGCTTTGGCAGGCACCCTTATGGAGCATGGGGATTATGAAGGGGGAAAAAAGCTGTTTTTGCAATTGCATGGGAGATGGAGCGCAGAGGTTTTAGCAAAAGAATGCGACTATCGTCAGGCACAGGCGTTAATGGAAAACGGGGAATTAGAGCAAGCAAAGGAATTATTTACAGCGCTTAGCGGATATCGGCAGGCGGACGATTGGCTGCTGGAATGTGACTACCGGCATGCGGTTGCCTTGTTAAAAGCAAAAAATTATTCTGAAGCCCGAAAGTGGTTTGCACAATTGGGCGCCAAGGATTATCGGGATGCTGCCCAGCTGCTTACCGAGGCTACCTATCGACAGGGGATGGATGCTTATGAAAAGCAGGACTATGTTACTGCGTTGCGCGTGATGGGGATGCTGGGAAGCTATTTTGAGGCAAAAGACTGGTACGAGAAAAGCAAAAACAAGGTATACCAAATAGCAATAAATGATATGGAGGAGGGAACGCGGCAAAGCTGCCAAAGGGCAGCCTGGTATTTCCGCATGCTTCCGGGTTATCAGGACGCGGACATTTATTTACAAAAGCTTGCAGGATATTCATGGTAAATCATGCAAAGGAAAGTGTAGCATTATATAACATTGATACATACAAAAAAAGCTACTAATATTATACTAAAAATAATTTTCGAATCTTGTTTGATGTGCTATAATGAGGAAATAATCTGCTAAAACATTTTTAGGGCAAAAAATATATCTGTTTAACATTAGGCAATTTGCATGCTCCAATTTATGCAAAAGAACCTGACGGGGAGGCGGCCATAATGAAGGCGCAAGTGGAAACCATACTTTTGGATTTGGGCGGAGTTCCGGGGGGAGGATTTAACAGAGTAGCGGAAGGCGTGCTGTGGGCTATGGAGCAGCCGGAACCTTGGAGCTGGCGTGCAACCAAGCAATTGTATCCGGCAGTTGCGGCAAGGACAGGGTGTAACAGCAGCTGTGCAGAGAAAAGTATGAGAAACTTTATCATGACACTTTGGGAACACGGAGATCAGGAAAAATTACACATGTTGTTTAGCAACCGTAAGTCGCCGCCGCGCACGAAAGAATTTATCAGCATCATGGCCAAAAGAATTTTGGTGCAAACCATGCAATAGGCAGGCCAATTTATGAATTGAGCCGGTTTTGTAAAACAATGAAAACGAAAAAGTCTGAAAAGTGCATATTTTATTGGAGATTGGTGTGACTTTGGCCACACCGTTTCCTTTTTTAATATGGAAGTTTACAGGGACAGCCCAACTGCCTGACAGACCTTTTAAAGCAGGTTGTAGGGCTTACTTGTAAAGCTGTGCTATTGACGGCATTTGTGTTGCACGATACTATTATATAAAACCGTGAGCTTGCTCAGAATGATGGGAAGGAAGCTATGCTTATGAAGAATATGTTCCAGCAAATAAGCAAAATAATATTGGGCATTATGCTGGTATGCATTGTGTTTGGAGGGGTCCTTTACCTCAATCATGATATTGGCGTGCAAAAATCAAAATTGGAATCGGATATCCGTTCATCACAGAAAATAAAGGATGATTGGGTTGTTGAAGGTGCGGTTTCTGCTGAAATGGCCGCCTATATTTCCTACCCGAAAGATCAGTCTGATCACAGCTTTTCCGTTTATGTCAATCGCCCGGGCCTTTCTTTTGGATACTTTTTCCGTGGCGGCGGAAGCATCAGCGGCGTAGAAGAATATATTGCGGAGTATACCGTTGAAGGATATAACGAGAGAGCATTTATTTCTATGAACAAGCAGGGGGTAAAATGGTTAGAGGTCGATGATGGCAATTCGATTAACAGGATTGAAATGGAGAGCGATAAACCGTTTGCTATTATTTTGCCTGTAAACGCAGGAACTGTCACATTTTATGATGTCCATGGAAATGAAGTAGATTTTTGGGAACATCCACTGTGATAGAAAAATCTTCGTTTGCTGATCCATGCTTTTTATACGCAATCTGCATAAAAACAAAAAGCGGCTTAGTCAGCCGCTAATTCGTTTAAGCGCTTTTCTGTTTTATGAGCATTCAGGTTTTAATAGGGCAGAAAGGGGCTTATAGCAAAACCTGGCGCTTTGGTGTCGCCCGTTTATATGGCTCATTCTTGAAAACGATAGGTGCGCATTGCTTCTTCCAGGGAAGGCATCGCCGGAATAGCGCCGCGCTTTTGTACACAGCAAGAAGCGGCAGCGTTCCCAAATACGGCAAAGTGTAAGATATCCTCAAAAGTCAAAGCAGAGAGCGGTTTTTCGCTTTGCAGATACGCAAAGAGGAAAGCCCCCCAAAAGGCATCCCCGGCCCCAGTGGTATCTACAGCATGTGTGGCAAATGCCGGCACATGCTGTATTGCATGATGCGCGCCCAATAAAGCGCCCTGATCTCCCAGCGTAACGGCTACCACCCCTATACCCATAGCGTGGAGGGTTCGGATGGCCTGTTCCGGAGAAGCGGCTTCAACCAATATGGCGAGCTCCTCTTCCGATACCTTTAATAAATCCACATAAGGGAGCAAAGAACGCATTTGCTCCGCAGCAAAAGCAGGGCTTGGCCAAAGGGAAGGGCGGTAATTAGGGTCATAGGCGATGCATGCGCCGGCTTCTTTTGCGATACGCACGGCAGCCAGGGTTGCGGAGCGAGCGGGCTCGTCAGTCAGGGATAATGATCCTACGCTTAGCACCTTGGTGCTTTGCAATAACGCAGGGTCCAGTTCGTCTTCCTGCAAAAAAGTATCCGCCCCAGGCTTGCGGGCAAAGGAAAAACTCCGTTCTCCATTGGGCTCCAGGGATACAAAGGCCAATGTGGTAAAAACGCTGTTGTCCACCAGTAAATTATGGGTATCCACCCCGTAGGCTTCCAGCGTGTGTTTTAAATAGGTGCCATGCATATCGTCGCCAACTTTTCCAATAAATGCGGCGTTTGCGCCCAGATGGGCTGCACAGCAGGCTACGTTTGCCGGTGCGCCGCCACAATTCTGCTCAAAAAGCCGCGTACCGCCGGCAGATTGGCCGTAGTAGGTAAAATCAATCAACAGTTCTCCTAGCGCGGTTAAATCAGGCATAGCAGCGTTTCCCCCTTTGTAGTACGGATACGTTTTCTCCCATCATACGGTGGGCAATGGAGGATGTCAACGCAAACCCGCCCGGTTTATGCTATAATGATGGCAGCAGCACGAAAGGGGAGGGCCTGATGGGAAATAAGGGCAAGCTTTTCCTGCACCGAAACCCGTATGATTATGAGGGAACAAAAAGCTTATTTTTCAATGCAGTCAAAGAAAACCTGGCCTGGCACATGGCGCAGTGCCCGGAATATGCTGCACTGCTCCGGGCACAGGGATTTTCATTGCCGCAGTTGCAAACCGAAGCTGATTTTTGGAAAATACCGCCGCTGCCTACCCTGTATTTAAAACGCAACCGCTTCTATTCTGTCCCCCTGGAACGGCAGGCCCTGCAGGCCGCTTCCTCCGGCACACAAGGGGTAAAAAGCCTGATCGGGCTTACCCGCCAGGATCTGTACTATGGTTTGGGCATGCTAATACGGTTTTTTTCCTATCATCATTTGCTGTCTTTCCTACCCACCAATTACCTGGTGCTAGGGTATGAGCCCAGCGGGCAAAACAATATGGGGGCGGTAAAAACAGCTTATGCATCCACCAGGTTTGCTCCAGCGCTGCACCGGGAATATGCGTTAAAACATACGGACAAAGGCTATCAGGAAAATTTTGCAGGAGTGCTGGAAGCGTTATGCCGGTATCAAAAGCAGGGCATGCCGGTGCGCCTGGTGGGGTTTCCTGCCTATCTTTATTTTTTGCTGCAGGAGATTCAAAAGCATGGGCTGTCTTTTCAGTTGCATCCCCAATCCAGGATTTTGCTGGGCGGAGGTTGGAAAGGATTTGCCCGGCAGGAAATGCAGGAAGAACGCCTGTGGGAAATGGCCCAACGGCTATTGGGCATCAAACGGGAAAATTGTCATGAGTTTTTTAGCGCTGTGGAGCATCCACTCCCCTATTGCAAATGCCCAAATGGCCATTTTCATGTGCCGATTTATAGCAGAGCCATTGTACGGGATGTGAAGACCCTGGCCCCGCTTCCCATGGGGCAATTGGGGCTGCTGAGTCTGCTTTCGCCATTGGTGTCGGGTACGCCGCTTTGCCATGTGGTAACAGACGATTTGGCGATATTGCAAGAGGGAAAAACTTGCGGCTGCCCTATCCAAACTCCATACTTTACCCTGGAGGGAAGGGCGCAGGCAAAGGGGCTTAGAACCTGCGCTGCGGACGCGGGCCAGTGGTTGGAGGGATAAGCATATGGAGCAGTACATGAATTTGGTAAACGGGCATATTGTTGGCCCTCAACAAGGCCGCAAACGGTTGGAAGAGCTGGAACAGCTGCTCTTGGAAGCCAGGCAGGCGCCTACCTGCACTTTGGATATGGTGGTGCAAGCGTGTGATGCATTATCCCAGCGCCTTAACGAAGGGCAGCATTTGCCATTGCTCGTACAAAGCGGAATGCCTCTGCAGCAGGCAAAGCAAGAGTTAACGCTTGCTAAGCAGATGCTGTCCGCTGCTTATTTGCAAAGAAAGATCCATCGGGAATTCTGTGATCCGGCTGTGATGGAATTTACGCCTTTGGGCGGCCAACGGAAGGTACGGCAGGAGCGCAGGCCATTGGGGGTGCTGCTGCATATCGCTGCGGGCAATCTGCAAGCCTTGCCTGCTTTCAGCGTGATAGAAGGATTGCTGGCGGGCAATATCAATGTGCTGAAGCTGCCAGGGGAAGGGGACGCCCTGTCCCTGGAAATTTTGCGAGGCCTGAGCGCATTGGAACCGCGCCTTTCCCCGTTTATATTTGCATTTACCATATCCTCAAAGGAGGAAGCGGCGATGGAACGCATGGCGCGCCTTGCGGATGGGATTGCCATATGGGGCTCCGATGCTGCGGTGCAGGCAGTGCGGCGGTTGGCGCCGCCCAATGTACGTATCATAGAGTGGGGGCATAAAATCAGCTTTGCCTATGTGGGAAAAGGGTACACCCGGCAAAGCCTCCAGGACATTGCCCGCCATATCTGCCACACCAACCAGTTATTATGCAGCGCCTGCCAGGGCTTATATATAGATACCAAT
>JAEXFV010000104.1 GCA_023451115.1 Bacillota bacterium
CCCGGAATAATGCGCTCCGGCGCATGAACCAGATGGATATCCTCTCCACAGCATAATCCCTTTTCCTGAACCACAGGGCGCACATACCGGTCGATTGTGCCAGGGGCAACGGTGGATTCAATTACCACAACGGCCCCCTTGGGGCATACCTCTACAATGCGGCTTACAGCTTTTACCACATACTGTGGATCAATCTTTTTGGTCTGCACGTTATAAGGCGTCGGGACCGCCACGATATACATTTCATTGGAAATATACTCGGATGTAAATTGCAACCCGCCTGCGGCTGCCTGGGAAAACAGCGTTTCAATCCCTTTTTCCTCAAAGGGGATCTCTCCGCTTTGCAACATGTCCACCAGCTCTTTATTGTAATCCACGCCAATCACTTCAACCCCGTGGGAAGCCAGCATCATTGCTGTGGGCAATCCAATATAGCCCAGCCCTATTACACAAACTTTCACGTTTCGTCCCTACCCTTTTCTCCAAAATTCCCTTTTTGCGGCATACGGATATCCTGCAAAGCGGCCGCAACTCTGGCGTGCCAAGTATGGTTTTCCTGAACGTTTTTCAGATTGGCCAGACGGATTTCTTCCGTACGCTCAATGGGAAACGGCTCATCTAAAAACCAGATTTTTTCTCCAAACTCTCGGCGCAGCCCAGGGGAATCATTGCTGATAATAAGGCACCCGCAAGCCATTAACTCCAGCACTCTTCTGGCAAACATCGTTTCGGAATTCCGCACCGTGTTGATATTGAGGGCATAGCAGGGGCGTCCTATGGTTTGCCGAATTTGCTGATAAGGCACTCCCGGGCGCACAAAAGGCCGATAGTTTTCCGGATACTGATGTTTAGGGTTTGAGGAAGCACACTGGCGATCATATATCTCCAACGTGATCCCTTTGGCCAGCACCATATCAAATAAACGCCGCATGTCTTGGCACCGTTGCGGTTGATCCCCATACCAGCTTCCAAAGAACACGGCCCTGCTATAGTCAAATGGCCCGTCCAACGGATAAAACCACTGGGTAGGATAACCAAACTGCATCACCGAGACGTTCCGCTGCCCCAAAGCCTGGTATCTGGCTACACATTCTTTGGCCGTAGTGAGTACATGGTCGAACCACAGTGCTGTATCCGCAAAATCATGAGCCGCTTCCCCAAAGTAAACAGGATCTTCCTTGTTCCAAAAAATCGTAGGGATGCCTGCTTCCCGGCAATACTTCAGAATATCGCGCAGTTCTTTCCTGTTTTCAAAACCCAATCGGTGGTTTCGGTAAATTTTCCAGCGCCAGCATTCTTTTTGCTGGAGCGCACCTGTCCAGGCCGACTCGCAAAACAGCACATCCGGGTGAACCCCCTCCATTTCCTGATACCAGCCTTGGGGAGAGAGCAATACAGTTTGCTGAAAAACGCCTTGCAACCCCTGGTACGTCATTTCATCTCCGATTAGAGCAACTTGCAGACGGCTGGCCTGGGTTTCCTGCCTTTGTAAGCGCCAAGTCGGTTTTTGGTATGGGCAGGCTGGGCCGTAACGCAATAAGCTTTTGACCCGGCAATTCCAAAAAAATGCAAGATTGAGCAGCATGCTGTGATTTGCCAGCTTTTTGGCCCAATGGCTTGCGTATTCTCTCAGGCTTTTCTTTGCCTTTATCCCATAATAACGCACTGCTCCATGTTTGGCATAACGGATAAAATAGCGGATACTGTGCCCCATATCCAACCCCAAATAACGGTAAGACCGCCACGTTTTCCAGGCAGACTTTAGTTTGTTCCGTGACCTGGATCCGGCTGTGAGGCGGTAAGAAACCAGTGGTTCATCAATTCCTCTGGATACACCATAATAGGCAATCAAACGGACCCACTCAATAAAATCTTCGTGAAGATCCTCCCGTTCCATGGGGAACTGGAGCAAGGCCTGGCGCGGCGCCAATACACTAGACGTATTGACTTGGCTGCCACATAGCATGCATTCATAATCCACATATTCGGCAACATGCACGGCACGCCCTGTCTTTTCTCCTGTTTGCGTCAGAATATCCCAACCAGTATGATAAATCCCCGGCCCATTCTGCGCTGCCAGCTCCAGCTGGCGCTGCATTTTTTGTTTCGCCCAGATATCATCGCTGTCCAAAAAAGCGATCCACTGGCTTTTCGCTAAACGCACACCCTGGTTTCTGGCCTGCGCAACGCCAAGATTTTTCTCATTTCTGTGGTATTTAATACGGCAATCCTTTCGTGCAAGCCTTTGTATGATTTCCGGTGTGCCGTCAGTGGAAGCATCGTCTACTACTATCACTTCAAAGGGCGCAGCGCTCTGCCCCAGAGCGGAACGCAGGGTTTCCTCTATATAATTTTCACAGTTATACGCGGGTATTACAACACTGTAAGCGCTCATGGTACCCTCTTCCCACCAGTCAACGTTTGGCTCCATTTGTTGCAATAAACTCGTTGTATGCTTCCACTACTTCCTGTGTATCACCAATCATGCGCATCTCGCCTTTCTCAATCCAGAGCACACGATGGCACAGGGTTTGAATCATGCTCATATCATGAGAAACAAACATCACAGTGCGATCTTCATCCGAAATCAACTCCCGCATCCGGTTAAAGCTCTTTTGTTTAAAACGTGCATCTCCCACGCTTAGCACCTCATCCACCAGCGTAATATCCGACTCCAGCGTAGCGGTGATCGCAAAAGCCAGTTTAGAATACATGCCCGATGAATACGTTCGCACAGGTTTATCGATAAAATCACCCAACTCCGCAAACTGGATAATCTCATCCATGCGGGACATGATTTCTTCGTGGTTGTAGCCCAACAGCAAACCGGATAGCTCAATATTGGTGCGGCCTGTGAGCAGCGGCTGAAACCCCACACCAATAGCCAGCAAGGATACGGACTGGCCAAATAAATCAATTTTACCCGCATCGGGTGAAAAGATGCCTGCTACCGCCCGAAGCAGCGTAGACTTCCCTCCACCGTTTTGGCCGATTACGCCTAAAATCTCTCCATGCTCCACCTGAAAGGAAATGCCTTTGATCGCCTCAAATCGCTCATTGCGTTTGGCATGGGCAAAAAAGCTTTTCACAGAAACGGCGTTCATGGTTTTATAGCATATATGTAAATTTTCTACTTGAATTGCAACAGACATTATAGAACCTTTCCATAGCTATTTTCATATCGATATACCAACATCGTTCCTATTACGGTAAGGAAAATGCTAATTCCCATCCAGATACTCACATATTTCCAATTTGGCGGGGTTTGATACAGGAACGCATTGCGGCAGCCCTGAATACACAATGCAACCGGATTGCCGATCACCAACCAACTGCTGTATGGGAAGGGTATCGCTTTGCTTATGTCATAAAAAATACCCGACATATAAAACACCAGTCTCAGCAGCACCGCAATCACATTTTGTAAGTCATTGACAAAGACGCCAAAATGCATGAGAATGCTGCAAGCGCCAAAGGTAAATACAAACAGCAAGATAAAATGCGGAATACAATAGAGGATATACCAGGTGTACGGCGCACGGAAGAGCAACATCAGAATAAAAATCAGCACCAAGGATACCATCATTTTAAAACCATTTACAAACATTTTTTGTAAAATCAGGATTTGCTTTGGCACATAGATTTTCGTAATAATACCTGCATTTGCCCGGAGCAAGGTGATGCTTTGCGTAATGCTTTTATCAAAAAAGGTCCATAAGGTAAGACCTATGAACACAAAAACTTGAAAATATTCCACAGTGGATTGGAACACAATTTTGGAAATAAACGTATATACCAGCATAAAAAGCAGCGGATCCAGGATCCACCATGCCCAACTTAAATAAGAATTTGCAACCTCAGACTTAAGCTGCGCCCCTGCAGATTTCGTGACGTATTTGTAATATCTTTTCAGGTCTTTAAAAAAACGCATCCCGCTCTCCATTGCTTTTTTCCTGCCTCAATAATTCACTGCATTATAGCATGCCCCCTTAAAAAGGTCAATTTTACGGCCTAATATCCTTATATTTTTAGCCAAAATCTCTATTACATAGCAGTCCTACCCACTCTTTATTGGCTTGTCTGTATATAAAATGTATGGTAGGATGTGTGTTGGTAAAAACGCTCTTTTATTTCCTGCATCATGATATTGAAGAAGGTAACCGATTTGTATGGTTGATGTTTCTATCATTGTCCCTGTTTATAACACGGAGCAGTATTTGGC
>JAEXFV010000157.1 GCA_023451115.1 Bacillota bacterium
GAGCACGCCTTCATATTCGGAATCCAGGTTGATCAGTTTATGCCCGGTCAGCCTATTGCAATCGAAAGCAAATGCGCCGACCATCCCGATCTCCTCATCCGCGGTGATGAGCGCCTCGATGGCTGGATGGGGCAGCGTATCGTCATCCAGAATGGCGAGTATCATGGCCACTGCGATGCCGTTATCGCCGCCCAGCGTCGTACCCTTGGCCCGGATCGTATCGCCGTCCACTACGGGTATGATCCCGTCCTTTTGAAAGTCGAATATTACGCCGGCATCCTTCTCGCACGCCATATCATGATGGCCCTGTAGGATGATGGTATCCGCATTTTCATAGCCTGCGCTGGCCTTTTTACGAATGACCACGTTGTTTGCGGCGTCATGCTCGCTTTCCAAGCCGCGCGTCCTGGCAAAATTCTCCAGATAGCCCACGATACCATCCCCGTTACCAGAGCCGTGCGGAATGGCGCAAATTTCCTCAAAAAAGCGAAAAACTTCCTGCGGTTTATAATTGTCCAATACACCCATATTGTAACGCTCCTTTCCAATTGGCTCACGTTTATTTCTGCGTCGGCTTCAGGTATGTCAGGCGGCTGTGCCGGAGGCCCATCTTGGCATATAACTCCAGCAGCATCACTGCGGAGCGCGCCGCCTCAATAACGGGCACTTCATAGCCTGCGTCCTTAAGCCCTTCCTCCACAGTCTCCGTCACGCCCACCATGCCAGTGCACCCCAACACAATGGCCTGCACGCCGTCCTGTTGGATAGCTAGGATCGATTCGCGCACCACTGCGTTACACAGCTTCTGATGGTCGCATAAATCCAGAACGGGGATGCCCACATCCCTAACGGAGACCAACCGGCCATCCAAATGCGCAGCAGCCGCGTGGCGGTGCAGTACCGGCACCACATTGGGCATAATCGTCACGACGCCGATGCGGTCAGCCAAGCCCATGGCGATGAGCATAGCGGGTTCAAACCCGCCAAATACAGGAATGTCCACGCACTCGCGCGCCGCATGTACGCCAGGATCGCCAAAGCAGTTGATAAAAATGGCATCATAGCCGTCCTTTTCACCCTGTATGGCCAGCTTTACTGCATGGGGCGCATTGATGAGTTCATCCCATTCTCCCTCAATGGAGGGCGTCCCCTCTTGCAGCCGCACGCTGTCAATCACGGTATCTTCACACAGGTATTTGCTGATGTAGGCATTCATCTCGAGGGTGAAAATATCGGAATTGCAGGGCACTACATTTAAAATTTTCATATCATCCTCCCTTTACGCTCTGAGGTAACCGGCTAGGCGCCAGGGCAAAGCCCGCCGCACCGTAAGGCCGGAATGCTATTTCACGGTTGGTTTGAGATAGGCTCTACGGCTGTGCCTGAGCCCCATCTTTGCATACAGCTCCAACAGCATCACAGCTGCACGCGCCGCTTCAACAACAGGCACCTCGTAACCAGCATCTCTAAGCCCCTCCTCCACTGTCTCCGCCACATCCACCATCCCGGTGCATCCTAGCACAATAGCCTGCACGTTGTCCTCGCGCACCGCCTTTACAGACTCCTGGATGAGTGCGCTGCAGAGCGTTTCGTGGTTATCCAATGCTAAGACGGGGATACCCACATCACGGATAGACACAATGCGGCGGTCCAAATGATGGGCGGCGCTATGGCGCTGCAGCATGGGGATCACATTAGGCAGCACGGTAACGATGCCGATACGATCGGCCAAGCCCAGCGCCAGCAATACAGCTGGCTCAAAGCCGCCAAACACAGGAATATTCACGCACTCCCGTGCTGCAGCCACGCCAGGATCGCCAAAGCAGTTGATAAATGCAGCATCGTAGCCGTCCCTCTCCCCTTGAATTACCAAATCCACCACATGGGGGGCATTGGTCATCTCATCGAATTCCCCCTCTATGGAGGCGGAGCCGTTGTGAATACGGACCGTGTCCAATACCGTATCCTTCCCCAAATACTTGCGCACATAACGATCGATCTGCGGAGTGTAGACATCGAAGTTAACGGGTACGATATTCAATATTTTCATGGATTAGGCCTCCTTCTGCCCAGCTTGCGTGCAAAAGGGGTTCAGCTTCTCGCTTTTAACAACCTTGATTAGGATGATGTAAACGAGCATGGATACGATCACAGCATTAATGGTGGGGATAAAGAAAGTAAATGCCGTGCCAAAGGCAGTACCGCAGGCCCAGGAGATGAGACCTAGCCAGTTAACGCCTTTAAAGGGTTTCCACGCCTCTTTCTTTCCTTTACCCAAAATCCAGTAGTCTGCAATGACCACACCAGCCATCGGCGGTACCAGAACGCTGATGAAGCTCAGGAAGGGCACAAAATGATCCATAATGCCGACAATAGCCAACAGCGTGCCAATGCTGCCTGCGATAAGCGTAACCAGCGCGCGTTTATCATCCTTAAGCTTGAAAATCCCTACAATAGCAATACCGCCAGAGTAGGCGTTGCCGCAGTTGGTAGTCCAAGTCGCAAGAATGAGGCACAGCAAGCCCACAAGAGGCAGACCCATGCCGGAGAACATCAGCGTGAGGTCATAATTACCGGAGGTAACAGCAAGCACACCGCCAATAGCAAGCACCAGAATGGAGGTGGGCAGCACGCCGACCACCGATGAAAGCACTGTATCCCGACGCGACTTGCAGTAACGGGTATAATCGCTGGATAACACCGCGCCCACCGCAAAACCCGAAACAGCAAGCGTCGTACCCGCAATGAATGTCATAGGCGTTTCAGGCACATAATTTGCCACCACTTGGCCTGCACCGCCAGAAAGGGCATGGATCAATCCCCATACCAGCATAATGATCAATGCGGGAACGGAAATTTTATTAAGAATATCAATGATCTTGATACCATAGACAGCGGTGAGCAGCATTGCAATGCCCCAGATCACGCTGGAAAGCCACAGCGGGAAATCGATTCCCACAAAATCATGCAGAATCTGGCAAAAGGAACTGCCGCATATTGTCGTCTGCACGCCGAACCAGCCGATGCCGCATATGGCAATAACAATACCAGAGGCGACTGTGGAGCCGCGCTCACCAAAAGCGCGGGCAAAAATTGCCGTGGTGGGCATACCGAGATCCGAGCCCTGGGTCCCAATGAGCACCATGTAGACGCAAACCAGCGCAAAACCGGCGATCATGGCCAGGATGGCCTGGCTAAAAGGCATACCCATACCGATCATACCTCCCACCATCAGTGCGGGTACGCATATGGTGCTGCCCATCCACACGAACGCGATGGAAGTCCAGGATCGCTTCTCTTCCAGAGAAACAGGCTGATAAGTTGTGGTTTCTATAACCTTGCTTTTCTTCGTTTTCGTTTCCATTCTCTATTCTCCTTCTTTTTTAGTTATATCATCAGGGAAGGGGAAGTGCGCGTAAGGCAAACGCGCACTTCCGGGAAGGAGACAATTGCGGATCAACAGTAACGGATCTGCTCTCCCGCTAAACCAACCTTTTTGAGCTCTGGCAGCCAGCATTCGTAAGGCTTCTTTTCTGCATCCCACCAGTGTGGATCGGCGGGCGACATGGTAACCAGCAGGCGCATGCCCTCCTTGGTATCCGCGTTAGTCAACGGATAGATATTATCCAGATCCACAAGCCCGATTCCCTCCGGCGCGGTCAGATAGGTCTTGCCGGATTCATCGCGCAAAATGAGGTTCTCGTTTTTGAAATCAATGTAATATTTTTTTCCATCATCGCCTCTGACAACCGTGGTACCGAAATCAAAGCCACCCTCCTGCTTCAGATCCAGCTTTTCGATGGTGCCGCGGCAGAACTCCCGAATCTCCATAACCTTCCTGAGTTCATCCATGAGGTCCGTGCTATTGTCCTTTGCCGCAAGGAACGCCTTGCCAATGTTCTGTGCAAAGGTGACACAGCCAACAGGCAGGGCTTCGGCCATTTCCGCCTTGTTCATGCCCCAGGTTGCAAAACCAATGCGCATATTGTAAAGCATGCACATCTGGCGTGCAATCTGTTCACCGGAGTGGTCGCTGATGGGATAAACGGCAATCTCGTCACCATACAGGCTGCCCAAGCCCATAGGACGCGGTGGATGACCAAAATACACGCCCAGCGTAGTGTTCAGTTCAGGGACGGCACGGCCGTTACTATCCACGTCCAGGAACTTGATTCTCTTGTTAACATCCTTATCGGATAAAATGGCCACCAGCATGGGGACAAACGTATTAAAGCCTCCCATTTCGCCGGAATAGAGGTATTTAACGCTTTTGCCTTCCCCAGCGAAGGCCTTTTGGAACGCCTTGAATGCATAAACGGCATCCGGCCCGAACATGGGTAACGTGCTGTCCAACATTGCCACAGGCGAGCCCAGGCCGGCAACCATTGCTGCGTATTCATCATCCGCAATCTCATCAAGATCCAGAAGATCCAGCTCGATCTGTTCACCATCCTTCTCCAACCGTTCCAGCATATCCAGCCCAAAACTCAGGGAACCGCCGCCGCCCGCGCCCAATAACGTTGCACCATAAAGAATCTCGATGATATCCTGCTTGTAAAGTTTTCTCATGATCGCGTTCTCCTTTTTTTGTTTTGTGAGTAGATGTGATCGCTATTCCTGTTAATAAGCAGTTTATCATCGGCAATTTCATTCGAAAAACCAATTGAATACAAAAAACGGCGTGTTTTTTTGTCCTTTTGGTACAAAAAAACACGCCTTAATGATGTATCTTTGACATTTACTTAGCTTGTTCCAACCGCATAAATACCGCCTCAAGGTACAGATCGTAAATTTCCGGCATACGCGTTAGCCTGTGACCCAAGATCGCTTCGATACTCCGGATGCGGAATTTCACAGTGTTTTTATGTACGAACATCAGCTCCGCTGTCTTGGCCACATTGGTATCCGCATCCAGCAAGAAGATTGCAAAGGTTTCCAGGAGTTCGGCCTCCCGCCGCCCGGTGAGGCCCTGCTCGTGCATGCTTTCGGTGAATGGGCGGCGTTGCTCCTGCCGGTTCAGCAGCGCCTGCGCCCGCTCCACAAATACCACTTCCCCATTGGTGACGGCGGGTTTGTTGGGAAAGACAATAGACAGGTATTTCTTGCAATGTTGGTATTGCCAATAAGCTGTTTTAACCTTCTCCGGGGTTGTAACTCCCTCGTTGATCACAACGCCCCAGCTACCCATCCCCTGCTCTGCAAGCTCCTGCAACAGCGCCGGCAGATCGCCGTCAATGCGCTCGCGGGTACGATCAGCAAAGACGACCACCGTTTCATCGAAGATATCTGTGAGGAAGATGTTCTGGTACACCGAAATAAAGCTCTGGATGATCCGCCGAGCCGCAAGAAGGCTGTCATAGGCATAGCCCCCGTCGCGGCTGTAGAAAAAATAAGCGCAGGATAGGGCTTTTACATTTTGCTTCAGGATGCCTGCAATCTGCCGCATCTTCTCCGGCTCATTGTTGATGATTGCGCTAACCAGTTGCTTCGTGTCCAGCTGCCCATAGTTTTCCGCCCAAAGATTGATATAGGTCTTAACAATGTACTTGATCTGCTTGCAGCAGTCCACCGTAAGATCGTCCTTTTCCTTCACCACCATCAGTTCCAGCTTAGATCCGGTATTGCCAATAGCCTCCCAGTCCACGTAATAGGGCTTGCCGTCCAAAATGCAAGTTTCCACTACACCATAAGCCGTTTTATGGCTGTAAAGCTCTTTTGCAGGTAAGCAGCGGCCATGCGGCCACTCAACGGCGTTTAGCGTACGGCCCAGCTCATCGAACAGATAAAGCGAGCACTGCACCCGGTCTCGGATGATGGCAAGTACGCCGGTAATAGAGCGTTGGGAAGCGCTCATATATGAGATACGCTCGATGACCTCGGTGGTGAAATAGGTGTGTTTTCGGCGGTCATTGATGATGGCCTCCATGACCTCGCATATAACGTCGCTGTAGCGTAGCTCTAGGTGTTTCTCTGGCATAACGATAAGCGGCATGCCCAACTCGTTGAACACATCGATAAGCTGCGGTTCAATCCTGGGAAGAATGCTACCTACATAGAATACGATGAAGCCTACCTCTCCCTCCTTATGGCTTCGGCGCACGGATGCACATTGCTGCTCCACATCATCTTTGGAGGCCATAAACGCGGTCAATACAATCTCCTGCCCATAGTTACGGGAAGCGCCAAGGAAGTCTACTCCAAGTTGCTCTTCGTTTGCTGCCTCCAGCACACTTACGGCAGAGATAACCTGATGCATATTGCTGTGGCCTGCCACCACCTTCGCCCCATGCAGGGATGGCAGCTTCATAATATCGGCTATAGTAATGCTCATTGCCTCAATTCCTCTCTGCATACGGTCGTATTCAAATTCAATTTGATGGTATCATCGAATATAAAAATGTGCAAGATTTCTTGGCATTTTAAAAGGATCCTTCCCTGCCATCTATTTCTGTAACTCCGTTTATCGCTGATACAGTATGATAAGTCCTGCTATATGCACAAAAGGACCCCAAAGAGGTCCTTTTGTATTGTTACGCTACAAAGCGCATTAAGCCCTTATTTTACCTACATTGTCTTGCTTATTTCATAAAGGTGTCTGCCGCCATCTGATCCAGATAGCCCTGATACTTCTCAGAGATCCCAGAGGGGACCAAGTCACTGATCCCACCGGCGGATAGAACCCCGTTTTGCAGAGTGCCATAGATTGTTTTACCGCCGAAGGTGCCGTTTTCAATTGCTTCCATGCACAAGCCAACCAGCGACGAGTTATCCGTTACCTGACTACAAATGATGCATTCGTTTTGCCCCAAAAGGTCAGCAGGCTGCGCAATATCGTAAACCTTTACCGAGCCTTTGGCGGCATTCGCTTCATCAATCGCTTGGCGTGCACCAGAGTCAACAGCCGAGGCATCGCCAAAGAAAACATCAGCGCCCTGATCCATCATGGCTTTGGCGAATTCAATCCCCTTATCGGAGGCGGAAAAAGAATTAGAATACACGATATCCAGTGTTTTGACTTCTTTGCCTTCCTGTGCGCCTACATAAGCGGCAGCTTCCTTATATCCCTCGTACTTGCCCTTTGTAGTATCCAGTTCCATAGCGCCGATAAAGGCAATGGTGTTGCTCTGTGTCATCAGGCCAGCCAAGGCGCCGGCAATCCAGCCGACCTGGGTGGCGTTAGGCAGCAGGGAAGTCACATTGCCATTGGAAGCCTTAGCGGGGGTAGTTTCAGCGCCGTTCAGTAGAGCAAAAGCCACTTCAGGATATTCCTCTGCGGCTTGCAGCACAGCATCAGTATACTGGTTGCCGGGCGCATAGATCAGATCATAGCCTAAGTCGCAGTAGGAAACGATATTGTCATAATAGGCGGACTGTTCAATGCTGTCCGATACTTCAGTCTCCCAACCATACTTTGCTGCTGCGTCCACCATGGCGTTATAGCAAGCCATGCCCCAGCCGCCGTCAGAGATGCTGGAGTCGCAGATCATTGCAACCTTATAGGTTTTGTCGGAGTTGGCGTTGGGCGCTTGTGCCGGTTCGCCGGCAACAGCAGGCGTTTCAGCTGGTCCGCTGACGGCGGCAGGCGCTTGGGCCGGCTCGTTGGCAGCGGCAGGGGGAGCGGTCTGCGTGCTGCAGGCTACAAGACTCAGGAGCAGGGTCAGGGTCAGAAACAGTGCAAGAAATTTCTTCATAATGATTTCCTCCTAATTCCACTTTTCATTGTCCAACAGGTACTTATCATAACCGCCCAAAGGCGGGCTTCACCGGTCTTCACGGATATAAGGCTTTCCTACGCCCTTGGGCCCGGCCTTTTTCACACCGATGATCGCCAGCACCGCAACGGTGGCAATATAGGGAATCATCTGGAAGAATTGGTAAGGCACGCCGAAACTACTGACCTGGAGGCGGATCTGCAGCGCGTCGCAGAAACCGAAGAACAGGCACGCCAACAATACGCCGCCGGCATTCCAGCGCCCGAAGATAACAGCAGCCAGAGCGATAAAGCCACGTCCGGCCACGTTGCCGTCGGTATAGGTGGTGGCATAGCAAGTAGTCAGGTATGCCCCCCCAATGCCCGCCAGAGCGCCACAAATAATGCTGGCCACATATTTCACACCCACAACGTTGATTCCAAGCGTAGCCGCCGCTTTGGGATACTCGCCCACCGCTCTGAAATTTAATCCGGATTTGGTTCTGCTAAAATAGATGGCGGTGAAAATGATGAGGCCATAGGCCAGATATACCATGGGGGTCTGATCCAGAAGTAGCTTTACTAAGAAGTTATTGCTGGAAATACCCAGCATGGAAGCCAGAGTGGGCATCAACGCCACCTGCACCAACTCGCTGCCGGCTCCGAAATAAACCCGGTAGATAAAGGCCGCCAGCGCTGGAGCAAAGATGTTGATTGCCATGCCATACACAATCTGTTCCGCACAAAGATTGATAGTAGCATAGGCGTAAATCATGTTGACCAGAACTCCTACCCCTGCACCGGCTACCACGCCCAAAATGGGGCTGCCGGTGATGAGGCTTACCAGAAAGCCCAGCAGAGATCCGATGGCGGCAAGGCCCTCCAAACCGATGTGAACCAGACCTGCCCGCTGGGAATACAGTTCTGCCAGGGAAAGAAAAATCAAAGGTGTTGCCATGCGGGCGCTGGCAAGAAGCAGGTTCGATACAAATTCCCAATCCATATCATGCCATCTCCTTCCGCTTTTTGTCTGTCAGATGAACCAGGAAAGCCCTGAACTGGGGTAACTTCACCATGGCAAGCCCTGCCA
>JAEXFV010000158.1 GCA_023451115.1 Bacillota bacterium
CAGCACGCCTGCCTGCCGGGCCAATGCCGCTGCCCTGTCTACCTGGCCCACTTGCTGGGGCTGGTGGGCGTCGCTGCTGAGCAGGAAGGTGAGCCCAGGCTCCAGTGCAGCCTGCTGAATCATTTCCAATGTAAGGCCGCTGTGCCCTGCGTTGAGTTCAAAAGCTGCGCCGTTGTCTACACAGGCCTTGGCCAGGGTAGGGATATCCATAGGGATATACAGCCCCGGATGGGTCACGGCAAATATGCCGGGGTTGCGCTCCAACGCATGGGCCACGGCCATGGCGTTTTGCCGGGCATAGCGGGGGCTTTGGCCAAACAATAGCCCGGCCTCCCATCGCCAGCCGGTGGCTCCCCGGGGAAACACCCCTTTGTGATACCCCAGCAGCACCGGATGAAACTGCTCCGCGGCATGGGGGGGCAAGTCCGTAACGCCGTCCCCCAAAAGGTTTGCCTCCACCCCCAGGCTGATGCGGATACGGCCGCCATAAGCCGACTGCAGCCGGGCAATTTCCCGGTTGAGTGCCAGCAGGTTTTTTCCACGCACGCCGTAAAACAGATGGCCGCCATTGTGCTCGGAAATGGCAATTTCCTTCAGGCCCAGGGCAAGGGCGGCCTGCACGTTTTGCTCCGGCGTGCCGGTGCCGTGGCTAAAGCAGGTATGGGTGTGATAATCGGCAAGTAAGGGCATAGTCGTTTCCTCTCCGGTAAAGCCAGCTTTCCCCCGGCTGGGCGGGGATGCATTGGCTGTTGTTCATGGCTATTGTAGCATGAAACGCCGGCATTGTTTCATATTTTGAAAACTTGCCATAATCCTGCCATAATAAATTTCCCAATGTTGCCGGAATGTGCATGTTCCAACAGTAGAATTTGGTATAATAGTGCAATGGGGGCGAATGGCATGATTTGCCCCCCATGCTGGCGCACTGACGAAAAGGCGCTCAAAGCTCTGGCTTTGACATCACGCCTTGGTGAAGTTCCCGACGCCTAAGGGCGGCGGAGCAGGCGCAGCAAGCTTTGGTGACGGTGTCATACAAGCCCATAGGGCTCCTTGGGAGCCAGGAGAAAGGACGGATGAAATTGGCGATGGAGCAGTTGCAAAAGCCGTATGCGCTGGAAAAGGAGGCGGTGCTTTCCCAGTTGGAAAGCGCGCCGGAGGGCCTGAGCGCCCAAGAGGCGGCCAGGCGCCTGGAAGAGCTGGGGGAAAACCGGCTGGCAGGCGGAAAGCGGCGCACAAAGCTGATGATGTTTTTGGAGCAATTCAAAAGCTTCATGATCTATGTGCTGCTGGCGGCAGCGCTGGTGTCAGGCCTGTTAGGGGAATGGACGGACGCCGCCATTATCTTTGCCATTATTCTGTTAAACGCGGTGCTGGGCATGTTGCAGGAAAGCAATGCGGAAAACGCCCTTGCCGCCCTAAAGGACATGAGCGCCCCCCAGGCCAAAGTACGCAGGGGAGGAGAGGTGCGCTCCATCCCTGCAGCCCAGCTGGTGGTGGGGGATATTGTGCTGCTGGAGGCAGGGGATGTAGTGCCTGCAGACCTTCGTATTTTGGAGAGCGGCAGCCTGCAAATTCAGGAAAGCGCCCTTACTGGAGAAAGCGCGCCTGTAGATAAATCCGCTGACCCCTGCGCTGCGGACGCCAGCCTGGGGGATCGGGTGAGCATGGCGTTTATGAGCAGCCTGGTGAGCTATGGCAGGGGCGTGGGCGTTGTTACCGCCACGGGCATGGCAACGGAGGTTGGCCACATTGCGGACATGGTGCAGTCCGCTGAAGAGCGGGATACGCCCCTGCAGCAGCGGCTGGAAAGCCTGGGGAAAACCCTGGGCATTGCCTGCCTGGTGATTTGCGCTGCCATGTTCGGGGTGGGCATGCTCTACGGCAGAGAGGCGCTGCATATGTTCCTGCTGGCGGTGAGCCTGGCAGTGGCGGCTATCCCGGAGGGGCTGCCTGCCATCACAACGGTGGTGCAGGCCATGGGCGTAAAGCGTATGGTGGTAAAAAACGCCATTGTGCGTAAACTCCCCGCAGTGGAAACCCTGGGCAGCGCCACCGTGATTTGCTCGGATAAAACTGGCACCCTCACCCAAAACCGTATGACGGTGCAGCAGGCTGCCTGTGCCGGGCAGGTGATGGAGGCGCAGGGGTGCCAATGGGGCAAAAATGAAACCCTGGACAGCCTGCTTGCCTGCGCAGTGCTGTGTAACGACGCCACCGTAAACGCCGAAGGCGTAGGCCTGGGGGACCCAACGGAAACCGCGCTGGTGGACTTTGCCATCGCCATGGGGATGGACTATCAGGACTTTCGCCGCAAAATTTCCCGGGTGGATGAGGCGCCCTTTGATTCGGACCGCAAGCGCATGAGCGTGCTGTGCCAGCCCGGCAAAGAGGGGAATTATGTGATGTACACCAAGGGCGGGCTGGACGAGTTGTTTGCCTGCTGCGATACCATCATTGGGGCGGACGGTGTGGCGCGGCCCATCACCCAGCAGGATAGGGACTGGTTTTATGAGGCCAACCTTGGCATGGCCCAAAAAGCCTTGCGGGTGCTGGCCTATGCCTGGAAGGGGTTTGAAACCAGGCCGCAAAACCTGCTTTCGGAGGAAAAGGGCCTGACGTTTTTAGGCATAACCGGCATGATTGATCCGCCCAGGGAGGAGGCCAAGGCAGCGGTAGCCACCTGTGAAAGCGCCGGCATCCGGCCTGTGATGATTACAGGAGACCATAAGCTCACCGCCACTGCCATTGCAAAAGAGCTGGGCATTTTCCGGGAAGGGGACCGGGCGGTTACCGGCACAGAGCTGGAAGCCATGAGCGATGGAGACCTTTACGACAACGTAAAGGGCATCAGCGTGTATGCCCGGGTATCGCCGGCCCATAAAATGCGCATTATTGACGCCTGGCAAAAGCACGGGGAAGTGGTGGCCATGACCGGCGACGGGGTGAACGACGCGCCGGCGCTGAAAAAGGCGGATATTGGCTGCGCCATGGGCAAGGTGGGCACAGAGGTAGCCAAAGAGGCTGCGGACGTGATTTTAACCGACGATAACTTTGCCACCGTGGTGCATGCCGTGGAGGAAGGCCGCCGGATTTACGATAACATTAAAAAAGCAATCCAGTTCCTGCTTTCCTCCAACCTGGCGGAAATCCTGGTGCTGCTCACCGCGACCCTGCTCAACCTGGCGGAGCCCTTGCTGGCAGTGCACATCCTGTGGATCAATCTGTTGACGGACAGCCTGCCTGCCCTGGCCCTGGGCCTGGATCCGGCGGAGCCCGGCATCATGCAGCGGCAGCCCACCCGGGGGGACAGCCTGCTCTCCCGCACCATGGCCATTAACGTGGGATGGATGGGCCTGATGATCGGCACCATCACCTTCCTGGCCTATTTGCTGGGCCTGCCCTATGGCATTGACACTGCCCGCACCATGGCATTTGCAGTGCTCTCCCTTTCCGAGCTGGTACACGCTTTTAACCTTAGGAGTGAAACCCAGTCCCTCTTCAGCCTGCACCTGTTCACCAACAAGTGGCTGTTTGCAGCGGCGGGCGGCGGCATATTGCTCACCCTGGCCATGCTGGAGATTGCGCCGCTGCGCACCTTGTTCTCCCTGGCGCCGCTGCCACTTGCGCTGCTGGGGGAAGTGATTGCCCTTGCACTGCTGCCTGTGGTGATTGAGGAACTGGTGAAACTGGGGAAACGGATTTATTTGCGCAAAAAGGGTGAAATGAGGTAACACCATGTATTATTTTTACGGCTACAATTCGGAACTGTTGCTGGCGTTTCTGGCGGTGATGGTGCTAAGCCTGGTGGCCCAGGCCAAGGTGAACAGCACGTTTCAAAAGTACGCTAAGGTAGCGGCAAGCTGCCGGCTCCCTGCGGTGAGCGTTGCCCAAAACCTGCTGCGGGATGGGGGAAGCGACGCACAGATTACCTCTGTAGGCGGCCGGCTGACGGACCATTTTAACCCCCGCACCAACGTGGTGGGCTTAAGCCAGTCCGTGTACAACGAAAGCTCCGTGTCCGCGCTGGCGGTAGCTGCCCATGAAATCGGGCATGTGATGCAGTATCAGGAGGGGTATTTCCCCATACGGCTTCGCAACGCCGTGCTCCCGGTGGCAAGCTTTGGCTCCCAGATCGCGCCGTTTCTGCTGCTGATCGGCCTGTTGATGAACAGCTACCGGCTGGCTATGGTGGGCGTGGTGCTCTTTGGCGCCATGTTTCTGTTTCAGCTGGTTACGCTGCCGGTGGAGTTTAACGCCTCTTCCCGGGCCATCGCCATGCTTACCGATGGCGGGTACCTGAGCTACGATGAAATCCCCCAGGCGAAGCGGGTGCTGCGGGCGGCGGCCTTTACCTATGTGGTAGGCGCGCTGGCCAGCCTGGTGAACCTGCTGCGCGCGCTGTTTATCGTAAACCGCACCCGCAGGGATTAAACGGAATCAATCATGGAGAAGAGTGCGAAAGGCCCCGTCTGCTGGACGGGGCCGCAGCCTGTCGAAAAACCTCGGGATTGTCAAGGGGCGTACCCCTTGACATAAAATCCGGCTTCGGCGGCGTGTACGCCGAAACGGATGAAAACCTTGTGTTTTCATACTTTGCAGGTTTTGCCGCCCGGCGAAGCGCAGCGTAGTAGGCAAAACCTGTAATCTCAAAAAAGTCCAATTGTACTTTTTTGACACACGAAAGGCCCCGTCTGCTGGACGGGGCCTTTCGCTTAACAGCACGGCCCGCCGGGAGGGCGGGCAAAGGAGAAAAACCATTGCGGCGTTCAGAGGAAGAAAAAACGCCGCAATAATGGAGGGAAAGCAGGGTTAAATGCCAAACAGCAGCGCCCCATAGGTGGGGAAGGGCCAATAACGCTGGGCGGTGATGGTTTCCAGCTCGTCTGCCACTGCCCGAAGCATGCGCATGGCGCCAAGGATGCTGTCATGATGATAGCAGGCTTCTGCATAGGCGTCCAAATCCCGGGGCATATCCAACAGCAGCTGGTCCAGCCCTTCAATTCGCTCATACAGGCAGGAGGAGAGGGCGGAAAGCTTTGCGGCAAGCTTGGCCTCCATGCCCCCGTCCAGGCCGGGGCAAACCCCTTTGCGGGCGGCCGCAGTGTCGCACAAAGCCTGGGTGTAGGCGGATACGGCGGGCAAAATCTGCTTTTTTGCCATATCCAGCATAGTCAACGCCTCAATGTGCACCACTTTGGTATAACCTTCCAGCAAAATTTCATACCGGGAGTGGATCTCCTTCTCGGTGAAAATGCCATGGCTGGTAAAGAGCGCCACGTTTTTCTTGGAGATAAAGGCAGGCAGCGCCTCTACGGTGGATTTCAGATTCAAAAGCCCCCTGCCTTGCGCCTCTTTTACCCACTCGTCAGAGTAGTTGTTGCCGTTGAATATGATGCGCTTGTGTTCCCGGATGGTGCGGCGGATCAACTTGCCTACGGCCACGTTAAAGTCCGGCGCGGCTTCCAGGTTGTCTGCAAACTCCTTCAGCTCCTGGGCCACAATGGTGTTGAGCACGATGTTGGGGCCGGAGATAGAGGTGGAGGAGCCCAGCATGCGGAACTCGAACTTGTTCCCCGTGAAAGCAAAGGGGGAGGTGCGGTTGCGATCGGTGCTGTCTTTGGCGAATTTGGGCAGCACGTGCACACCGGTTTCCAAATCCTTGGCAAAGCTGTCGGTGTATTCGGCTTTCTTTTCCAGCGCGTCCAGCACGGCGGAAAGCTCGTCGCCCAGGAACATGGACACGATGGCCGGCGGCGCTTCGTTTGCGCCCAGGCGGTGGTCATTGCCGGCGCTGGCCACGCAAAGCCGCAGCAAGTCCTGGTATTCATCCACTGCTTTGATGACCGCGCACAGGAACACCAGGAACTGAATGTTCTCATGGGGGGTTGCCCCGGGCTCCAGCAGGTTGAGCCCCGTGTCTGTGGACATGCTCCAGTTGTTGTGCTTGCCGCTGCCGTTGACTCCTGCAAAGGGCTTTTCATGCAGCAGGCAAACCAGGCCGTGTTTGAGGGCAACCCGCTTCATGATTTCCATGGTGAGCTGGTTATGGTCCGCTGCGATATTGGTGTTGGTAAAGATGGGGGCCAGTTCGTGCTGGGCAGGGGCCACCTCGTTATGCTCGGTTTTTGCCAGAACCCCCAGCTTCCACAGCTCCTGGTCCAAATCCTTCATGTAGGCGGAAACCCGGGGCTTGATGGCGCCAAAGTAATGGTCCTCCAGCTCCTGGCCCTTGGGGGGCTTTGCGCCAAAGAGGGTACGGCCGCAAAAGGCCAGATCCTCCCGCTGGTCGTACATGGCCTTATCTACCAGGAAATATTCCTGCTCAGGGCCTACGGTGGTGATGACCCGCTGCACCGCGGTGTTGCCAAACAGCCGCAGGATGCGCAGCGCCTGGTCGTTGAGCACCTCCATGGAGCGCAAAAGCGGGGTTTTTTTATCCAGCGCTTCGCCGCCGTAGGAGCAAAACGCGGTGGGGATGCACAGCGTGCCGTCTTTGATAAAGGCGTAGCTGGTGGGATCCCAGGCGGTGTAGCCCCTGGCCTCAAAGGTTGCCCGCAGCCCGCCGGAGGGGAAGGAGGAAGCGTCTGGCTCGCCCTTTACCAGGTTGGAACCGGAAAACTCCATGATCACGCTGCCGGAGCTGCCGTTGGGGGAAATGAAACTGTCGTGCTTTTCCGCGGTGATGCCCGTCATGGGCTGGAACCAGTGGGTGAAATGGGTAGCCCCTTTTTCAATGGCCCAGTCTTTCATGGCGTTGGCCACCACGTTGGCCACGTTGGGGTCCAGGTCCTTGCCCATGCGGATGGTTTGCTTCAGGGCTTTGTAGGTTTCTTTGGGGAGGCGTTCTTTCATTACCGCCTCGTTGAATACCATGCTGCCAAACACTTCGGATATGCTGCTCATACCCTTACCTCCTCTGCTGAAACTGGAATAAAATAAAAAGCGCTGCGGGCACAAGCCCACAGCGCCTTTGCTGTCAACAATGGAATTATGATAAACACATAAAAGGAAAATGTCAATGTTTTTTTTCAGGGGGCGCGAAATTTAATTATTATTATTCGCTTGCCTGTCTTCTTCAAGGTTTACAAGCGCAATACGTACTGCTTCTACCACAAAGGCAGTAAACGTGCAATCCGTTCCCTGAATTTCTGACTCAACTTTTTGAATCATATCATTGGGAAAGCGGATGCTTTTTGTACTTGTTTTGGGTACAATGGGGATTTTAAAGCGCATATCGCCACACCTTTTGCATTGCAAATTTAATACAAAAAGTATATGTGGGAATTCGACATAAATATGCACTTTATAATTATTGCAAAATGCAATATAATAATAGTGCAAAGAGCAGTTACGGGTAAAGTTACAAAGCCTGGAGGTGCAAGATGATAACGGAACACCAGCTATTCCAACAGATTTATGATGCTATGACAGGGGAACAATCCGGGTTTTTGCCGCGTTTGGAGAAAATCCCTAATGAAATGAACCCGCAAAGCCCCTGCGGCATGCTCAGCGAGCAGGCGTTTCAAGCCCGGTTGCAAATGAACATTGCCTTGAGCGGCGATCCGGATCAGGATAGCCCGGAAATGCTGCGCCTGGTCAGCTGCTACGAGAAGATGGAACGGTATCTTTGTGAAAAGGCCTTTGCATACGGGGTGCTGGTAGGGAAGGGAGAGTTGTAAGGCCGGAAGCATTCATTTTAAAATGTATTTTTCATGGAGAGCACTGTTTTCCTTAAATACGCTTTTTAAAAGGGAATGGTTAGTCCCCTGCGGGGACAATGCTTTCCCACCCCGCAAAACCCCCAAGCCCCCTTACGGAAACCTCCCTAAAGGGAGGTTTGCTCAAGGGGGATGTAATACGAGCTTGGTAGAAAGCAAAGGCAACTTTTCAGTATCCGCCTGT
>JAEXFV010000162.1 GCA_023451115.1 Bacillota bacterium
CCGCAACACCAGCCCAATAGGGTGGAGTGCATAGGGCGCAGCCCAACGCCGCGCCGACCATGGGGTACCAAACGGGAGCGATGCCGGCCATGTCCAGCGCGACAAAAAAAGCGATGCCCAGCGGGGACAAGCCCCCTAAAAGCTGCACACGTCCCAGCAGCAGCGCGGCTACCAGGCTGAGGGCTTCCATGATAAAAGCCGGACGGCGCAGATAGGGGACAACCCGTTGGCTCCAAAGGGATTTGGTTAGTCTGCTGGTTTCCATAAGCGGCCTCCTTTGTATGGAACTGGTAAGATATGCAGGGGAGAACTCTAGTATGCCAAGGACAAGATAGAAAAATTGTCGCTCCACCGACTGTAAAAGAAGGGAACTTTATGCCAACAAACGCCAAGCTTCCCGGCAAAACGGGGAAATAGGGCCTGCTTCCTGCCCAAGCGGCATGCTTAGCGATGAAACGCATGTCGTTTTATTCAATTTGTAAAGAAATAATTAAGAAAGATCATTGACACCTGTACACAGATGGAGGATAATAGGCCCATACGGGTATTGTGCCCGTGATAGAGGCGCGAGCCAGCAAGAGTATCCCGCTGGAGCCCCCGGAGGGCTGTGAGGGCGGGAAAAAGGGCGGCTTGCCGAAGCGAAGCGTTTCACCGGAAGACGCTGTTGCTGGACATGCGGAGAATATCCGTATGGCTGTCACAATCATGCATTGTGGAGCGCTATCATACCAGGCTTGTTTTTCTTTGTTGGCAGGCTGGAGCATGTGGCGGCTCCAGCCTGCTTTTCTGTTTCCTTGAAATTGATGTGGAGGTGTTATCTCATGCGAAATCCATCCATTCGCCGGCGCGCGCTGCTGGTGGTGGCGGTGTGCCTGCTGCTGTTTGCCTGCAGCACAGCCTTCGCCGAAACTTCGGTCACTTGCCCCGACTGTGAAGGGGCGGGCACAGTTGCCTGTGCAACCTGCGAGGGGGCAGGGGAGGTCCCCGAGCCTTACCAGAGCAATATGTACGCCACGTTCTGGTCATTGGTGCCGCCCATTATCGCCATTGGGCTTGCCCTGATCACCAAGGAAGTATACTCTTCCCTGTTTGTGGGCATTGTGGCAGGGGCGCTGTTCTATTCCAACTTTAACCTGGAAATGACCATGAATACCATGCTCAACGATGGCTTTATTGCTAAGCTTTCGGATAGCTGGAACGTAGGCATCCTGATTTTCCTGGTGGTGCTGGGCATTATGGTGGTGGTGATCACCCGTGCCGGCGGTTCCGCAGCGTATGGGGAATGGGCCAGAAGGAAGATCAAAACCCGTAAGGGCGCCACCCTGTCCACCTTTGCTTTGGGCGTGCTGATTTTTGTGGACGACTATTTCAACTGCCTCACCGTAGGCAGCGTGATGCGGCCCATCACGGATACCCACAAGGTTTCCAGAGCCAAGCTTTCTTATATTATTGACGCAACTGCCGCACCGATTTGCATGATCGCTCCCATTTCCAGCTGGGCAGCCGCGGTCACCGGCGTGGTGGAAGGCACGGATGGGCTGGAGCTGTTTATCCGGGCGATCCCCTACAACTTCTACTCCCTGTTGACCATTGCCATGGTGATTACCATTACCTGTCTTAACTTCGACTTTGGACCCATGCGCATCCACGAGCGCAACGCCCAGGAGAAGGATGACCTGTTTACGACGCCGGAGCGCCCCTATGGGGAAAGCAACCAGGAAATCGTCAAAGGCAAGGGCAAGGTGTGCGACCTGGTGATCCCGGTAGCCGTTCTCATCGTTTGCTGCGTGTTAGGCATGATCTACACCGGCGGATTCTTCTCTGGAGAAAGCTTTGTCAACGCCTTCGCCAACTGCGACGCTTCCGTGGGCTTGGCGCTGGGCTCCTTTATTGCGCTGCTGATCACGTTTGTGTACTACATGTGCCGCAAGGTGCTCTCCTTTAAAGACTTTATGGCCGCAGTGCCGGAAGGTTTTAAGGCGATGGTGCCTGCCATTCTGATTTTGACCTTTGCCTGGACGTTATCCGCCATGACAGGGCTGTTGGGTGCGGACGTGTATGTGGCCAATATGGTGGACGGCAGCGCGAGAGCCTTCAAGTCCTTCCTGCCTGCTATCATCTTCCTGGTGGCAGTGGGGCTGGCGTTTGCCACCGGCACCAGCTGGGGTACCTTTGGTATTTTGTTGCCCATCGTGGTCAAGGTGCTGCAGCCTGGCAGCGAGCTTTTGATTATCGCCGTGTCCGCTTGCCTGGCTGGCGCAGTGTGCGGCGACCATTGCTCCCCCATTTCGGATACCACTATCATGGCCTCTACCGGCGGCCAGTGCGACCATGTAAACCACGTATCCACCCAGCTGCCTTATGCATTGCTGGTGGCAGGCGTGTCCTGCGTGTTCTATATCCTGGCGGGATTTGTGCAGAGCGCCTGGATCGTGCTGCCCATTGCCCTGGTGGTGATGGTTGGCCTGCTGGTGCTGATGAAAATGGTGATGTACCGCAAAGAAAAGGTAAAATAACCCGGGTTTTCGGTTAAAAACTTGGAAGGGCCTGCCTGTGCGCTGCAGTTTGCGTATGGGCGGGCCCTTTTTGTTGGGTGATTTGGAAAGCATGGGAGGCTGTGATATGATGGTATGGGGCTGAAACAGCCGGCGTGTGAAAAAAGCAGGGGCGTCCGGCAAAGAATAAAAGAACTACAAAACCCGAGAGGGGTGAAGACTATGATAGAAAACATTCCGCTTCCAATGGCGCTCAAAACACTGGCAGCGCTTTGGAGCAGGCAGGGCGCCGTTCTCTATGGGGTAGGGGGGATTGTGCGCAACGGCCTGTTAGGCCTGCCGCCCAGCGATTTGGATATTTGCTCCGCCATGCTGCCCCAAGGGGTGCTGGAACTGTGCCGCGCACAGGGAATACCCTGCATCCCCAAGGCATTGCAGTTTGGTACGGTAGAAATTCACTACCAGGGGCTGAAACTGGAGCACACCACGTTCCGCGGACAGGAGGAATATGAGGCGGGCGGGAGCCATCGGCCCCGGGCCGTCACACTGGGTGCAGAAATGGAGCAGGATGCGTTTCGACGGGATTTTACCTGCAATGCAATGTATATCGAGATACTGTCTGGCGATATACTGGATCCAACGATGGGGAAACAAGACGTATCCCGGAGAATTTTGCGGGCAACCACGCCGGACCCACATGTGATCCTGCAAGACGATGGATTGCGGGTGCTACGGCTGGTGCGCTTTGCCTGCGAACTGGGATTTGCGATTGAGGAAAACACCTGGGCGGCTGCAAAAGATTGCGTGGCGGGTTTGGGGGATATTGCCTGGGAACGCAAGCGGGAAGAACTCAGCAAGATCCTGCTCAGCGACGTCCGGTACCCTGCCTTGCATCAGGGACACGCCCCGGTGCTGTATGGGCTGCATTTGCTCCATGAAATAGGGGCGCTGCCCTATGTGCTGCCGGAATTGCTGGAGGGGGAAGGGGTGCCCCAAAGGCCCCAGTACCACCGCTATGAGGTGATGGAGCATAATTTCCATGCGTGTGCCGCAGCCCCTCCGCAGCTCACGCTGCGGCTGGCGGCTTTGCTGCACGATGTGGGAAAGCCGGCTGCTTTGCGGGAAAAGCAGCTGCCTATGGATGCGGGCGGGCATGCCTGCACGCCTGGGGAGTTGGCCTTGCCCCGCGGTGTTACGCCTATGCTGGGACATGACAGCATTGGCGCCCAAATGGCCCTTTGTATGCTGGAACGTCTGCGCTATCCCAAAAAGATTGCTGAGGAAGCGGCAGACTTAATTGCACACCATATGTATGACCTCAATGGCAAGGCCAAGGAAAATACCCTGCGTGCCCGGTTTGCAGGCTGGGGCTATGAACATAGCCTGGCTCTTTGCGCCCTGCGGGAAGCAGACGTGCGGGGTTCTGGCTATGAGACCCAATGGGTGGCCAAGCGGTGGCGGGAGGTATTGGAGAACATGCAGCGGGAAGGCGCGCCCTTTTCTGAAGGGCAGCTTTGCTGCACAGGTAAGGACATTATGGAATGGTTGAACATTCCCCCAGGCCCGGCGGTAGGGGAAATCAAGCGCAAGCTGTTGCTGCATTGTGCCCGTTATCCCAAGGACAATACCCCTGAGAGGTTGAAAAAAGCCGCCCAGGGTATGAACGCCCCAGGCAGCCGGTAAAGCAACGGCCCATCTATATGGGTTAGAGGGCAGCGGAAGCGCTGCCTTTTTCCATTTGCGCCAATTTGCTGCTTTGCCGCTTCCATTATCCGGAACGGAACCGGCAGAACAGCACAATACCCCTAAGGCATAAATCGATGCCCATAGCGTACCATGCGCCCTGCAACCCCCACCCCCAGATTGTTACAAACAACACGGCCAATGGCAGGCGTATGGCCAGCATGCAGATTAGGTTGGTGACCAGAGGCGCTACGCTGTCCCCAGCGCCCCGGAGCACCCCTGTTACTACGATGGAAATGCCAAAGAGAGGCTCTGCAAAGGCGATAATCCGCAGCACGGAGGTGCCCAAAGCAATGATTTCTTCCTCAGGGGTGAATACGGCCATCATCTGCGGCGCAAACACATACATCAATACGCTAACTCCAACCATGCATAAGGCGCACAACAGGATATTGGCGTTGCCCATATGTTCAGCGCGGCGTTCATCCTTTGCGCCCAGCGCCTGTCCCACCATGGTAGTACCGGCGGCGGAAAAGCCGAACGCCGGATTATAGCACACGCCTTCAGCAGTGGTGGCCAAATGATTGGCGCTGAGCGGAATGGTTCCCAACGCGGAAACAATGGAGGCGAAAAAAATGTGCCCTACGTTTACGGCAACCCGCTCTCCTGCAATGGGCAAGCCTACCCGCAACAGCGTGCAGGCACTTTTCTTTTTCAGCCGGTAGGACATGCCCAACCCGAAGCGCAGGGCATCCTTGCGGCGGCAGAGGATGCAAAGCATGATTACCCCGGATAGGGCAAGGGAGATTGCGGTGGAAATGGCCGCCCCCTGCACGCCCAGGCCTGCGCCCCACATGGGGATGCCGCCCAGCAGGGGAAGGGTGCGGCTCGGATAAATCAAGAGAAAATTGCCCACTACATTAAGCAGATTGCAACCAATGGAAATGACCATGGGAGTGCGGGTGTCGCCGCTGCCCCGCAGCACGCCGTATAAGGTTAAAGCCACATATTGGGGCACAATGACAGACCCAATGATGCGCATGTAAGCGGTGGCGTTAGGTGCCACGTCCGGCTCAGCATGCATCCAAATGGGGTAATAAGGGGCGACGAGCTCAACCGCCAGGGTCAGCAACGCCCCCAATATCAGGCAAAGGCTAAAGGCCTGCCGGGCATAACTGCCTGCGGTTTTATAATCCTGGGCGCCCCAGCTGCGGGCAATCAGCACGGTTGCCCCGCCGGAAATCAACATGGACATGGAGTTGATCACCCAGGAGGGGGAAGCGTTTAAGGCGGTGGCAGCCGTGGCAGCCGCACCCAGGGAGCCCACCATAGCCGTATCCACAATGGCTACCAGGGTAATCATCAGGTTTTCGATAATGGCGGGCACTGCCAGCTTCATAACCTCTTTTACTGCCTGCCCATTTAAGATTAGAGTAGAGCGATTGTTGTTCATACTTGCGGTTGTTCCTCTGAATTTCGCTATGGTTGCCCGGTATTTGGGCGCAGCATGGGCCCGCCGGATAGACGGGCCCATACATATTTCCGACCCAGCCAGGGTTCGGGGATTTCGCCAAGGAGCTATGCTAAAGCACCGGCTTTGGCCGCCTTTCTTTAACGAAGCGCTGTTTGCTAAGCAAAGAGGCTTTTCTCTGTTTCGGGATCAAACAGGTGCATCAAATGGTTGGGAAAGGAGAAATACACGTAATTCTCTTTTCCAGGTTCAAAGGCGTATCCTTCGTCCAAATCCGTGGTTTG
>JAEXFV010000080.1 GCA_023451115.1 Bacillota bacterium
AGTCTATGTTACAACTTCGTCAAAATCAATGCAGATGCGCAACACGTCGGGCATTTCGTTGCGGGCACATAAAAATGCCTGTTGTGTTTTTTCGAATGGGAAATGATAGGTGATCATATCTGAAAGCTTGATCCGCTGGGATGTAACGGCCTGTATTGCTTCGGGAAACACATCGCGGTAACGGTATGCCGTGATAATATCAGCCTCTTTGCTTTTAAGCAGAGAAAAATCAAATTCTACCTTGGCATATATGTTGCTGGTGATTACGATTTGTCCGCTTTTTGCCACCAGATGTACGGAAGTGCTCAATGCGTTGCGGCTGTCGATGGTATGAAAAACCACGTCAGCCCCATGTCCTCGCGTGAGGTTTTTGACCGCGTTTTCCAATGGCAGCTTGGCGGCGTTTATCACCACTGTGGCTCCCATATCAATTGCTTTTTGCAGTTTATTCTCGTACCGGTCGCATACTATGATTTCGGTTGCCCCCATCATTTTGCAACAGGCGATGGTCATCAGACCTAAACAATCCGCACCCATAACCAGCACGGTTTTAAGCGGGGTCTTAGCCCTTTTCACTGCATGCAGGGCAACACATAACGGTTCAATTAACGCCCCGTGGGATGGATCCAGAAAGGTGGGGAGCTTATAAGTAAACTTTGCCGGGTAAGCCATGTACCGGCACAATGCACCCTTGGCATAGGGGGCTGCAGATAGAAACAAAATGTTTTCACATAAATTGTATTTACCGCTAAGACAGTTTTTGCAGCGGCCACAGGGAATGCCCGCTTCCAATACGACAAGGTCCCCGGGGTGGAGATGATTCACTTTTTTCCCTGCCTGGATTACCTTGGCGCTGCATTCATGCCCCAACTGGATGGGATAAGATACTTGATACTGGCCGCCGAAGGTAGGGTCGTTAAAATTTGCCAGGTCACCATCGCATAGCGTAACCCGCTGCATTTCCAGCAAAACATCCTCTTCCCCTATTGAGGGAACTGGAAGCGGTTGTATTTCAATATTCCCTGGAGATACCAGGACGGCAGCTTCATTTTTATTTAACATGTTATCATTACCTAATCAAAGTTTCTTTAATTAATATTATGGCAGATTGCCGCCTTTTTTGCAAGTTGCGTGGCAAAGCGGTATCTAGAAAAGGGAATAATTATTGCGTTTTTTCCTTATTTGCCATACTCTGTTCAAATAAACAATCAAAATTTATTAAAGGAAAAATGGAGCTAGATTTGACCGTTTTCTTGACAAAGTTGGATTGTTTCATTATAATTAATTTAATTAACAATAATGATTTTTTATATGGACATAACCTATCAAACAAAATAATAATGTAATTTTACCTTATTTACTGAAGAGAAAAAATGTTTTATCAAAAAACAAAACATAAAGGAGAAAGACTATGATTATTGGGAACGCTACTGTGGAGATCAAACAAGAGTGCTTGGCGGCTTTTGAAAAGCTGTTTACAGACACTTTTGTACACACTGCAAAGGAACCTGGCGTGTTAGAATATCGGTTCCATCGATCAAAAGAGAATGCCAATAAGTACCTGATTTTTGAAAAATATGTGGATGAAGCTGCGGTGCATTCCCATATGAACTCTCCTGCAAACCAACAGTTTCTTAAGGATGTAGACCCCATGTTGGCCAGCCCCTGTTATTGCGAATATTACGAAGAGCTAGTCAATATCGATAGCTACAGATAATAAAAAGAGAGGAACGGGATATGCCGCTGCAAATTACTTGGATTGGGCAATCTGGATTTTTGCTGGAAAACGGGCAGGGCAGCCTGGCGATCGATCCTTTTTGTGGTCAACCGCAACAAGGGATGGAACGGCTTTATCCACCCGACGATGGGTTGAAGGGCCGCCGGGTGGATATGGTGTTGGCTTCCCATCCCCACTGGGATCATTTTAATGTTGATACGTATCAAACATATATCATTCCCCAAACCTTTTTAGGCCCTTCATCCTGTGTACGGTCGCTGCAAGCCAGTGGATGCGCAGAGAATATGGAAACGGTCACCCTCAATTGTGGGGAAACGTTCGCTCAAAAAGGGTTTTCTATTCAGGCGGTGCTTGCTGACCATGATAATGACAGCATTGGCGCTGTGGTGGAAAGCAATGGCGTGCGCATGTATTTCAGCGGAGATACCATCTTTAGCTCCAATCTGTTAATGCGTAACTTTGGGTTGCATCCGGATGTGATGTTCATTTGTATCAATGGGAAATACGGAAACATGCATTATGTAGAAGCTGCTCTTTATTGTGGCTTCCAGCATACTCGGTTTGCTATTCCTGCACATCACGATATGATCCGCCATAATACAGAAAACCCCAATAGCTTTGTGGAGGCGCTTAAGATGTATGCTCCCAATACCCGGGGGATTTTGCTGCAACGGGGCCAAAGCTATGATCTGGCCGCCCTGATGGAGCAAAATGAGAAAGGAGAACCTGTATGAAAAACGGAAAGGTTGCACTAGTTACCGGCTCAAGCACTGGGATCGGCGCAGAAGTGGCGGTGGGGTTGGCCCGGGATGGCTATGACGTAGCTGTTCACTGTAACCGCTCTTTCGATGCTGCACAGGTGGTGCTGCACGACATTCAGCAGCAGGGCGTAAACGCTTGCCTGCTGCAGGGCGATATTGGAAAGCCTGATGTGCCGGAACGGTTGGTGCGGCAAACCGTAGAGCAGCTGGGCCGCCTGGATGTATTGGTGAATAACGCGGGAGTTACCGTAATTCAAAAGCCCCAGGAAATGTCTGCTGCTGCCATGGACCATTTATACAATGTGGATTTTCGTGGAATGGTGCTGTGTGCTTCCGCTGCGGCCAAGTATATGATGGAGCACCAGGTAAAAGGGTGTATCTTGTTCAATACCTCCGTGCGTGCTTTCAACGCGCACACCAACGATGGGGTGTATGGCGGAGTGAAAGCCGGGCTAAATCGCGTGATTGAGTCCTTTGCTATTGGCCTGGGACGCTACGGCATTCGGGTAAATGGATTTTCGCCAGGAGTCACCAATGTGACGTGCCCCGGGTCTGCGGAGAAACACAGCGCTTTTTACTGCAACAGTCATAAATTTATCCCCCTGCGCCGCAATGGTACTGCTGCAGACATTGCGGATGTGGTATCTTTTTTGGCTTCGGATAAGGCCGCTTATATTACCGGGCAGGTCATTCGGGTAGATGGCGGATTATCTATTGTTGGCGCACCCGAACATTTGCTGGACTTGTTGGATGCTTTTGACATCGACGACCTGATTGATTATGATAAAGCCTACCTGCAAGCGATTGATCATGAGATTGGACAAAAAAAGATGGATTGATTGCTGGCTGCTATCATACTTTGACTAAGAAAATTCCAGCAGGGAAAGCCGAATGCGCTAGGAACAAACAAACATAGCACCGCTTCATGAAATCATTTGATTTTGAAGAGTTTGGAAATACTGTGACGTCACTGGCTTTGCTACCTCTTATAATTAGGAAAGGAGTTTAAAAACTGTAATATGAATGATTTTGTGTATGATATCCCAGTTACGGTTTTTTTCGGCAAGGACCAACTTTGCCATTTGGGGGATGAATTAAAAAAATATGGAACACGGGTATTGTTGACATATGGCGGCGGTTCGATTAAAAAAAACGGGCTTTATGACCGGGTCGTCGCTGAAATCGAAAAAGCCGGCCTGAAATGGTTTGAGCTTTCGGGCATTGCGCCCAATCCCAAGATCGACTCGGTAAGGGAAGGGGTTGAGATCTGCAAAAAGGAGAACATTGATGTGCTGCTGGCAGTGGGGGGCGGCTCTACCATCGATGCAACAAAATATATTGCAGCGGGAGCCTGCGTTTCCTTTGATCCCTGGAAATTCTTCAGCGATTGGGCGCCAATTGAAAAGTCGCTACCGGTACTTACCGTATTAACCATTGCGGCAACCGGTTCTGAAATGGACCCGGGCGGGGTAATTACCAACCCGGAAACCAGGGAAAAAGTGGCCAGGGTCGATCCGCATTTATTACCAAAGGTTTCTTTTCTTGACCCAACCAACACGTATACGGTCAATGCCTATCAAACTGCCTGTGGCTCGGCAGATATTATGTCCCATGTGATGGAACTTTACTTTACTTTGGAGAAGGATTTATATCTGCTGGACTGCTTTATGGAAAGCATCCTCAAAACAGTGATCCGTTATGCGCCTATTGCACTGAAAGAACCCGAAAACTATGAAGCGCGCGCTAATCTGATGTGGGCGTCTTCCTGGGCCATCAATGGCTTGATCAACGGGGGCAAACAGATCGCCTGCCCTTGCCATGCAATGGAACATGAATTGTCTGCCTTTTATGATATCACCCATGGACTGGGGCTGGCTATTTTGACCACGCGCTGGATGAAATATTGCTTAAACGAAACCACATTGCCTAAATTTGTGCAATTTGGTGTAAATGTTTTTGAAATTGATCCCTCACTCCCCAAAATGGAAATTGCATGTAAAGGGATCGAAATGTTGTCCGACTTCTGGTTCCATACCTTGGGGTTGCAGAGCACGCTGACGGAAATTGGAATAGGGAAGGAACACTTTGCTATAATGGCCCAAAAGGCTTGCGGGGGCGGAATGCTGCCGGGAATCAAGCCCCTTACGCAAGAGGATATTGAGAAAGTCTTTGCAATGTGCCTCTAAAGG
>JAEXFV010000181.1 GCA_023451115.1 Bacillota bacterium
GCACCGCACTGGTGTTGCCGTTATAAGCGCTTTGATAGGCGCACCCCGGCGTCAGGTGGAAGGAACCACCGATCTTTTCATCGTATAAGGTATTGCCGATGGCGCGGGTAATGGCGTTGTTAACTCCCAAAGCAAATTCCCCTAAATAGCGCGCGCCTTCGTCCATATCCAATAACTGATTGAGCCCTGCAGTATCGTTTTGGCAGGTAGCTTTCACAATCCTTCCATTTTCAAAGATTAAAACAGGGTTTTCATACCGCTTACCCAGCATGCTTAGCGCCGTATTATAAGAAACAATGCCGTTGGCGCTTTCCCGTAAGGGAGCAGTGTAGATTTCCCCATCAGGAATATTGCGCTCTCCGAAACAAGGCACTACAGGGATTCCTTTGATCGAGAAGGTAAGGTCTGTGCCGGGGCCTACAATGCGCACCTGATCCGTTTGCTCCATCAATTGCTTAAGCGGCTCCATGGATTGACGCATTTGTTGATAATCTGCAAGGGCGGCATCTAAGAAAAATTGATATAGATCGTCATAACACATGCCGGCCTTTTGCGCGTCTGCCATGGTAGGCCAGTGCAGATATACCCAACGGCGCTGGTCAATGCGAAGGTCGCGCACCTCTTTGAGGGCTTTGCGGTGCAGGGCCAGCGCTTCAGGGCTTACTGCAGCGAGTTCCGCTTCGTTTTCATCCACGCCAATGTCTATGTGAGCTGCTAAGTGAGCCCAACGTGCCAGTTCCCACAGCTTTTGCTTTTCTAAAGCGGCGAGCGCCTGCTCCGGGTGGCTTGGATCGATATAAGAGAAGGACAATCTGGAGATCTCGTCATCCTCCAGACGCACATACGGAATGGCGCCGATGAGCTGCGCTTGCCGCATGATGGCTTTGATTAAGGGTTTTGCGGCAATGCCGCTGTTGATCTCAAATTGCTCGCCGCTTTTTAACCCAAGGCTATGGGTCAGCAACAATTTTGCCAGCGAATCTAACCGGGGATCTTGCATAACAGGCCTCCCTTTCGGTGTGCAATGATACCGAATTTAAAATATATCAGTGATTTCAACTAGATATTGCAATTGTACCATGTTGCCCGGTAATCTGTAACCCCCTATGAAAAACGCCCTGGCATTTGCCAGGGCGTAAGGGCGTGCAAACAAGGAACTGAAATTACTGGATGCGCCGGGCGCACACGGCAAAGTAAGAGTTATCATACTCATATGTGCAGGTGGAAAGGGTTAATACCTGGTCGCTTGCCTTGATGCTAACGGTGTCGTCCACTACGCTGTATTTGGACTCCTTGGCGTAATCAATGATGGAATTCATATATTCAACGTAATTGTCGTCAGAACCAAAGCGGGTATGGATATAATAGACGCCTTGCTTTACCACATAGGCGGCATATACTTCCCATTTGGTCTCTTTGCCATCCCATAAAAAAGTAATAATGCGGTTTTCTTCAAAAAAACTGCGCTGCTTATAGTTGTTCAGGTCATGAAACATGGTGCCGTTTTTCATGTTGTGGCCATACAAAATGATATGGCGCTGCTGATCGGAATTGCTGTTGCGGAAATCCATAAACACAGCTCCATGTTTCGACTCTTCCTTTTCCACATTGTGGGTGAGGTAATACTCGTTGTCATCGGTACGTACAACAGGGTAGTCGATGCGAGTATTGGGAACCGATATCCATCCGATTACATCGGGATTGGTTTTCTTTGCTTCCTCGTAGGAAGAAAATTGAGGCAGAACATCCCCGGGCTCTGCCACGCCGTCCAGCTCGTCGATGGGTACCGGCGTAGCGGAAGATGCATCGAAAGACGGCACAGGGCTGTCACTGCCTGCAGCAGGCGTAACACTGGGGACGGGCGTGTCAGCTGGGAGCGTTTCTCCAGCCAAGGACGGGTTGCTGGGGGCGCTGCAGCCGGATAATAGAATGCTCGCGATTACCAGCGCCAGGCAAAGGACGCCGCGAAATTTTCCCGAATAAAAATAGTGGCAACGCAAGAAAAATTCACCTCTTTCCGCCAGAAGGAGACACCCTCCGCTACATAGTATTGTAGCTTACATCCGGGAAAAAGCGCAAGACGCCGCTGCATATTTCACGGAAATGTTACAGCTTGCTCCAACGATTGGAGAACGATGGGTATTGTGGAAACCAAGGGTTAGTGTTAAAATAACTGATATATGTATATTGGATGAATGCTTTGGCATAGAGCTGGGGGAAAGGAACAACCGAGATGGGATTGTTTGAGTTCAATGATGTTGGAATAGATCTTGGCACCTCAAGCGTGCTGGTATATGTGAAGAATAAAGGCATTGTATTGCGAGAGCCTTCCGTTGTGGCCGTGGAAAAAATCACGGGCCGTATCCTGGCGGTGGGCGAAGAGGCGCGGCGCATGCTGGGCCGTACGCCTGGCAGTATTATCGCCATCCGTCCGTTGAAAGATGGCGTAATTTCCAACTTCGATATTACAGAACGCCTGCTGCACCATTTTTTAAAAAAAGTGGTGGGAAGACATGTTTTCTTTAAGCCGCGTGTGGTGGTTTGCGTGCCTTCCGGTGTGACGGAGGTAGAAAAACGCTCCGTTATAGACGCAACCGAAGAAGCGGGCGCTCGCCATACATTCCTGATTGAAGAACCCATTGCCGCAGCGATTGGCGCCGGCATTGATATTTCGCAGCCCCGCGGCAACATGGTGCTGGATATTGGCGGCGGTACCACAGATGTTGCGATCATTTCTCTAGGGGGCGCGGTACTTTCCGATTCCCTTAAGATTGCAGGCGATAAATTTGATGACGCAATTGTAAGATATATGCGCAAGAAGCATAATCTGCTCATTGGTGAACGCACTGCGGAAGAAATGAAGATTGCGATCGGCTCCGCCTACCCCCGCAGGGAACAGACTTTTGTAGATGTGAAGGGCCGTAACCTGATTTCCGGCCTGCCCCAGTCCATCGTAGTAGGATCCAATGAAATGATAGACGCCTTGGAAGAACCGCTGCAGATCATACTGGAAAGCGTGCGTACCCTGTTTGAGAAAACGCCCCCGGAGCTGGCCTCAGATATTGCCGAAAACGGTATTTGCCTCACTGGCGGCGGCGCTTTGCTTTATGGAATGGACAAGTTCGTAGCGGAGCACACCAAAGTGCCCTGTTATGTTGCGGAAGATCCTATCTCCTGCGTAGCCATCGGCACGGGCAAGGTGCTGGAAAACATCAACGTATATTCCAGCGGCGCGATTTACGACTATAAGCGCGGAGAGTATTTTGAAGGTTAAGTAGGGTAACGGCTTTTTCTCTGCCGCTGATTGTAAACATTAGAAAACGGTGCCCTGAGCGGAATGAAAGGGGCGTTAGAGACATAACAATATCCTGCCCGGCATTTCTGCCGGGCAGGATATTGTTATGGACATTGGTTGAATGACAAACGAAAGGTCAGCCATTTACTTTGCTCCTGCGGTTTTTCCAAACATGGTACAAAATATCTTTTAGAACCAACATTGCATCTTGTTCATTCAATTGGTATTCCTGCTCTATTTCGTCCAGCATTTCATCTAACCTGCGGGCATAGTTCGGAATGTTCACTTTATTTTGGTAGTGAAGCAGAATAGGATATTTTTTTCCCCACGCATTTGTCCAGTCGATTTTTTCCTCCGTTTCTTCACTCGTTTTGTCGATCGTATCCTGGATTTCTTTGATATCAATATCAAAATCGATTAGCTCATCTAACGTCATATGGTATAGCGTCGCCATTTTTTTTGACTGACGAATATCCGGAACGGTTTCATCCGTTTCCCATTTTGAAATGGTCTGCCGGCTTACGCCCAGTTTCTCTGCTACATCTTCTTGCGAAAGACCAGACTTTTTTCTTGCATGAAATAAATGATTTCCTAAATTCATTGATTTTTCTCCTTATCAGCTTATGCGCTTCAATTGATAACCATATTATATTTATGAATAAGGACACACTCTACCAATTGTTGTTATCAAATCTGCACGCTTTATTTACATATAAAGGACTTACAATAATATCAAAGGTATCGTTACTTTGATGAAAATATATCACGTAGGAAAAAATGATGCAAGGAACTACTGATATACCGCATTATAGTGGGGTACACAAAGCTTGACAGCAGGTATTTTACCTGCCGCCAAACCTGTTTTATTAGCACCCATACAAAACTGGGGCGTTTTTTTAAAATACACGGCGTGATTATGTTTCATCGCTGTGCATTTTGCGCTGGAAAACCAGGACCGCTAATATTCCCATGGCGGCAGCATATCCCAGCACCCACCACAGATGGGGTAATATTTCCTCATAATTTCCTTGCAGTGCAGCCTTGCCTGCATCCACTGCATGCGCAAAGGGCAGAGCATAGGCGATTGCAGAAAAAGCGCCGCCAATTAAGTTGAGATCGAACCAGGTTCCACTTAGCCAAGCGCTTAAGTTGGTTAACAAAGCGCCGCAGATTCCTCCAACCTGTTTATCCGTAAGCAATGTCCCAGCAAGGAGGCCAACGCTGATAAAGAAGATTGCGGCTGGCAACAGCACTAAAATGGTCAGCAGCGTATTTCCATGAAAGGGCAGTCCCCAGATCAGGGCAAATAAAAAGCAGAGGGCGCTTTGCAGCACGGCCATGGGAAGCAGTGGCAGCGTATATCCTAAAATAAAATCCGCTGCGGTCAGAGGAGAAGCAAATAACCGCAGCATAAAGGAGGAAGAACGGTCTTTTGCAATCAATGTGCCGGAAAACAAAGCCAGAAACGAATACCCGAAGACGGCGATCCCCGGCGTTATATTCTGGATTTCAAATATTGGTTCCGGGATGTTGGCCTGAATGGTGCTTAAAAGCAACAATACGATCAGTGGAAAGCCTACCCCAAAAGCTAAGTTTAAAGGGTCCCGCAGAATTTCCTTTGTGTTTCGTGATGCAAACAACAGATACCGTTTCATTGGAGCGCCTCCTTGCCAGCGGCCAGCGTCACAAACGCATCTTCAAAAGTGCTTGCACCGGTTTGGGCCATCAGCGCATTGGCGGTTCCCACGGCTTTTAAACTGCCTTTTGCCATTATGCCGATGCGATCGGATAAGGCCTGCGCTTCTTCCAAATAATGCGTAGTGAGTATGATCGTAATCCTGCCTTTTAACCCCTGGATAAGCTGCCAAAGTTCCCGGCGGGCCAATACATCCAGCCCTAACGTTGGCTCGTCCAAAAACAAAATGGAGGGGCTGGAAATCAAGGCCATAGCAATGCTCAAACGCCGTTGCATACCGCCGGATAAGGACTTTGCCCTGCGGTTACAAACTTCTGTAAGGTCAAGCGCTTTTAGCATTTCCAGGGTTTTTTCCTTGGCGAGAGAATGTTTGCACCCATAAAGCCCGGCGATCAGCTCTAAATTTTCCCGCACGGTCAAGTTGCCGGCCACCGCTGTTTCCTGTGGAGAGACATTTATTTGGGCTTTTACCGCCTGAGGATGCGTTACAATGCTATGCCCCAATAGGAACGCATCGCCGCTGGTAGGCGGGCAAAGGCAACTCAACATTTTGATTGTGGTGGTTTTTCCCGCCCCATTCACCCCTAAAAGCGCAAAAAGCTCTCCCTGCGCAATGGAAAGGTTGAGGCCCTTTACAGCAACTGTTTTTGAAAAATGTTTGGCTAGGTCCACCGTTTGGATGGCATCCATTTATCCTTTTCCTCCTTACCGTATCATACTCCTACCTATATAAGTATGTAGCAGGTTGGTATGAATAGTATAACTAATTATACTTCTGCGGTGTATAAAACACAATGGGTCAAAAAGAAAAGCGGGCAATTGCCCGCTTTTCACACCTTTGCACAAAGCATTGGTAAAATTATTTGATGCACGCAGCGCCCTTTAGCAGAGCTTCCCGGTTCAGGGGGATCAGGTGTGCTTTCTTTTCACCCAGTTTATGCAGCAGTGCATCCAATACGTGCTCAATTTCCACGCATTTGGTCTTTTCGATATAAGCTCCCAACATTACCATGTTGGCTACACGGGGGTTGCCAAGCTCTTCTGCCAGCTCATTGCAGGGAACATAGTAAGCATGGATATCCGTGCGTTCCGCCTTCTTGTCAATGATGGAGCTGTTGATGAACAGATAGCCGCCGGGCTGCACCGCCTCTTCAAACTTATCCAGAGAGGGGCGGTTCATGGCGATTACCGTGGTAGCTTTGCTTACCACAGGAGAGCCGATGGGCTCATCGGAAATATTCACGGAGCAGTTTGCGGTGCCGCCGCGCATTTCCGGGCCATAGGCGGGGAGCCAGGATACATATTTATCTTCCAGCATGCCTGCGTAAGCCAAGAGCTGACCCATCAGCAGCACGCCCTGTCCACCAAAGCCTGCAAACAAGTTTTGCTCTAACATGGGTTAAACCTCCTTCTTCACGCCCAGCGGATAATAGGGGATCATATCGCTCTCCACCCATTCCATAGCCTCTACGGCAGATTTTCCCCAGTTAGTGGGGCAGGTGGAAAGCACTTCGATCATGGAGAAGCCTTTGCCGGCCATCTGCGCTTCAAAGGCCTTACGAATGGCCTTCTTTGCCCGGATGATGTTGGCATTGTTGTTTACGGCAACCCGCTCAATGTAAGCGGAGCCTTCAATGGTGGCCAACATTTCCGCCATGCGGATGGGGGAACCACAGTGGTCCTTATCACGGCCATAGGGGGAAGTAGTGGTCTTCTGGCCAACCAGAGAGGTAGGCGCCATCTGGCCGCCGGTCATGCCATAAATGGCATTGTTGATAAAGATTGTGGTAACCTTTTCCCCTCTATGTGCGGCTTGGACGATTTCCGCTGTGCCGATGGAGGCAAGGTCGCCGTCGCCCTGGTAGGTAAACACACAGCTTTCCGGCCCCAGCACCCGCTTAATGCCGGTTGCCACTGCAGGCGCACGGCCATGGGCAGCTTCCTGCATATCAAAATTGAAATAACGATAAGCGAACACGGCGCAGCCTACCGGCGCGATGCCCACGGTTTTATCCATAAGGCCCATCTCTTCGATTACTTCTCCCACCAGGCGGTGGACAATACCATGGCCGCATCCGGGGCAGTAATGCATCACGGTATCCGTGAGAGCGGCGGTTTTCTTGAATACGGTTGCCATAACGTTACGCCCTCCTCATCTGCATAATTCTCTCAGCAATTTCTTCAGCGGTTGGGACGCGGCTGCCGGGATGGCCCAGCAACTCCACTTCCTTTACGCCGTTGACGGCTAAGCGCACATCCTCAATCATCTGGCCTGCGCTGATTTCTACGCATAGCCCTTTCTGAATGCTGGGCCGTTCGATCGCCTTGCGCACCGCTTCCTTGGGGAAGGGCCAAATGGTAATGGGGCGCACCAGTCCTACTTTAACGCCCTGTTTTTCCAGCTGGGCAATGGCGGTTTTACAAATACGGGCTACGGTGCCATATGCATAAATTACAAACTCTGCGCCGTCAAGCTTATATTCCTCCACCCGCACTTCCTCTTTTTCAATCTGGGCGTAACGCGCCTGCAGGCGGTCATTGAGCTCTTCCAGCTCCTCTACCTCAATGTAAAGGGAGTTGATGACCGCCCGGTCCCTGCCGCAGCCTTCCTTCCAGCCGGTGGTAGCCCAAGGCTTATCCGCCTTTTTGATTTCCAGCCCCTCGGGGATTTCTACCGGCTCCATCATCTGGCCGATGATGCCGTCTGCCAGCACCATAACGGGAGTGCGGTATTGGTCGGCAACGTCAAAAGCGGTTTGCATCAGGTCAATTGCCTCCTGCACGGAAGCAGGAGCAAAGGCTACCACATGGTAGTCGCCATGGCCGCCGCCCTTGGTGGTTTGGAAATAGTCCCCCTGGGAAGCCTGGATGGAACCCAACCCCGGGCCGCCGCGCATCATGTTGACCACAACGCAGGGAAGCTCAGCTCCTGCCATATAGGAGATTCCCTCCATTTTCAGGCTGACGCCAGGGCTGGAGGAAGAGGTCATAACCCGGGCGCCTGCGCCGGATGCTCCGTACACCATATTGATGGCGGCGACTTCGCTTTCCGCCTGGAGGAAACATCCCCCAACCTTGGGCAGGCGGGCGGACATATATTCCGGAATATCGTTTTGCGGTGTGATGGGGTAGCCGAAGAAGAAACGGCAACCGGCCTGAACCGCGGCCTCCGCGATGGCTTCACAGCCTTTCATTAATTTTTTGGCCATAACTCGTTTCCCTCCTTTACTTTTCAATCGTAATTACAACGTCAGGACAGGTACGCGCGCAGGATGCGCATGCAATGCAAGCCTCCAAATCCGTTACTTCGGCAGGATGGTATCCCTTTGAATTCAGCTTGGACTTGGACAACTGCATGATCTTTTTGGGACATGCGCGCACGCAAAGACCACAGCCTTTGCAACGTTCCTCATTGATGGTCACCTTGGCCATTGCAAACCTTACCTCGCTTTCTTTACCTTTTTATGGAGAATCCGCAACGGTTGCCTCAAGCTGCGGAGAACCCAAACTGGTTTTACTATTTTATTATAAACGATATATGAATAGATTGCATTCGGATATTTTACACAACAAAGAAAAAAGCGTGTCTCAATCTGGTTACAGCAAACAGGGGCTACACGCCCAATTCCGTAAACCGGTCCCAATCCCGGTGCATCAAGGTGGTGATGGGTAACGGCTCCCCAATGTAACGGGGATGCAGGCCGCGGGCGCTCGCAATGGACAAATAATCGTCCAATACGGCTTGACGGGCGCTGGTGAAGCGCACAGGAACACCGGTTTTGTCGGATACGGACTGGATCACATCATATCCCAGCAGCAAGTCCTCCGCCGTGGTCTCACTGGCAAGGTTGCCGTTGTTTACCAGGCCTGTTACTTTCAGGCGAGAACGGAATTCGATTTTCTCAAACATGTCGAGAATCATATCCGGCGTGGCAGAAAAAGGCCTGCGGGGGTTGATGACGTAAAGAACTTCCAACTGCTCTTGCGGGCCAATGTTTTCAAAATTGTGCTTGTATTGGCCCAACGCGGTAGCGCCCGCAGGGTCTCCGCCCACGTCAAATACAACCGTAGTATAATCCTCTACAAAAACAGAGTAGATATCGGGCGGAAGCGAGGGGACGTCCACCGTGGTCAACGCAAAAATCGGGTGCAGCAGCTTGACGTTTGCAGCCTCCAAATCACCCTTGCGCTCGGCGGAGCGAAAATAGGGGTTGATTACATCCAGATCCACCAGGATCGACTTTCCTTGTTTTGCCCCATTGATCGCCAGATTAAGGGATAGCTCGGTTTTGCCGCTGCCAAAATTGCCGATGAGCACATAATACTGTTTCATTGGACCCTCTCTCTCCGGAAATTATGTTAGTTCCGGCATTTCCTTAAGGTTTTATGCAAAACCGTTCCGCTTAGGCCGCCTGCTCTATCTACAATCCCTGAACACGAAACCCTTTGGGGCTTTACCTGGGAAGAGATCCCAGCCTGCGGCTTTTGCTTTGTTTCTATTATACAATAAATTTTTTGCGCATGCCTATCGCTTATTAAAATATATTCTCATGCAACGGCATATGCATAAGTAAAGCTTATATGACGTTTTTGCATGAAATGTTGCAAAAAAGGCGAGCCCTTGGGCCCGCCTGCACAGCAATATGCTTATTCGTACAAAGGATAAGCCCGGCACAATTCTAACACTTGCGCCTTTACCGCCGCAACTGCGGCTTCACCGCCGTCTACGATCTGCCCGATGAAGGAGCCGATGGTAGCCATTGCGTCCTCCTTCATACCCCGGCTGGTTACTGCGGGGGTGCCGATGCGAATGCCGCTGGTAACAAAGGGGCTTTGGGTTTCATTGGGTATGGTGTTTTTGTTGGCGGTAATGTGGGCTAAGTCCAACAGCTTTTCCACTTCTTTACCGGTACGGCCCTTTGGAGTCAAATCCACCAGCATCAGGTGATTGTCCGTGCCACCGGATACCAGCCGCAACCCAGCCGCCTGCAACGCGCTTGCCAGCGCCTGCGCGTTTTTTACTACCTGCTGCTGATATGCCTTAAAAGAAGGCTGCAGCGCCTCCTGGAAACAAACGGCCTTGGCAGCAATCGTATGCATCAACGGGCCGCCCTGGGTGCCTGGGAAAATGCCTTTGTCAATCTGTTTGGCCAATTCCTCCCGGCAAAGGATCATGCCGCCCCGGGGGCCGCGCAATGTTTTGTGGGTGGTAGTGGTAACCACGTCCGCATAGGGCACAGGATTCTGGTGCAGGCCTGCCGCTACCAAGCCGGCGATGTGTGCCATATCCACCATGAAATAGGCGCCTACGGATTTGGCAATTTCCCCAATGCGTGCAAAATCAATGGCGCGGGGATATGCGCTGGCGCCTGCCACAATCATTTTCGGTTGATGGGTTTGCGCCAATTGCTGGATCACATCGTAATCGATCTGTTCCGTCTGGCTGTTTACCCCATAAGGGATAAAGTTAAAATATTTGCCGCTCATGTTCACGGGGCTGCCGTGGGTAAGATGGCCGCCGTGAGAAAGGTTCATGCCCAGGATGGTATCGCCGTACTCCAAAAGGGAAAAATATACGGCCAAGTTTGCCTGGGCACCGGAGTGGGGCTGCACATTGGCGTGCTGAGCACCAAAGAGTTGTTTTGCCCGGTCCCGGGCCAGGTTTTCAACCATATCCACATATTCGCAGCCGCCATAATAGCGTTTGCCAGGATACCCTTCTGCGTATTTGTTGGTTAAATGGCTGCCCATTGCCGCCATAACGGCAGGGGATACCAGGTTTTCTGAAGCAATCAGCTCTAAATGATCCCGCTGGCGGCCCAGCTCCAGCTCCATGGCGTCCGCAACGGCGGGGTCTGTCTGACGGATAAGG
>JAEXFV010000039.1 GCA_023451115.1 Bacillota bacterium
CCCGCTCCAATAGCCCCACCAGCAAAGGCCATTCATCCGTTGATTGCACCGTGTCGCTGTTGGCTATGCCACGCCGGCACATGAAGTTGAACTTGGCGCTGGTGACCAATGTCTGGTTCTCCGTCCCTGAGAACACCTGCAGTTCACACTCCACCAGCCCCGGGGCAAAGGACGTGTTATACAAATCAATCACCAGCTTGTTGCTTTGCTGGCTGTCAATGGTTACCCCGTGGTTGTCCGTGTCCTGCTGGGCCGTGTGCCCGTCCGACTTGCTGAAGATGGTGCACACCCTGCACCCGGTTAAGGCTACCGCTTCCCCATCGTCTGTCAGGGTCACTTCCAGGATGTTCCCGTTGTCCCCCTCCACCACCTCAAAATCCCGGTTGGATGTGCTCCGCTTGATGTCCAGCGCGATGCTGAACCGCTTTTCTACTGCCAACCCTTTCACTCCTTTCCGTCCGCTTTGTTTCCCTCTTGCTGAAAAAAAGCACAAAACAGGCGCAAAATCCGAACGTCTGTTTGTTTATGTTATGATGGTAACAGAAAAACGCCAAAAAGATTCTCATAAAACGGCAGCCAGCATAGGCCGGGGTTGCAAATTTGCGAAGCAGGCGGGGGAAAATGCAATGCTTTTTCCATAATTTTATGCTATACTTTCGAATTATGAAACGGGAATACTTGAAAATCAATGTTTACGAAGCGCTCATGGAACGGTTTGAGTTCCTGTTCCGTGAGTTTGAAAATATCTATGTTTCCTTCAGCGGAGGAAAGGACAGCGGCCTGCTGCTCAACCTGCTGATGGACTACCGGCGCGCCCATTATCCGGAGCGCACCATCGGCGTATTCCATCAGGATTTTGAAGCCCAGTACACAGTGACCACAGAGTATGTCACCCGCACATTTGAGCGGCTGCTGCCGGAAATCGAGCCTTATTGGGTGTGCCTGCCCATGGCCACCCGCACCGCGCTTTCCAGCTACGAAATGTTCTGGTACCCATGGGACGACCACAAACAGGAGCTTTGGGTGCGCCCCATGCCCAAATTTCCCTATGTAATCAATCTGGACAACCCCTTTCACCATTACCGCTACCGGATGCACCAGGAGGATTTGGCAAAGCAGTTCGGCCGGTTTTATAAAGAGCAGCACGGCGGGGGGAAAACCGTTTGCCTGCTTGGCATGCGCGCGGACGAGTCGCTGCAGCGTTACAGCGGCTTTGTGAATAAAAAATACGGCTATCAGGGCCAGTGCTGGATTTCCAAGCAGTTTAAGGATGTTTGGGGCGCCTCTCCCTTATACGATTGGTCCCAAAGCGACGTTTGGGTAGCCAACTACCGGTTTGGGTATGATTATAACGAGCTGTACGATCTGTACTACAAAGCCGGCCTAAAGCCGGATCAGATGCGGGTGGCCTCGCCTTTTAACGATTATTCCAAGGACGCCCTCAACCTGTACCGGGTGATTGACCCGGAGATTTGGGCCCGGCTGGTGGGGCGGGTGCGGGGCGCCAACTTCGGGGCCATTTACGGCCGCACCAAGGCCATGGGCTACCGCAATATTACCCTGCCCGAGGGGCACACCTGGAAATCCTACACCCGCTTTTTGCTGGCCACGCTGCCCAAGCGGCTGCGCAACAACTACGTGAAAAAATTTAAGGCTTCCATCCGCTTCTGGCACGAAACAGGGGGCGGCCTTTCGGAGGAAACCATCCGGGAGCTGGAGGAGCACGGCTATCAAATCCGCAGGAACGGGGTTTCCAACTACACGTTGGATAAAAAATCCAGGGTGATTTTTTTAGGCAGCATCCCCGACCATACGGACGACATCAAAAGCTCAAAGGACATCCCCAGCTGGAAACGCATGTGCTACTGTATTTTAAAAAACGACCACATCTGCCGCTTTATGGGCTTTGGGCTTACCCGCCAGGAGCAAAAGCGCATTGAGCTTTTTAAGCAGAAATATGGAGGAATGCTGGATGGCAAATAAAGGCTTTCAAAGCCCGGCGTACCATGTGATCGCCGTCCCGTTTGAAAAAATCGTGCCCAACACCTATAACCCCAACCGCGTGGCGCCCCCGGAAATGAAGCTGCTCTACGACAGCATCCGGGAGGATGGATACACCATGCCCATCGTTTGCTATTACTCCCAGAAGAAGGACGTATACGTGATTGTGGACGGGTTCCACCGCTGGAGAGTGATGAAGGACTATCCGGACATTTATCAACGGGAGCAGGGCATGCTCCCCGTTTCCGTGATCGACAAGCCCCTGTCCAACCGCATGGCCAGCACCGTGCGCCATAACCGGGCCCGTGGTTCCCACGATGTGGATTTGATGAGCAACATCATCCAGGAGCTCCATGAGCTGGGCCGCTCGGACAGCTGGATTTCCAAGCACCTGGGCATGGAAAAGGACGAAGTTTTGCGCCTCAAGCAGATTACCGGCCTGGCAGCCCTGTTCCGGGACGTCAACTTTGGGCAGGCATGGCGGCCCGTTGAAAATGAAGAAAAGCTGCTGCCCCCGGATGAGCCGGAGCAGGAGGAGGATTATTGACGCTGCAGCATGCACGGCCTTTTGTAGCAGCGCCTCCTGCCCCAATGAGCAATCGCAATCTTTCCATCGATCTATAAAAAATGGCAATCCCTACGGCCCTGCCATTGCGCCCTCAAACAAAGGTTGGGGGCAAAAAACATTACGTTTTTGTTTCCCCGCCTGCTTCCCGCTCTCATGCATCGCAGCATCTCCTCTTGGGGATGAAAAGAGCCCCATAAAATGCAATGTTTTTTTCATATTTTCCTGGAAGGGTATAGGCGGGTTGGAACATCATGTATGTTTAACTTTTTATTATAACATATATTTCCAGACTTGCAATAGGAAACCCGAAAAAACATCAACCCGATATTACGTTTTCGTGAACTCAGCATGGTTTTTCAAAGGAACTTGCGGAACACAACTTGCAGAACTGCCGGCATGCCTGGGGCGCTTACATTATTTTTTCTTCAATTCGTAATATTTTTGTAATTTCCTTATTGACTTTTGTCACTTCACCTCATATAATGTTCTCGTGACTTGAATACAGTATTTCAAACGAAAGGGGTAAGAATATGAAAAAATTATTGACTCTGGTTCTGGCTCTGGTCATGGTTCTGGCCATTGCTGCTCCTGCCATGGCGTTCACCAAAGAAGGCGAACAGACCCTGGAAGATTACGACATCACCCTGGAGCTCCAGGAGTGGGACGACAGCGAAGACTTCTTCCGTGGCTCCGCCATTATCGTGGATGATCCCGCTGCAGACCGCGGCTATGTAAAGAACGAGATCGTCTGCGTAAAAGCGGGCATCACCGTTCCCAAGTACGCCACTCCCGAGGGCGACCTGGATCTGTTCCTCACCGGTGAGAACGTTGCGTTCAAATATCGCACTTGGGAAAACTTTGCTCCTCTGAGCAACAAGGCTGCAAACAAGGACGGTTATGATTTCTATCCTGTCAAGAATTACTACGAATGGGATCCTGATTACCTCACCGGCGCTCATGACTTCAATAGTTTGTATGAAAATCTGCTGAAGACTGACATCGATGGTTGGCGCATGGGTGCTGGCACCGATCAGCAGGATCTGTTTGAAGGCGGCAGCAAAGCCGTCACTTATGAGTGGCTGTTCTGGGCACGCGTAATGGGCGACGATGCTTCCCTGACTTGGACTCTGAAGCTCAATGATAAGGCTGGCAAAGAGCTGAAAGTTGGCGATTGGACTGATGTTGGGGATGGTAAGATTTACCTGAGCACCGACGACAAGACCAAAGCTGGCTTCTATGCCATCCAGCTGGATGGTTTCAAGGATTATGAGCTGGTTATCTTCTTCAAGGCTGGCTTCAAGACCACTGACATGGTCATCCTTGATAAAGACACCGCTAATAACGTTGGCTACCTGGTAGACAAAGATGGTAAGCTGCATGAGTCCGCTGAAGCAAAAGCCATGATTGGCGCTGATTACTCCCTCATGTTGCCTCCTGCCAAGTTCACTGCACAATTTGCTTCCACCAATGACAAGGCAGCTCTGCGCTTCCTGGAAGCCGTGATGGAAGAGTACAACCTGGATCCCGCTAACGCTGGCAACCTGCTGCGTCCCACCTACTTCTCCGTTGGTGCTTCTGCTGAGGACAGCAAGGAAGTTACCGTTGAGATCAAACCCTGGGAAGCTTACCTGAGCGTTCCCGACGTAGTAGTGGTTGATCCTCCGAAGACCGGCGACGCTTCCACCATGATCGGCTTTGTGATGATCAT
>JAEXFV010000052.1 GCA_023451115.1 Bacillota bacterium
CCCAAATCCCCCCACAGGGCCAGAAATGCTCCGGGGAATAGTTTTGCAGCCAGCTTAGCGCCCAAAGATTCCGTTTCTTGTTCCGAACAGGAGACAACCGTAATCAATCCAGTGCGCCCCTTTCCAATAACTCTTTTCGAAAATCCAACAACCGGTCTTCCCGTATGGCCTGGCGCACTTGCTCCATCAAATGCAGTGAAAAATATAAATTATGCGTAGTAATCAGTTGGGCGGCTAAAATTTCCTTTGCTTTCACCAAGTGCCGGATATATGCCCTGGTAAAGCCCTCTCGGCAGGCATAACAGCCGCAGCCATCCTCGATGGGATGAAAGTCCCGTTCATACTCCTTATTCCGCAGCATCCGCTTGCCATTACCAGTAAGCGCAAGGCCGTTCCGGGCAATACGCGTCTGTAATACGCAATCAAACATATCCACGCCCCGAATAACGCCCTCTACCAAGCAATCCGGGCTGCCAACCCCCATGAGATAGCGGGGTTTATCCTTTGGCATATAAGGCATCATTTCTTCCAGCATTTCATACATGATGGGTTTAGGCTCTCCAACCGATAATCCCCCGATGCCATAACCAATCAAATCCATATCACTCAAGGTTTTTGCGCTCTCAATTCGCAAATCCCGAAACATTCCGCCTTGTACAATTCCAAACAGGGCCTGGTCTTCCCTAGTATGAGCCGCCTTGCAGCGAACCGCCCAGCGATGGGTCCGTTCCATAGCTTCCCGTGTGTACTTTTCGGAGCTGGGGTACGGTGCACACTCATCAAAAGCCATGGCGATATCTGCGCCCAAAGCCTGCTCAATTTCCATAACCTTTTCCGGCGTGAAAAAATGCTTACTGCCATCAATATGAGAGCGAAACTCCACTCCGTCTTCCTGTATCTTATTCATCTGCGCCAGGCTGAACACCTGGAACCCGCCGCTATCCGTCAAGATGGGCCGATCCCAGTGCATAAACTGATGCAGCCCGCCTGCCTCCTGTACCAGCCGATGTCCAGGCCGCATGTACAAATGGTAGGTATTGGCCAATATAATATTAGCGCCCGCATCCTTTAAATCCCGCGGCGTCATAGCCTTTACCGTAGCCTGGGTACCTACCGGCATGTAGCAGGGCGTTTCGATGACACCATGGGGGGTGTGCAGCCGTCCCAGCCGCGCGCCCGATTGCTTGCAGGTTTTGATCAATTCATAACGAAAATACTGGCTCATTGGGCCTCCATCCATTAATATTGTCATTTTAATCGACAACCGTTTGCCCAGCAAATTCAGCCCAAACGCCGCCAATTTCGCCCCATATTTTAACACGCATCGTATAAAATAGCAACCTTCTGGGCTGCCACAGCATAATATTTGGAAAAGCAGCCAATATACCGGCTGCCATGTCCGTTAAAATGCGAAAATACGTTCGTTTATATAGACGAGGCCCCTTTTTTTCGGTATAATGGAAATATCATATAAAATGCATGCTTGATCGGGGGAACTATGAATTTTCGCCAGCTTGAAGCATTTGTCTTTGTTGTTCAATATCGCAGTTTTTCCAAAGCAGCGGAAGAGCTCTACCTTTCACAACCTACCGTCAGTACTCATATCAGCTCTTTGGAAGAGGAGTTGGGTGTTCAGCTCATCACGCGCTCCAGCAAGGTAGTAACGCCCACCTGCGCAGGAATGGTGTTTTATGAATACGCCCATAACCTGCTGCAATTGCGTAGCCAGGCAATTCAATCCATGCAGCGCTATCCGGAACTGCTCCAAAGCGCTCTGGAAATTGCCTCCTCCTCCGTCCCTGCGGAATACCTGTTGCCGGGAGCCATGGCAGCGTTTCATAAAACTTATCCGCAAGTGCTGTTCTCCGTTCGGGAATCGGGCAGCGAACGTGTTGTGCAGCAATTGCTCACAGGAGAAGTGGAGCTGGGATTTACCGGCACTTTGATCCACCATGAAAACTGCCTGTTCGAGCCGCTGGTAAGCGACAATCTGGTGATTGTAACGCCAAACACGCCGGAATTCCAGAAATTGCCTCGCAATCAGTTTCCCAGTGAGCTGCTGCGCACTTCGCCCTTCCTATTACGCATGGCTGGTTCCGGCACCCGTAAGGAGGCAGATTCATTTTTAATCAACAATGGTATTTCTCCTGCAGAGCTTACTGTTTGCGCTTATCTTGACAGCATGGAAAGCATTAAGCAGGGCATTCTCAATGGGATGGGCATTTCCATACTATCTGAAATCGCTGTCCAGAACTTGGAGCAGCAAGGGCGCGTGCTGGTATTCCGCAGTGAAAACCGTTTTATGCACCGCAAACTATACTGCGTATCTCGCAACGATAAACCGCTTTCTCCTGTGGCGGAACTGTTTCTTAATTATATGAAAGGGAATTATTCTGACACGGGGCGTTCCCCTTCCTCTCCATCATAATTTGGAGGGTGATACACACACAGCGAAAAGCCGGGAGCAAATCAAATCTCCCGGCTTTCCGCTATTGCGTTATCACCATCTATTCGCCGATGTATCCACCTTTGACCAAATGCGCTTTTGCAGCATCCAGATTGTTTTCAGACACCAGCACAATCGGGCCTGTGCAGCCCATGCCGGATTCCGCATACATCCCATTTTTCCATAAAAGTTGAACCGCATCCTCCAAGTCCATCACCTCAATGCCGGCAATGGAAGCGGTCACAACTTCCTTGGGCGGTGCCTTTATTTCCTCCCGGCCTCCATCAGAAGCAGCGCTTTTGCGGGAAGCCAGGCTCTGCTCCAGCAACTTTTTCAACCCAGCCCGGTTGGCTGCCTCAAATTCCGCTTTTGCAATAGCCAGGTAATTGTTTTCCACCAGCTCTGCAGCAAAGCCCAATGCCCCTGCCAGCACCCGTGCGCCGGAAGCCCTGGACACGATAAGTACCAGCTTATCATATCCTTCTCCAATGCCAGGCCCATAACCATAGCCCATGGTTTCATAGCTGCCGCCGGATTGGAAAGCAGAAAGCATTTTGATTACCACATTGCCGGTAAGGGAATCCATCACCATCACGTCCGCTGTGCCGGTGAGAATATCATTGCCGCGCATGATGCAACCCCCATCTGCCCGCTGAGACGTGGCGAATCAAATGTCATAGCCATTCTTTTGCAGTTCTTTGAGAA
>JAEXFV010000092.1 GCA_023451115.1 Bacillota bacterium
GCGTTGCACAAGACGTTGATGCATTAGGGCGATTAATCGTGCGCTTGAAAGACGGCTCTACACGCATCGTTGGGGCCGGCGATGTAAGCGTGCGGACATAAGCATAAAAGTTTTCTACGCTATGATGTGGTGCCGTGCCTAAGGATCTGAGGTTAAGAAACCATATTAATTGATATGTGCAAAACGGGAAATGGTACCCTAAAGTATGATTTCCCGTTTTTTAGCTCCTCGTTATACTTCCTTTGTGCATATATAGCGGGGCAATCCCCTGCTGTGCTTTCCGTATTCTATCGCTGCCTTCGGACAGCGGCAGATACACGCCATACAATGCGTGCAGTTGTCTCCCCATACAGGCTTTCCGTTTTCAAGGCGGACATTGTTAAGTGGGCAAACCTCAATGCATTTACCGCAGGAAATACAAACATCAGTTGCATAAAACTTTCTCGCGTGAACGAATATCGGATAAAAAATATCGTTTACTATTCCGCTGTTCATTTTATCCTTGAACGAAATATCCCCTTGCGGGAGCTTATCGCCATTCTTGATATAAAGCGCAGTGCGGTCGATTACGCTTTCCGACTGCTCTATAATCTGTAACGCCTTTTCCTCAGTCGGTGTAGAAAACATCGCAATATAGTTTTCGGGCATTGTTATCCCTGCGCAACCGCAGTAGTTTATCTTTTTTTTGCTGCACAGACTTTCAAGATATTTTCCTGCGTTTCCAATGCTGTCGCCGCAGGTCAGCACAAAATAAATATCCCTATTTCCCGCAAGGGGCGTGTTAATCAGCCATATTCGCACAATATGGGGGATTCGCCAAGCGTAGGTCGGCGCCACAATCACCCAGGGCTTTTGGGAGCGCATCTCCGAAAAATCATCTGCTTTAATTTTTTGAAAAATATTTATAACCTCGTCGCCTATTTCTTTACCTATTCGTTTTGCTGCGTACTCGCTGTTTCCCGTTCCTGAAAAATATAAAATCATAATTTTTCTCCTGTTTTAGCGCTCATATGTTGTATGAGATACACCTTACTGCACAAACCGTATCCCTTACACACATCCGTATCAATGATTACCCATCCTTGTTTTATATCTTAAAATCTTTTCGTTAATTATATCAAATGCGCTCCACAGCAGCAATATTGACAAGGAAGGTGGCTGTCAAAGGGTTATAAGATGATTCCCTATAAAATATTTTGCTTTCGACTTGGCCTATCCCATGCGATTTTGTTTACAAAGTACGAACGCTTGCCTGTATTATTATGATGTGGTAATATATAGAAAATTCTTTTCCAGTCTACTATCCATTTCTATGAACATACAAGGAGATGCGGAAAAATGAAAAACAAGGTGTTGGAAAAAATACAGAATGGCGGACAAGTAATTGGAACATTTGCTGAGTTGGGCGGAAGTATTGCAGCAGAGGTAATCGCACTCAGTGGATTTGATTTTGTCATTGTAGATGGCGAGCACGGGCCTTTTAACCCGATGGAAGTTAGGGACTATATCAGCGCTATCGATCGGGCAGGTGCTACACCCTTTGTCCGTGTGGCGGACATTACCAGAACGGACGTTATGAAAATGTTAGACGTAGGAGCCCGTGGCTTAATTATTCCATATGTAAAAAATATGGAACAGATTCATCAGATGGTAAGCTATGCGAAGTTTACCCCTGTGGGAGATCGAGGATTCTGCCCCAATACTTTTAGCGGCTGGGGGACGTGTGCCTTTGCAAATACTATGGAAGGATATATGAAATATGCAAATGAAAATACCCTTCTTATTCCCCAGTGTGAAACAAAAGAAGCGCTTAATATAATTGAAGAGATTGTAGCGGTAGATGGCATTGACGGCATCTTTATCGGGCCAGCGGATTTATCAATTTCCATGGGTATACCGGGGCAATATGACAACCCTGATTTTAAGGCTGCAATCAATCGTATATTTTCTGCCTGTAAAAAAGCGGGTAAAATTTGCATTGTATTTGTGCCGGATATTGCCTCCGCAAGGCAGAGACTTCAGCAGGGGTTTGACGGGATAAGTTATAATTTGGATATTGCAATTTTAATGAACGCTTGTAAGGAAGCCTTGTCCAAAATAAAATCATAACTGAAAGGGGCGCATAAACGCCCCTTTTTTTGCAGTTTCATTATGTTAAGAACGTGCCAGCCCATCTACCATGAGCACTATGCCGGTAATGTAAGAGGCCTCCTCCGAAGCAAGAAATACAAAAGCGTTTGCAATATCCTCCGGCTGTCCAAGACGGCGTAGAGGAATTTGCTGAATCAAAGGTGTGATAACCTCTTTGGGAACAGCTTTCATCATATCCGTTTCCGTGATGCCAGGTGCTACCGCGTTCACGCGGATGCCCTTGGGCCCCAGCTCGCGGGCCAAACAAAGAGTCATGCCGTTTACAGCAAATTTAGATGTGGGATAAGCCACGCCGCTGGGCTGGCCGTAGATGCTCACCATAGAAGAAGTATTGAGTATTACGCCACCACCTTGGCTTATCATATAATCTGCAACAATACGCGAAGCATTGAATATCCCTTTGATGTTCAGATCCATCACCTTGTCGAAGGTTTCCTCTGTATAATCCATAAAAGCAGTGCTTTCAGAAATGCCTGCATTATTGATGAGAATATCAATGCGGCCATATTTTTCTATTACGTTCTGAAAAGCAAGACCAACAGACTCCAGGCTACTCAAATTAGGAGCAATTCCAGCAATAGCAGCGGCAGGATGGGCAATTTTTAGCGCTGCAACAGCTTTATCAGCGTTGGCCTGCGTACTGGCTGCAATGATCACCGTTGCCCCTTCCTTTAAAAAAGCGTTGGCAGTTGCCCGGCCGATGCCGCGGCTTCCGCCTGTGATAATTGCGATTTTATCTTTTAACCTCACGGTACGTACCTCTCAAATATTTTTAATAATAGTATCAGTGTGGCATATTGGAAACCGGATTATCCCACCAGTTTGGTTATCATTTCGCATTTAGGTCTCGATTAAAAAGTGGTACCCACTGTGTATCAATAAAGAAAGCCCCCGGAGATCATCCGAGGGCTATAATGGGTTTTGGGTAGTCTGCTTTATTCAGCACTTCGTTTCGCCAAACTTATTTTAACTTGGCCAAGTTCTCTTGCCAAATATCTGCACATGCATCGCTGGGCATGCGCCAATCACCTCTGGGAGAAAGGGATACAGAGCCTACTTTAGGTCCATCCGGCAGGCAAGAACGCTTGAACTGCTGCTGGAAAAATCTATGGCAGAATATATCCAACCAACCGAATATGGTATCTTTGTCATATCGTCCTTCAAAGGCATAGCAGGCAAGCCGCAATGTTTTTTCCGGCGTAGCACCCCAGCGTATCATCCAATAAAGGAAAAAATCATGTAATTCATAGGGTCCAACAATATGTTCGGTTTTTTGTGCAATCTCGCCGTCTTCTGCTGCAGGCAGCAATTCCGGACTTACAGGCGTATCTAATATGTCCTGCAAAACACTTTGCAGTTCACTTTCCCCTGCTGCTTGCGCCACATATGCCACAATGTGCCGAATTAATGTTTTGGGAATGGAAGCATTCACCCCATACATAGACATATGATCCCCATTATAAGTAGCCCATCCTAAGGCTAATTCAGAAAGATCTCCAGTTCCCACAACAAGTCCGCCAGTCTGGTTTGCGATATCCATGAGAACTTGTGTGCGTTCCCTTGCCTGCGCGTTTTCAAACGTAACATCCAGCTGTTCGGCCGAATGGCCGATATCCAAAAAATGTTGCTGAACAGCTGCCGTTATATTTACTTCTCTACAAGGCACCCCCAAACAGTTGCAAAGGCGCTCTGCATTAGAGCGGGTACGGCTGGTGGTGCCAAAGCACGGCATCGTTACCGCAATTACATCATGATGAGGCCGGTCCAGCAAATCCATAGCCCTAGTTGTAACCAGCAGCGCTAACGTAGAATCCAGCCCTCCCGACACACCTACCACTGCCGTTTTACAATGGGAATGGGCAATTCGCTTTTTCAGTGCATGGGCTTGCATATGCAAAATACTATTGCAACGGGTATTTCGATCACCAAGCGCGGAAGGAACAAAGGGCGTTGCAGGAATTTGCCGCGAAAGAGGCGTTTGAACAAAAGGCAAATCAAATGCAATGCGCAGATATCCTTTGTCTTCCTGATGATTTTGAAAGGTATTCATCCTGCGGCGCTCATAACAAATTCGCTGTAAATCCAGCTCGGAAATAGCCATACCTCTATGAAAGGGCTTTACCTCCTGTAAAATAGCTCCGTTTTCTCCAACCAGGTTATGTCCTGCAAAGACCATATCACCGGTGGATTCCCCTTCTCCTGCATTTGCATAGATATATCCGCAACATAGTTTTGCGCTCTGCCCCGACACTAACAAGCGGCGATACTCCTCTTTTCCAATAGTTTCGTCGCTGGCAGAGAGGTTGGCAATTACTGTTGCGCCCTGCAAAGCCAGGTTTACCGAAGGAGGGGCTGGCACCCAAAGATCCTCGCATATTTCAATTCCCAAGCACAATTGAGGCATACAAGCGCATTGAAACAGCAATTTTACACCAAAAGGAGCTCGTATTCCTCCTGACAGACGGATCTCATCGTTGCCAAGGGGAGCTGGAGTAAACTGACGTTGTTCGTAAAACTCTCCGTAATTTGGAAGGTTTGTTTTGGGTATAACGCCTAAAATTGCTCCATTTTGTACCAAGACAGCGCAATTATATAATTTATCATGAAAACGTAACGGTGCGCCCAATACCATAAGTATGGAACTCCCTGCACTTTTTGTAACAATATGCAACAGTGCCTGTTCCGCTGCATCCAGCAGTGCATCCTGCAAAAATAAATCTCCGCATGTGTATCCGGTTAAGCAAAGCTCAGGCAGTACCAACAGCTGTACTTTTTGCCGTTGTGCTTCCTCCATTTGTTCCAATATCTTTATTTCGTTAAATTGGCAGTCCGCCACACGTATTTCTGGCGTTGCAGCAGAAACTCTGATAAACCCATCCCGCATTTGCTCACGATACCTCCTGGCGTTATCCAAACAATTCTATTGAAAGCATTCCCTTCCCTGTTAGCATTGTATTCGCTTGCCTTTATCTAGTCAATGAAAATCCACATTCCTTCCATTTCCTTCTACTTATTCCTTTCTTCTCCTGACCCAATTGAGCCCCAAGAGCTTCTGCAGGATAATTAAGGTTATGGCTATAAATTATTATGAAACTATCCTTTACAACTCAACTACATTCCAACTATAATATTGTCGAATAACATGGTTTTAATTTGCACACGGAAGGTAAGGGTGGTATTGGATGGAAGAGACCGTCAAGCAATCGGGGAATGGTGCTAATATTACGCCAGATCCTCAAAAAAAGAAAAAATTTATATTAATCGGGACGATTGTAGCAGTAGTGATACTGGCAGTTGCAATTTTTTTGATTGTTCAGCACCAGCAGCAGGTTGAGGCTCAGCGACAAAGCATTATCAATTCAGGCGTTTTCCATCCCGGAATTACCATAAATGGCGTTTCCGTCGGTGGATTAACCCCTGAAGAAGCTAAAAATGCCGTTGCAGAGACCGAGCAGGCGATGTTGGATGCGGTTTCTTGCTGCCTCACTTTTGAAGATATAAAAATTTCCCTTTCTGCTGATGATTTTGGCATGACGTTTAATACCGATGCTATATTACAAGAGGCTATGGCATTGGGACGAGAAGGTTCTCTTTCCGAATTGCAAGATGAACTGGAAGATATCTCTGTGAACGGGCGTGCTTTTGATACAGAGTATTTCCCCAGCGCCGAAACCCTGGAGAAAACAGTTGCCAATGTAGCAAAGCAGGTCAACCGAGATCCTGTGGATGCCAATTTTGAATTGCTGGTTGTCAAAGACAGTGAAAATCAGCAAGCAGAAGTTGCTGCTACACCTGAGGCTACCGCCACTCCTACTCCTACGCCGGTGCCGACTCCTACAGATGAAAAAAATGATGTCCAGGGAGAGGCTCCACCAGTGCAGGCTTCTGCTGAAGGTCGGCATTTCCGTTATGTAGAGGATCAGGATGGCGTAGTGGTTAACGAGGCTGTTCTTCTTCAGTCTCTTACGGATATGGCTGCTGAGAAAACTTTTTCGGATGTGGAGATCCCAGTGGAATATACGCCTGCCAGCGTAACGTTGGAACAGCTTCAGGGGCAGTTGGTATTGCGCTCCAGCGCTTATACCTCCTTTGCAAAGTCACCCTATAACAGGAAAAGCCGGGTATTCAACATTGTAAAAGCGGCGGGATTAATCAACGGCACCATATTACAGCCTGGCGAAGAATTCTCAACCAACGGCGTTTTAGGGGATCGCACCTATGCCGGTGGTTGGCAGCCTGCCCCTGCCATTGTTCAGGGACGCAGTGAAGATCAGGCGGGCGGCGGCGTATGCCAGGTATCCACCACCTTGTATCTTGCTGTTCTGAAAGGCGATTTGGAGGTTGTATATCGCCAAGGGCATTCAGGGCGGTTGGGTTATGCGCCTGGTGGATTGGATGCTACCATTGACAGCGGGCGGATTGACTTCAAGTGGAAAAATAATACCGATGCGCCTCTGTATGTGTTTTCTTGGGCAGATGAAGTAGAAAAGAAAATTTATGTGGAAATTTACGGAAAGCCGTTGGAATATGATGAAATCAAACTGAGTTCTGAGCGGGTTGGCTCAATTTCCCCACCGGGCCCAATGCAGTATCAAACGGATTATTCCTTAGCGCCTGGGGCCACCAAAGTATGGGTAGCGCGTAAATCAGGATCTATCTGGAAATCCTATGCAACTTATATTAAAGATGGCAAAGAGGTGGAAACCAAAGAAATTGCGGAATCGCGTTACAAAGCCTATGCTGGCATTACGCTGGTAGGCCCTTCGGTCAATGGAATTATTGCAGTCCCCGCAAGTTAACAAAAGCGCCCCGCATCTAGAGGATGCGGGGCGCTTCTATTATTCGCTCAACCGAGGCTCCAATAATATTTTTGTGCCCGCAATATGCTCATGTAAAATAGTACAAGCTTTTTCAACATCCTTATTCTTACAAGCTTCCAGTAGCTCTGCATGTTGCTGCTTGGATATAGCATGATGAATGGACTCATTATAATATACCCGAATATACCGGTCAACATTGGCATGCATTTGGTCAATCAGTTGAAACAACATCTGATTATGCACCGGTTCATATAAGGTAAAATGAAAGCGGGAATTCAACTCTTCCAGTTTGTTTGGCTCTGTCTCCCGCAAAGCCTCTTGGATAATCTCTTCTGCGGTATCGATTGTTTGTTGGCTCATAATAGGAATGGCTACCCGCAATGCCCCTACCTCCAGCATTGCCCGCACATCCATCAGATCTTCCATTTCTTGCAAAGTAAGTTTTGTAACCACTGCTCCCCGGTTGGGATAAATCCGCACCAGCCCTTGTGCTTCTAACTGACGAAATGCTTCACGCACCGGAATATGGCTAACGCTTAAGGCGGCGGAGATTTCGTCTTGCCTCAACGGCATGCCACCAGGCAGCACACCGCGGACGATGGCAGCGCGAATTACCTGAAAAACCCAGTCTCTGGCAGCCATAGATCTTGGTTGCATCTCATTGGCGATTTCTCTTAAATCCATTTCTTCACGCTCTTTCATCTGCTTGAGTTACCAGAGAACCTCTTCTGTACGCTCATACAGGTATTTAACCAATATACTATAATATATATACTTCTATATATTATAATAGTATTCTGGTTTTCTTTCGTCAAGACAATGGATGTTTTTTCTCAATTTCAGCCCATTAATCCTATCATTCCCGCCCTTCTGGCACCGCAAATAAATTTTTTTGCGGTACTTGAAGGGAAACTTTTCTGGAAGCAGCTCCAATTACCTGTTTTCCTGCAATTTCAAGCTGAGGATGGGCAGGAACCACATAATAGGAATAGCTCTCGCCTGCCTGGGCCGTAACGTCTTCATATAATACTGAGCCTTCGCTGCCTGGCCACTCGCCAAGCAATGCAGTATTTCCCTCCAAATCCTCTCGATACAGTCGATATAAAATAAAGGTTTCCAGCGGCTGGAAGGTAATTTCCGGCATGCCGTCGGCGTCTAACTGTGCTTCGATCATATTGGGAGGCGCAGGGACTATCCAGTATTGGCTCATATCCGTTGGTTCAGTGCCTGCTACAAATACTTCCCTCACCACGGCGCTATCGGGAGTAAGCGCGTTTGCCAACACAGCCACGTGCTGGTTTTCCAATGTATACTGATCCAGACGGTATTCCTTAACACCAGCAGGCATTTGAAATACTGGAGCCGCCTGTTCCTCATAAATTTTGGAAAATATGCTGCTGATCATCAAAGCCGGGTATGTCCCCCCTGTTACTTCATTAGGAAGCGCCTGCCCCTGGGCATCGTCATCATACCCAATCCATGCTGCAATGGCGTATTCTGGATTATAGGCTGCCATCCAGGCATCTCTATTCCCTCCAGCTTTTAAACCGGTGGTTCCTGTTTTCCCGGCAATATCCATCCCTAGCGTGCCTAAGCGCCGCCCTGTACCGTCTTCCACGGCGCTTTGCAGCATATTTGTAAGAATATAAGCGTTTGCTTCGCTCATAACTTGCTCCTGCTCCGGTACATAGGTATAGCAGGGTTCCCCTTTCGCGTTATTTACCTGCAGCACTAAGGAAGGGGTGGAATATGTTCCTCCAGCTGCAAACGCAGCATATGCTCCCGCTATCTGATAAGGAGAAACACCGTATGTAAACCCTCCAAGTGCCAAGGCAAGGCTGGAATCCTGCTCATCAAAGGATATTCCCAGCTTCTGGGCAAACGCTTTCCCCGTATTTACCCCTATTTCGGACAATACTTTTACCGCAGGAACGTTAAGAGAACGTTTGACCGCCTCGCGCAGCGTTACCCAACCATAATACTTTGTGCCATAGTTATCCGGTTGATATCCATTAAAATCCGTAGGTTCATCCAACAGCATGGAAACCGTGGTATATCCAGCCTCTTCTAATGCCGGTGCGTAGGAAAGGATGGGCTTGATAACCGATCCGGGTTGCCTGCGGATGCGTACCGCTCTGTTATATTCCAGCGCTGTAGTGTTCTCGCGCCCTCCCATCAGGGCGCATACTCCCCCAGTTTGTGCCTTAATTACCACCAGCGCTGCTTGCGCATCACTGATTTCCGGGGGGAAAATTTCTTCCTGCTGCATCAAGGCTTCTACGTGGGCCTGCAAGCTTTGATCCATAGCAGTATACAGCCGGTAGCCGCCTGTGAGCAGATCATTCATGGAGGTACCCATTGCTTCACATGCTTGCTGCAAGGCCAGATCAATATAATAGCCGCGTACATTCTCATGAAAGCTATTGTTCAGTTGAACCGGCTCAGAAACTGCCAACGCTTTTTGCTGTTCATCAATATAGCCGTATTCCTGCATAAGGTCTAGAATAACGTTACGTCGGCCAATGCTTGCATCCATATCCAAATGCGGTGCATAGTGGGAGGGCGCTTTTAAAATGCCTGCAAGCTGGGCTCCCTGGGCAATGGTTAAGTCCTTAGCGCTTACGCCAAAATATCCCCTGGCAGCTGCCTCTACCCCATAATATCCGCCGCCAAAGTAAACATAATTTAAATACATTTCCAGTATTTCATCTTTACTAAATTGTTGCTCCATCTGATACGCCAGCACTGCCTCTTCCAGCTTGCGAGAAATCTCTTTTTCTGATGTAAGATGGCTCAATTTTACGAGCTGCTGGCTAATGGTAGAAGCCCCCTGCACATACCCGCCTGCTTTAATATCTTCCCAGGCCGCCCCTAAAATGCGGATAAAATCCACCCCGATGTGGTCATAAAACCGAGCGTCTTCAGCAGAAATAAAAGCCTGTTGTACATGCTTTGGAATATCTGATAAAACCACAGGAATGCGTATGGTCTTTTGCCCCCCATACAAGCAACTGATTTCCTCTCCATTTTGGTCATATATCAGCAGACATTGGGGCGCATTTAAAATTTTGTCGGAATCAAATTCATGCCATGCATCCAACTGCAATACATAAATAGCCGCAAACAGCAGAAAGCTCAGGCACATCAACGTCCCTGTTAATAAAAAGATTTTAAGCCCGCGCCTGCGTTTGGCTTTATGCCCCTCCAAGTTTTGGTTCCGTACCCTTGCCTTTTTTTCCCTGCCCATCAACATCAGCCCTTTTCCTTTTCAATACGATTTTATCCTTCCCATTCCGAATAGGATTTAACGGGCCTATGTGCAAGTTTAGCGCTTCCCATTGTTGGAAAAAAAGCATTCAGCCATGACATTCATATGGAGCAGCTACTCAAATGCTTAACGTTTTTTACTTTTGTGGCATATCAAAAGGCTGCGGCAATTGCCGCAGCCTTTTGAGAGGTTCATTTTATTCGCCCAAATCCTTTTGACGCTGCTCCAGCTTTAAAAGCATTTCTTTTGCAAGGGATAGCTTGGCTCGTTCTTCTTCCACAACCTTAGCAGGGGCTTTTGCAACAAATCCTACGTTATTCAGCTTGCCTTCAGCCCGCTTAATTTCGCCTTGCATGCGCTGTATTTCCTTAGTTACCCGCTCCCGCTCTTTCTCGATATCCACCAGCTGCTCCAGTGGAATAAACGCTTCTCCACCAGAAACCACTAGCGATACCGCGTTTTTCGGAATACCGCTCTTATCCTGCTGTAGGGTCACCTGCTCCACGCCTGCCAGGCGGTTCATATAGATGGCGCAAGCAGCAAATGCATGCTCCAATTCAGGTTTCGCCAGCAAAATCAGGCTGATCCTTTTAGCCGGAGGCACATTCATTTCAGCTCGAATATTGCGAATTGCCCGAATCAATTCCATCAGCGCTTCCATATCCGCTGCATCCTGGCTGAATTCATACTCCTCTATAGGCTTGGGCCAATCGGCTAGCATAATGGTCTTTCCGCTGTTGGGCAGGTTGGTATAAAGCTCCTCCGTTATAAACGGCATGAAGGGATGCAACAACTTCATGGAAGTGGAAAGCACATGCACCAACACCGCGCGCACGTTTGCCTTAGCAGAGGCGTCTTCACCATACAACCGTGGTTTTGCCATTTCAATATACCAATCGCAGAATTCCGTCCAAATAAAGTCATAAACCTTCTGCGCAGCCAATCCCAATTCAAAACCATCCAGGTTGCCAGTGACCTCCTGAATCACCTCGTTCAGCCGATGCAATACCCATTTATCCGCCACATCCAGCTGGGCTTTGTCAATTTCACCAATCGCTTCCTCTCCCAGGTTCATCATTACGAAGCGGGCAGCATTATAAACCTTGTTGCAGAAGTTTCGCGCTGACTCAACTTTCTCCCAATAAAAGCGCATGTCGTTTCCGGCAGAGTTACCGGTGAGTAAACTAAAGCGTAGGGAATCTGCACCATATTTCTCAATCACTTCCAGAGGATCGATGCCGTTGCCCAGCGATTTTGACATTTTACGGCCTTGGCTATCCCGGACAATTCCATGAACGTATACGGTATCAAAAGGTTTTTTGCCCATAACCTCCATGCCAAATACAATCATGCGGGCAATCCAGAAAAAGATAATATCATACCCTGTCACCAAAGTGGAGGTAGGATAGAAATAGCTAAGTAACGCATCGCTGTCCGGATAACCCAATGTGGAGAAAGGCCACATGCCAGAGGAGAACCAGGTATCCAGAACATCTTCGTCCTGGCGTAATTTGCCGCCGCATTTGGGGCAAACCATGCCTTTAGGGGCAGTCGGCTGCACAATGGTTTCGCCACAATCGTCGCAATAATAGGCAGGGATACGATGCCCCCACCAGAGCTGGCGCGAAATACACCAGTCCCGGATATTCTCCATCCAGTTAAAATAGGTTTTATCAAAGCGCTCCGGCACAAACTTGATGGAACCGTTGCGCACCGCTTCCATGGCGGGCTTGGCCAGCGGCTTCATGTCCACAAACCATTGCTTGGAAACAATGGTTTCCACCGTGGTATGGCAGCGATAGCAGGTGCCAACGTTGTGCTTATATGGCTCTACCCGCACCAGATTTCCTTCCTTTTCCAGGTCTGCTACCAAGTTTTTACGGCATTCATACCGATCCTGTCCCACATAAGCGCCACCCAGCTCGTTGATATGCCCATCATCTGTAAACACGCGAATGGTTTCCAGGCCGCAGCGCTGCCCCACTTCAAAGTCGTTTGGATCGTGTGCAGGGGTAATTTTTACCGCGCCGGTTCCGAAGTCCATTTCCACATATTCATCTGCCACAATGGGAATTTCGCGGCCCACAACCGGGATCACCACGGTTTTCCCTATCACGTCCTTATATCGGGCATCATCAGGATGCACAGCAATCGCGGTATCGCCCAAAATGGTTTCCGGGCGGGTAGTGGCTACGGTAATGGAGTAACTCTTATCCGGTGCATCATAGCGCACATGCCACAGGAAGCTGTCTTGCTCTTCATATTCCACTTCCGCATCAGACAAAGCGGTTTTGCACTCAGGGCACCAGTTAATGATCCTGTCCCCACGATAAATCAATCCCTTGTTATACAGCTCGCAGAACACCTTGGTAACAGCGTGGTTACAGCCTTCATCCATGGTGAAACGCTCTTTTTCCCAATCACAGGAAGAACCCAACTTTTTCAGCTGCTTTACGATGCGGCCGCCATATATGCGCCGCCATTCCCAGGCGCGCTCCAAAAATGCCTCCCGGCCAATATCTCGCTTATTCAGTCCTTCTTTGGCCATCTGCTCTACGATTTTCACTTCAGTTGCTATAGAGGCATGATCGGTGCCTGGCAGCCAGAGTGCCTCAAACCCGCTCATTCGTTTATAACGGATCAGGACATCCTGCAAGGTATTGTCTAATGCATGACCCATATGAAGTTGCCCCGTAATATTGGGTGGGGGAATCACAATACAATACGGCGGCTTATCCGGGTTAGGCTCCGCACGGAAATATCCTTCCTTCTCCCAAAGATCATACAGGCGGTTTTCCACCGCGCTATGATCATATGTTTTGTTCAATTCCTTTGCCATATCCATCCTCCTCTTTCCATAAAAAAAGCGTTTCCGTCCAAAAGGACGAAACGCTCGCGGTACCACCTTTTTTGAGCGGCAATATGCCTGCTGCCACTCCCCTTAACCGCTTTAACGCAGCGGGTACGAGGGCGCTACTCTATTCACGCCGCATTGCTCAAAAGCGACCTTCCGCCTTCCAAATTACGAACGGTTCTTACAGCCGGTGAAACCGTCTCTCTATCGCTTGGTAGGACGTACTCCTCTTTCTCATCGCAAATTCTTCAATTACGGTTCAGTATAACCTGAATAACAGCCCTTGTCAAGGCTGGACACTGCAAAACAAGGCACGTTTTTGCTCCGCCAAAGCTGAAATCTTGGCCATATACGTGGCCAAATCTTTGGGATTTGGAATACGTTCCACCCGTAAATCCCGCCCAGGAAAAACACGCTTGGTCATTGCACCGGCTCCATGCGCCATGATACTGGCGGATTCCTCCATCATGTCGATATTATAGATGCACACATGCCCCGGCGCCGCGTACCCCACGTTTTCCAAGTTCCCCTGCATATACTTTTGGCGGTACATATAATACGGAACCAGGCCCATTTCCTTTGCCGCCGTTGCGCCCAAACGTACCATTTCCTCCACAACATGCGCTGGTGGAAGGGGGTACTCCTCCAACCTTTGCTTCAATCTGGAGGAACGCTTGATTGCCAGAGTATGGATAGTAAGATTATTGGGGGATAGCGCTCCAATGGCGTCCAGTGTATAGCGAAAATCGTCCAGCGTTTCGCCAGGTAATCCCGCGATAATATCCATATTGATCGAAGAAAAGCCTATTTCTTTCGCTAGTCGATATGCCTCAATAATTTCCTGGGCAGAGTGGCTGCGCCCAATACACGCAAGGGTGGTATCCCGCATGCTTTGCGGATTGATAGAAATGCGCCCCACTCCCATCCGGCAAAGCACATCCAATTTTTCACGGTTTATGGTGTCCGGCCTGCCTGCTTCCACTGTAAACTCCTGCCCATATCCGCCATAACAGGAAAGCGTGTGACGGATTAACTCTTCCAGCTGGCCGGCTGAGAGCACCGTGGGTGTGCCACCGCCGATATACAGGCTGCGGATGCGGTATCCCGCCTGTGCAAAAATAGCAGCGCCCATAGATATGTCTTGTTTTAGAGCAGCAAGGTAAGGCGTTATCTTATCCGTCTTCCCCAAGGTCTCTGCTGCAAAAGAGCAATATAAGCACCGGGTTTTACAAAACGGGATGCCAATATACACATCCGCCTGGTGAGGCGCCAGGCTTTGTAAAATAGGCTTTTGTACAGATAAAATCCGCCTTGCCAGATCCAGTTTTTCGTTGGAAACATCAAATTCCTGTTCCATCACCCGGCAAGCTTCCGTTTCTCCAAAATTTTCTTCCAACTCCCGCAACAACTTGGTTGGACGAATACCGGTAAGCGATCCCCAGGGAAGCCGTACTTCCGGGAATAACTGGTGCAACGCCCGAAACGCTGCAATTTTAATTGCACGCTTTTCATAGCGTTTACGTTCCAAGTCACTCTTGGTAACAACAGGGTGATGATAGGTAAATTCACTGCTTTGCTCATTTCCTCCATCTGGTGCAAACCGGGCGAAAGCATGGGCAGCCCAAACGTCTCCTTGTTCCTCCAGTATAACACGCAAAAAAAGCCCCTCTGTTCTTTCCGGATTGGCAACGGAAAGCAGCCTGGCTTCTTCCATCCCCAGAAAAGCCCGGACCTCATCAGCAATGTCGTTAAAAAATTCTTCCCGGTTGGTAAAAATGGTTACCATTTTAACCCTCGATATTGACGTACACAGGGATTGTTTTCCCGCTCAAAGTCCAGCGTGCTCTCTCCCAAATGCCCGGGATATAGCTTATAATCCCCTGGAAGAGGAAATAATGCGGTTAAAATAGAACGGTATAAGGCCTCGGTGTCCGAGCCTGGAAAATCCGTCCGCCCAACGCTGAGATGGAATAAGGTGTCCCCTGTAAAAATAATATCTTCTACCAAATAACAGACACCACCTGGAGAATGCCCCGGCGTATGTATCACATGAAAGATCAGGCCGCCTGCCTCAATTGTATCCCCATCCTTCAACAAAAGATCCGCTTTTGTCAGCTCAACATGCATATTCAGCATGGCAGCCAGGGAAGCGGTTTCATTTTCCAGCATAAAAGCGTCATCCTCATGGATGCATACCATTGCACCAGTTTGACGCTTGATCTGCGCTACTCCTCCGGTGTGATCAAAATGCCCATGCGTCAATAAAATATGGGTGCAAGTGAGCCCAAGCTCTTGCAGGCGCTGCAAAACCGGCTCCGCTCCCGCAGGATCAACCAAAGCACAGGTTTTCGCCCCTTCCTCCCATACAATATAACAATTTACATTTAACGGCCCACAGGGAATGTTCATCACTCGCATCAGAATAACCTCTTACTATCCAATAATATTGTCACCGGCCCATCGTTTACCAGAGAAACATCCATGATTGCCTGGAACTCCCCTGTGGCTACCGGCAGTTTCTGGGATAACAACGAAATTGCTTGCTCATAGAGAGGGATTGCCAGCTCCGGCCGAGCCGCCTTTATGAAGCTTGGACGTCTTCCCTTCCTGGCATCTCCATACAAAGTAAATTGGGAAACCAGCAGTACGCTGCCCCCAACATCCAACACAGAGCGGTTCATCTTATCCTCTTCATCTTCAAAGATGCGCAACCCTGTGATTTTATCACAAATATATTGGAGATCCTCTTTTGTGTCACAATCCTCAATCCCTAAAAAAACCAGTAGCCCTTTGCCAATGCTGCCGGTTTCTCGGCCTTGCACTGTTACGCTTGCCTGCTTTACCCGCTGTACTACCGCGCGCATGGTTCAACCTCCCTTAGCTGCTGATACGGTAAACCTCTGTCACTGTTTTAATCTTGCGCAAATTTTTGATTACATTATTTAATTGTGCAGCATTGTTTACGTCAAAGGCAAGCTGCACAGAAACCATCCCGCTGCGATCCGTTTTTGCATTGATGGCTTTAATGCTGATATTCAAGTTAAGCAAAGTCTGGGAAATATCCATTAAAATGCCGGCCCGATCCCCCGCATTGATGTGGATATTGGCAGTATAGGAGGAACGCTCGTCTCCAGCCCATTCCACATGGATAATTCGCTCAGCATCAGACATCAAATCAGCCGCATTGGGGCAATCCGCACGATGGACGGAAACGCCGCGGCCTCTGGTAACATAACCGATAATCTGATCCCCGGGTAAAGGGCTGCAACATTGAGCAAAGCGCACAACCATGTTGGGCTCTCCCCGCACAATTACGCCACGAGAGGTTCCATCCGACTGCCGTGACGGCAAGGGCGCGCCATCTTCCTCCAGCAGCTTCAAACGCTCCGCCATTTCAGCAGCTTTGATTTCTTTGCGCTGCTGATCCATCAATCGATGCAAAACTTGGCCTGTGGAAATGCCGCCATAACCAATCGCAGCATAAATATCCTCCAGGCCATTCATGTTATAGCGCTTGAGAATGTCTTTGTAATATTCCGTTTTTGTCAGGGAGGAAAGTTGCTGGCCATGCCGTTTGGCAGCAGCTTCTAACATTTCTCGCCCTTTTTGTATATTCTCTTCCCGGTTCGCTTTTTTAAACCATTGACGTATTTTAGCCTTGGCTTGTTGGGTTTTGACGATATTCAACCAGTCCCGGCTGGGCCCTGGCTGATTGGCGGAAGTAATAATTTCTACCACATCGTTGGTCTTCAGCTTATAGTCCAGCCGTACCATCGCCCCGTTTACCTTAGCATGTTGGCAATGGTGCCCCAGGTTGGTATGGATACGGTATGCAAAATCCAACGGGGTTGACCCCATTGGCAAGTCCAAAATCTCCCCTTGGGGCGTCAAAACGAAAACGTAATCGCTGAAGAAATCCTTCATTACGTTTTCTACAAATTCCCGGGCATTGTCCGTATCGCTCTCATATTCCAACGCCTGGCGCAGCCAAGTCAGCTTGCTATCCAAGTCGTCCTGCGTAGTACGCCCCTCTTTATACATCCAGTGGGCTGCAATGCCATATTCCGCGGTGCGGTGCATTTCAAACGTGCGAATTTGCACTTCAAAGGGCAGGCCTTCCGAACCGAACAATGTGGTGTGCAGCGAACGGTACATATTGGTTTTGGGCATAGCGATATAATCTTTAAACCGCCCGGGCATGGGCTTCCAAATAGAGTGGATGACGCCTAAAGCCGCATAACAATCGTTTACCGTGTGCACAATCACCCGGATAGCAATCAAATCATAAATTTCATCCAAGGTGCAGTTTTGCCGGGTCATTTTGCGATAGATACTATATAAATGTTTTGGCCTGCCGCTAATCTCCGCCTCAATGCCCGCTTTATCCAAGTGCCCTTTAATGGCCGTCATTGCACTTTGCAGCAGTTTCATACGCTCTGCCTGCTGTGGTGCGATGGCTGCGCGCATCTTCTCGTATTCTTCCGGCATCAAGTGCATGAAGGACAGATCCTCCAATTCGCCTTTGATGGCGCCCATGCCAAAACGATGCGCTAATGGCGCATAGACTTCCAGCGTTTCTTTTGCTTTACGAGCCCGTTTTGCGGTGTTACAGTACTCCAGCGTACGCATGTTATGGAGACGGTCTGCCAACTTGATGATTACCACGCGCACATCGTTTGCCATGGCGAGGAACATTTTGCGCAGATTTTCCGCCTGCTGTTCCTGTTTGGTGATATAGGTTTGCGTGCCAGACTTGGTCAGCTTGGTCACGCCGTCCACCATGGCGGCAATCTCTTTGCCAAACGATTCGGAAACCGTTTGCAGTGTAATATCTTTGCCATCCTCCACCACATCATGCAGCAGGCCTGCAATCACGGTAGGCGGATCCATACCTAAGTCGTAGAGCATAGTTGCCACTGCTTCAGGGTGCACGAAATAGGGCTCACCTGACTCACGCTTTTGATCCTTATGTACCTCTTGCGCAAAATCAATGGCCTTTTGTAATAACGCCAGCTGCTCCGGCGTATAGGTTTTGCTGCATTTTTCATAAAGCGCGTTCATGCTCTCCCCTCCTTTCGCGGCAATATGCCTAATAAAAAAGAATGAAGAAATCAACGGACAAGCCGTTGATTTCAAGGTTATTCAAATATTGTACTAAAACACCATCACAGAGTCAACATCATAACCCGCCAACAGGTCCCTGCCGTTTAACCCTTCCAGCTCAATTGCAAATCGGGCAGCTACAACTTCTCCACCAGCCTGTTCCGCCAAGCGGATCGTAGCCAGCGCGGTTCCTCCCGTAGCCAACAAGTCATCTACAATCGCAACTTTTTGGCCTGGTTGGATGGCGTCTGCATGAACTTCCAGCACATCAGTGCCATATTCCAAACCGTATTCGTAACGGTTGGTTTTGCAAGGCAATTTGCCAGGTTTGCGCGCAACCACAAATCCTGCACCAATTGCGTACGCCAATGCAGAGCCAATTACAAACCCCCGCGCTTCCGGTCCAACCACCAGTTCAACGCCTTTTCCTTCCAGCGATTTTGCCAAGGTGTCGATTAAAGTATGATAAGCGTCTTTATCCTTCAGTAAAGTAGTGATGTCCCGAAACAAAATGCCCTCTTTCGGAAAATCCGGAATATTACGTATCGTAGCCTTTAAATCCATATTACTTCCTCCTTGGCCCTAGGGGCGCATATTGCCGCCTTGAATTGCGGCATAAACTATACTTTCCATCAATGATCGCGGCGCCTGATTGGTATTCAAAAATAAGGTATCCTGCTGTGCATCCCAAAGGATAAAACCCAACTCAATAAACACCAAGAGGCTTAACAACACCCTACCATATGGCTCCCCTGGCAATGCCTGTGTGCAAAGCGTATGCCGAGACAGAGGGCCCTTGCTTAAAAGGCAGCGAAAGGTACGAAAGCTTTTTTCCATCCAGGGGCGCTGGATATCCAAGGTTGACAGCATCCGTTTCCCATCCTCGCAGTAGGAGGGACAGTACGCTTCCATCTCCTTGCCAAAAGGTATTGCCCGCCAGAAAAAATTCCATTCCGGTGAAACATCATAACATATTATCCTGCGATACGGCTTAAGCCGTAAATGCATCTTTTGGGCGTCCGGTGCAAATAGCAACAGATTATATCCCAAATCGTTTTCACCGGGGACGGTAAACCGTTGATCCACCATCTCCAGTAACTGGTTATCAGCAAGCATTTGAAGGCAGCGGGCCGCTCCTTGCGGCGTATAGCACAACACCAAAGTCCCCTGAATATTTTCCTTTAAGAACGTGCACAACAAACCGTCCAGCTTTTCTTGCGGCAATGGGTGCAGATATACATTCCGGATATCATTATATAAAAAATTTTCAAAAAATGCATTAAAAAATTTATTTTCTTGTTCTTGCGTCATTTGTTCTGCGCCAAAATTGCAAACCATCTTCACATCTTGCAAGCGTAGCTGCATTTGACGCATGCCACGAAATTCATTGATATCGATGTGATATAACAGGTCGAAGCATTTCCCATTTTCAGAAAATGCTTCCGCCATATGTCCTTTACCAAATGCGATGAGCGGGATGCACAAATTGTTTTTTACCGCTTTTCCCCTTAAATGTGTTCCTTCATTTCCAATGCGCTGTATGCTTTGCAGCGCCACATTATGGGAACAAAAAACCGGCCTTGGGTTACCCTCGCCAAATGGTTCCAGCAACAAAAGCTCTCGGGCAAGGCTTTGGGATAACCCGCTAAGGGGTACATCCATCTCATAGCGCGCGCAAGGAATAAAACATTGGGTCGGATATTGATTGACCAAATATTCATGAAACGCCTTTGCGAACGCAGGAAAATCCGTTTGCGCAACGGCAAGGCCCGCCGCTTGGGCATGCCCTCCAAATCGGATGCAATATTGCCTGCATGCATCAATGGCTTGATGTAAGTGTATTCCGGGGATGCTGCGGCCGGAGCCAGTCAATACCCCTCCATCCAAATGAAACAAAATAACCGGGCGGTAATATTCTTCAGCAAGTCTGGACGCCACAATCCCAATTACCCCTGGGTTCCATTCACTGGAATATAACAAAATCGCTTTGTGTTCCACCAAGTCATAATCGGCAATTTGCAGTTTTGCCTCTTTTATAATTCGCTGCTCTTCTTGCTGACGCCTGATGTTTTCTTCGTTTAAATCCAATGCAATTTTCATTGCCAGGTCTGGGGATTTGCACAACAACAACTCTACACCCCGGGTGGCATCTCCCATCCGACCTGCTGCGTTCAACCGGGGTGCAAGGCGAAAAGCTAAGGTTTCGCTATTAACAGGCGCTTCTGCCGCTCCTGCAACAGTAAGTAAAGCGCGCAACCCCACTTCTTTTACAATCTGCCCCATCCCAAGAGACACAATGATTCGATTTTCATCCAGCAAAGGCACTACGTCCGCTACAGTGGCCAAAGCCGCAAAGGGCAAATACGCCTCGTGCCCTCTTCCCTCGCTCAAGGCTTGCACCAGCTTGAAAGCAACTCCTGTACCACAAAGATGGGCAAAGGGATATTCGCTATCTCCTCGAGCCGGATTCACAATTGCACAGCAATCTGGCAATCTGGCCGGGCATTGATGATGGTCAGTCACTACCACTTCCATCCCTAAATCATAACATAACTTGATTTCCGCCGCGGCGCTAATGCCATTGTCTACTGTAATGATAAGATTAATTCCATCTTCAGCCAATTGCCTGACAGCGCTTTCATGCATCCCATATCCCTCCCCCTGGCGTAGAGGGATATGGTAGCATACATCAGCCCCTTGTTCTGATAAATACCGATACAACAAAGCAGTGGCGCAAATGCCGTCCACATCGTAATCTCCATAGATACAAATTCTTTGACGCTGCTGCAATGCGGTCTCAATGCGCATTACTGCTTTGGGCATATCCGGCAACAGCATGGGATCGTGAAAATCCGTAGTATTAGGGTGCAAAAATTTTTGCACGCTTTCATCGCTTTGTATGCCACGTCCATATAATATGGCGGCAATCAGCGGGCTAATGTGATTTTCCAACGCCATGTTTTCGATATAGTCGGAAGGGGCGCCCTCTAATGTTGATATGAGTTTTAACATGCCCCTAAACACCCCCAATTGAAGAAAGCCGCTTTTCTGGATGAACAGAAAAACGGCTTTTCCAGTACTTACATTACTTTTTCTTTTTTGCTTTTTGCTGTGGTTTGGACTTCAAGCGAAACGCATGCCATTTTACCCACATTGGTCCGGCCAGGAAGACGGAAGAATAGGTTCCCGCCAACAATCCAATGATGATAGGCAATGTAAACTGTTTAATGGATTCGATACCCAAAATATACACCATGACTACGGTAAGCAGCGTAGTAATAGACGTATTGATGGAACGAGTCAATGTGCCATGGATGCTTTTATTGGCCACTTCCGCACGGTGTTTATCAATATGGAAGTCATTCTTGCTGTTTTCCCGGATGCGGTCAAAAATCACTATGGTATTGTTAATGGAATACCCTACGATGGTCAAAACCGCGGCAATAAACGGGCTGTTTACCGGGATGCGCAAAATTGAAGTAAAAGCCAGCATAATTGCAACATCGTGAAGCAGCGCAATTACTGCAGCAATACCGGAATATAGCTCAAATCGAATCCAAATATAAATCAGGATCAATATGCTGGCGATCAGAACCGATAGGAACGCATTGCGCACCAAATCTGCGCTGGCTACGCCGTCTACCCGGTCTACCGAAGTAATTTCCGCATCTGCATAAGTTGCCCGGATTGCCTCCAAAATACTTGCCCGCAATTCACTTTCCTGCGTGTCGTCATTCAGGCTGCGCATACGAATATCCACCAGCGTCTGAGAAGAGCCAGTGGCTCCGGTGCGTTGCGTCTGTGCATCCGTTACACCGTTTTGTTTTAAGGCACCCTCAATGACCTGCATGTCATATTCGCCCTTGAGGTCAATGGTAATCAACGTACCGCCTGTAAAATCCACACCAACATTCAGGCCGCCCGCTATTATTCCAACAACGATGCCCACAAGAATAATTGCGGCGGAAACGCAGGCCATCACTTTAAACTTCTTGTTAAAATCCATTGCGTTTCCCTCCTTACGCAGCGTCGCCGCTCTGTTCCAGCTTTTTCATTGGGCAGAACAGCGCTTTATTCTGAATATTGAAGCCCAGGATCAAATACATAAGCCCCCGCGTTACCAGCACAGCAGTAAAGAAACTCACAATAATGCCAATAAGCAGTGTTACAGCAAATCCCTTAATACTGCCTGTACCAAAGAAAAGCAATACCAGCGCCGCAATCACCGTAGTGATATTGGAGTCCATAATTGCGGAAAAAGCCCTCTGAAAGCCCGCCCTTACCGAGGTACGGATCGTTTTCCCCGTGATCAGTTCTTCCCGCATACGCTCAAAGATGATAACATTCGCATCTACCGCCATGCCGATGGAAAGAATGATACCGGCAATACCCGGAAGCGTCAGCTGCACACCAGGGATGGTAGCCAGGCAAACCAGCACAATCACCATGTAAATCACAAGGGCAAGGTCTGCTATCAAGCCAGGCAACCGATAATAAATCACCATAAACAGGAATACCAGGCAAATGCCAATGCCCCCTGCCAAAATGCCCCGGTCTAACGCATCTTCACCTAAAGTTGCGCTCACCGCACGCACTTCAATTTCTTCCATTTCAATGGGGAGTGCGCCGCTTTGAATTTGCTGCGCTAAACGCAGGGCGCCTTCATAGTCAAATCCACCTTCGATATAAGCCTCCCCGCCTGTAATAATGGTGCTCACGCGGGGGCTGGAAATCACCGTTCCATCCATCACAATGGAGATATAATTTTGTTCTGAACCAAGTAATTCCGCAGTTGCTTGCGCAAACGTAGCGGCAGCTTCAGAATTTAAAGTGAACATCACCACACATTGGGCTGCATTCGTGGGGTGCTGACCGACTTGGGTGTCCACCATATCTTCTCCTCCAAAGAGCACGTTGCCCTGAGGATCCATAAACTCAATTTTTGCGGGCTTAATTAAGTACTGCGTAATCTCTGCAGGATCATCCACCATATTGCTTTCATTAATGGGAATTTCAATCCGCACACGTCCAGTGCCCTGCTTGGCAATGGTAGCCTCGGTATACCCTTCCGAATCCAGACGAGTGCGCATGATGGTCATAACCCGGTCAATTTGGTTATCCAAGTCAGGATCGCTCAAATCCTTGGCCTCATACACTACGGAAACGCCGCCAGTCAAGTCCAGCCCTTTGGGAATTTGTTCCGTCAATGGACGGATTTCATAAATTCCCCACGCTGCGCCTTGAAATGCAACAAAGCAACAAGCCGCCGTCAAAATGATGATGACGGCCAGCGCCACAATTTTGCGCACGCTCACTACGCTTTCCTCCTTTCCCCAAACAATAGGCTTGGGGATATCGTAATATTTCTCAGTCAAAGCCCGTAGGCTTTTGACGGCATCTGGGCGTCAAAACTATTTTATGCGTCCAAAATGCAACGTACCTATTATGTCATATGACCAGGCGCCTTGCAAGGGTTGCAGGCAATTTGGCTATACACGCGGTAAAACTATTCGGCTTCAATATTTAATCCTATGGCGCATTCTGTACGCTTACGTTCAAATGAACAGGTAATGTCATGGGGAATATGAATATCGCCGTTATATTTCCAGGCATTGGCGGCGCAGCCTCCGCTGCAAAAATATTTTGCCCAGCACTCCTGGCAGGCGGATTTGGTGCGCACATTGCAGCTCTGGAACTGACTTTGCATTTCTTTATGGAATTCGCCCGTGACCACATTGCCCATGCAAAATCCCTCTTCCCCTACGAATTGATGGCATGGGAAAATATCCCCATCTGGGGTAACTGCCACATATTCTGTACCAGCTCCGCAGCCGCTAATTCTCTTCTTCAAACAAGGCCCATGACCTAAATCCAACATAAAGTGGAAATAGTTAAACCATTTCCCTTCTTTTTTACTGCTTTGTAAAAAGGAAACAAGATGGTCATATTCCTGCAAAATCAGCCCAACATGCTGTTCCAATATGGCATAGGGGCTATTTTCAGGCAACACCACAGGTTCCAGTGAAATTTGCTCAAACCCAGCGTCCCTCAATGCCTTAACGTCTTGGGTAAAATCCAAATTTCGGTTGGTAAACGTTCCACGCACATAATATTCTTTGTCGCCTCTGCTCTTTACCAGAGCTTGTCCCTTTGGCAAAGCAATATCATAAGAGCCTTTTCCATTTGCGGTTGGACGCAGCGCATCGTGTATTTCTTTGCGGCCGTCAATGCTCAAAACGATGTTGTGCATCTCCCGGTTAAGATAGGCGATCTTTTCTTCATCTAAACCAACACAATTGGTTGTAATGGTGAAGCGTATGGTTTTGTTATGCCGGCGTTCTAATTCCCGCCCATATGAAACAATTTCTTTTACAACTTTATAATTCATCAGCGGCTCGCCGCCAAATAGGTCCACTTCAAGGTTATGCCGGTTGCCGGAATGGGCAATTAAAAAATCCAGTGCGGCTTTCCCCACGTGCCCTGGCATTAACAGCCTCGGGCCATGGAACTCGCCTGTATCCGCAAAACAATATTTGCAGCGCAAATCACAATCGTGTGCAACATTTAAACACATGGATTTAATGATCTGCTCCCCTTCCTGCTGCTGCAATACGGGTTGCTCAGGAGAATCAAACATCCCTTGCTGCTTAATCGCTTCAAACTCGTCAAGTATTTCTTTGATTTCTTCTTTGGGATAGCCTGTAGTTTCAGGATCTATCCCCATCTCCAATGCTCTAGCAACCGCAAACGCTTCTTCATCCAGCGTATGGATAGCGCCGCTCTCTACATCCAGTAAAATATACCGGTCTTGAAATTGAAATGCGTGTATCAACTTTTGCCTCCGATTTTAGGAAAACTCCATTCCCCGACACAAATAGGCAGGGCGGGCTGAGGGCCCGCCCTGCAATAAGGAATATGCGATTTTATTTATCCTGCTTCTTGCAGCTCTGGTTTGCTACGGTGCAGCTGGTTTTGCAAGCGGACTGGCAGCTTGCCTGACATTCGCCGCAGCCAGTATTGGCGCCGGCCTTAATGCAAGGGGTTTGAACGGTTTTTACGTGCTTCATGATCATTCCTCCGATAAAAATTCACTGTTAGATGATATTATACAACACATCATGGATATGGGGCAATGGCTTATTTCCCCAAAGCGATGCGCACAGTATCCCGCGCAATCATCATTTCCTCATCCGTGGGAATGACAAATACCTTTACGCGGCTGCCGGGCTTAGAAATCTCCACTTCTTCACCCCGTGGGCAAGTTTGGTTGTAATCAAAGTCTACGTCTACGCCAAGATACTCCATATCCTTCAGGATGCGCGCACGCATATCCCTGTCGTTTTCTCCAATACCAGCCGTAAACACGATAGCATCCACACCGTTCATTGCGGCCGCATATGCACCAATATAGCGTTTTACTTTATAAGCGAAGGTATCCAGCGCAGCTTCTGCCCTTTCGTTGCCCTGGGCCGCGGCTGCCCCTAAGTCACGGAAATCGGAAGATACCCCCGAGATGCCCTGTACACCGCTCTTCTTATTCATATATGCGTTGACTTCTGCAGTGGACCAGCCATTTTTATCCATCAAATAGGTCACAATTGCCGGATCCATATCGCCGCAGCGCGTGCCCATGGGTACGCCTTCCAATGGGGTAAATCCCATGGAGGTGTCTACAGACTTACCGCCCTGTACAGCTGTGATGCTGGAGCCGTTACCCAAATGGCAGGTAATTACCTTGGTTTCTTCTACAGGCTTATCTAATTTTGCAATTGCCCGCTGGGACACATACAGATGGGACGTACCATGGAACCCATAGCGTCGAATCATCCATTCTGTATACGCTTCATAAGGGAGGCCGTACAAAAAGGCCTTTTTCGGCATGGTTTGATGGAATGCCGTATCAAACACACCAACCATGGGCGTATCCTTCATAATTGCCTTGCAAGCGCGGATGCCCATTAAATTGGCGGGATTGTGCAGTGGCGCCAGCGGTGTAAGTTCTTCCACCGTAGCCAACATTTCGTCATCAATCAGGGCTGAACCGGTAAATTTCTCACCGCCATGCACCAGACGATGCCCCACAGCTGCTATCTCATCCATGCTCTTGAGCACACCAATTTCGGGATCTACCAAAGCATCCAACACCATCTGGATCGCATCGGTATGATCCTTCATATCTTTTTTAAACTCACGAGCGTCTTTGCCAGCGGGTTTATACGTAAGCATAGAGCCTGGGATGCCAATACGTTCGCAAAGGCCTTTTGCCACCACGCTCTCATTGGTCATATCAATAAGCTGATATTTTAGAGAGCTGCTGCCTGCATTTACAACTAAAACCTTCATGTTAATCCTCCCTTAACGTTTACATTTCCTGGGCTTGTACAGCGGTAATGGCAACAACGCTCACAATGTCGTCCACCGAGCAACCGCGGGACAAATCATTGATGGGTTTTGCAAAACCTTGGCAAACCGGGCCAATTGCCTCAGCCCCGGCCAAACGCTGCACCAGCTTATAACCAATGTTACCCGCCTGCAGGTCGGGGAATACCAAAATGTTTGCTTTGCCCGCCACAGGGCTTCCGGGGGATTTCAGCTGGCCAACTTTTTCTACCAGCGCAGCATCCGCCTGAAGTTCTCCATCCACATTAAGATCCGGAGCCATTTCTTTTACCAGAGCGGTAGCGTTGGAAACCTTATCCACCAATTCATGTTTCGCGCTGCCCTTTGTTGAGAAGGAGAGCATCGCAACTCTGGGATCAATGCCGCAAAGCGCTTTTCCGGTAGCTGCAGTTGAAATGGCAATTGCTGCCAACTGCTCAGAGGTCGGATTTGGGTTAACTGCACAGTCTGCAAACAATAAAATCCCGTTATCGCCATACGCTTTATTGGGAACTTCCATCACGAAGCAACTGGATACCACTGAAATGCCTTTTGCCATCTTTACGATTTGCAGGCCAGGACGCAGCGTATCTCCAGTGGTGCATAGAGCACCTGCA
>JAEXFV010000099.1 GCA_023451115.1 Bacillota bacterium
GTTCATCACCACAATGCCAATGGGGGTTAAAAACGCCACTGCCAGGAACAGCAAAAGGATAAACAGCAATATACTTGCATGCCTGCTGCGTTGTTTCATTATTGTTCTACCTCCTTGCTGCGGGTAAGATACAGTTGTATCAGCGAGATGCCGGCCACCAGAATAAAGAACATCACAGCTTTGGCCTGGCCTACCCCTTCCCAGCCGGTGCGGCCGTAAAAGGTTTGGTAGATATCCAGCGCCACCATGGCGGTTTGCTTGGAGGGGGCGCCGGCTGTGAGGGCCAGGTTCTGGTCAAAGAGTTTAAAGGAGTTGGTCACCGTCAGGAACGTGCAAATGGTGATGGCGGGCATCACCATAGGGATGGTGACGTTGGTAAGCTGCTGCCATCTGGTTGCGCCATCCACACGGGCGGCGTTGATGAGCTCTGCAGGGATGTTCTGAATGCCCGCAATGTAGATGATCATCATATAGCCGATGAGCTGCCAGTTCATCAGGATTACCAAGCCCCAGAAGCCGTATTCCGCCTTGTAGGTCAGGGTGACCCCAAACTGTAACAGGATGCCGTTTAAAATCAGCTGCCAAATATAGCCTAGCACAATGCCGCCGATGAGGTTGGGCATAAAGAACACGGTGCGAAACAAATTAGTGCCCCTGATGCCCCGGGTGAGCAGCAGCGCAAGGCCAAAGGCGAACACGTTGATGGTGATCACGCTCACTACCGCGAATTTCACGGTAAACCACAGGGCGTTTAAAAACTCCGGGTTGGCAAAGGCTTTGAAATAGTTTCCCAAGCCCACCCATTTGGCGTTGGTCACGGTGGTAAATTCCGTAAAGGACAGGTAAATGCCTAAAACAAATGGGATTGCAAAGGCGATAACAAACGCGGCCAGCGTGGGCAGGGCAAAAAAGACAAAATATTTTTTCAGGTTTTTTTGCAAAGCGGCTCCCCTCCCATCCCGAAAAATCGTTGTTTTCTGGGATTTTAGCAAGGCGCCATGGAAAACGTGCCATGGATCGCCTCAGCTGCTTTTATTATGCGACATTTTTTTCCCGCTTACGCAGGAAGACGGAATTTCCCCAAAGAAATCCCGCCGGGGCAAGGCGCTCCCGGCGGGCAGGCCGTCAAACGGCCAAATTGGGCTTTATGAATGCCGACGCCTTATCCCAGGGTAAGGGATACGGGGTTAGCCGCCCGCTCAGAGGCCCAGCTGTCGATGACGACTTGCTTGACTTCGTCCCAGGTTTTGGTGCCCTGAGCATATTCCAGCAGAGCGTCGCCAAAGTAGTCTTTAAACGCCTCGGAGGGGAATGCGGCAAAGGTCCAGGGCACGGAGACGATGCCTTCTTTCTCCATCCACAGGGCCACTTCTTTGCCCAGGGGATCTACCGGCTTTTCCTCTGCGCCAAAGGTGTTAAAGGGCACAATGCCCAGGTGCTCCAGCGCAAACTGCTTGCCAACGTCAGAGGAGAACATCCACACCAAAAAGTCTATGGAAGCCTGCTGCTTTTCCTGGGAAACCTGGGAGTTGATGGCCAGGTAGTTTTCCGTGCCGACACACAGACCTTGTTTTTCCTCCCCGGGGATGCCGGTGTAGATGGGCAAAAACTTGATGTCCGCATCCGCAACGGTATTCCCCTCTACGCCCAGGATCTGGGAGGCGCCCCAGTTGCCGTTTTGCACCATAGCGCAGCGGCCCAGGGCAAACTCTGCCATGGCGTCGTCCACACTTTTGGCGCCCAGCATGCCTTTTTCCGTGCAGGAGTTGTTTAGGTACAGGTCGAAGATGTTCTTAAAGTTTTCCGCGTATTTGAATTCGATGGTGTTTGCACCCAAACCGGCCAATACGGTGTCGCCGCCGTTGGCCAGGTCTTGGAACTCATAGTACAGCGGCAAGTTGGCCAAATGGGTCTGCCAACGCCACTGATTGCCCGCAGACAGGGAAGTAGAAGCAAACACGCCCCCAATGCCCAGCTGGTTTTTCTTGGCTTGCATATCCTCTACCAGGGAACGGAAGGTGGCAAAATTATTTACTTCATCCATGGAGGAAACCACCGCGCCATCCAGAGCAAAGTATTTTTCCAGGATGGCGTTGTTGTAGATAATGCCGTAGCCTTCCACCACATAGGGGATGCCGTACACCCCGTCGCCGGAGCGGATGGCCAGGGATTGGTCGGACAGCATAGCGTAAAGTTCAGAGCCAGAGAGGTCCGCGCAATAATCCACCCAATTGCGATAGCCTACCGGCCCGTTGATCTGGAAAATGGTGGGCGCTTCGCTTTTGGCAATTTCGGAACGCAGGGTTTGCTCATAGGTCCCGGAGGCTGCAGTTTCCACCTTCACCTTTATGCCGGTTTCCGCTTGGTAAGCGGCGGCCAAAGCTGCGTAAGCATCCGCAATTTCAGGCTTAAAGTTTAAAAAGTAAATGGAATTGGCCCCGGAAGGAGAGGGCTGTCCAGAGGGGGCTGCACTCTCCTGCGCCGGGGCGCTGGGGGTAGGTTCCGTTTGTTGGGCGCAGCCTGCAAGGGCGGCTGCACAAAGCAAGAGTGCAAGCATTAGGGCAATGGTTTTCTTCATTTTGTCACACCTCTTCGTTTTTAATCTTTGTCCCGCTGCCCAAGGGCAGCGAGGCGGTCAGGAGCGTACTATGTGAAAGCCTGCGGATTTCACCGCTTTTTTATGCACGGGATTGCCGCGCAAAATCAGGCATTCTGAAAAAAGCTTTTGTGGCTTCAGGAAACAACAGCTCCTTACGGGGCCGCCCTGCTGCGCTGGGCCCGCAACGCTGCCTGGAGGTTATCAATTTCCCCTCCGGACTGTATCAGATTTTCCAAATTTCAGCAAGATCCTACATTCTGCACCGCTCTTGCGTATACACAAAAAAGGCATTCCGTTTTCCGTGCTTTGTTGCCCATGGGGAAAATGAGAAGATTGGGTTTGGGCAAGCAGCCTGCCGGCATTTGTAGTATAATCAATAACAAGCATTACCAGAAGAGGAGTATGAAAGCATATGCCCAACGATATGCCCAACGCGTTTGCCCAATGGCAGCAAGGGCTGGCTGCCCGGGGGCTGGTTGCCGGACAGTCACGCCCTGGAGAGAGTGGAAGAAGCGCCCCATTGTACCGGCCGCTGCGTTTGCCTCAGGGTATGAGCGAATTGCAGGTACGCCGCACGTTGCGCGGCATGGAAAGCCAGGCGGGGGAGTTGCCGCTGTTTCGGGGCGCCGGCGCTTACCGGCACGCGATCCCCCAAGCGGTAGAGACAGTTGCCTCCCGCTGGGCAGTGGATGTGGCTTGCAACCACAGCCTGACAGAAGAAAATCAGGGGCTTTTACAGGCATTATGGGAATACCAGGCGCTGCTGTGCCGCCTCACGGGCATGGATAGGGCGGCGCTGGGCGCCTCTGACGGCGCGGCGGCCTGTGCCCAAGCCATGCTGTGTTTGCGGGCCGTTACGGGAAAAAGCAAAATCCTGGTGAGCGCAGGCCTCCACCCGGAATATCGCCGCGTTTTGGACAGCTCGGCCAGGTTTGCCGGCATAGAGTTACGGACGCTGCCGCTGAATAAAAACGGCATTACGGATATGGGGCACCTCATGGCCAGCGCCCAGGGCGCGGCAGGCGCCATTTTGCAAAGCCCCAACTTTTTTGGCTGCGTAGAGGCCCTGGGGCCTGCGGCGGAAATCCTTCATGAAAGCAAGGCGCTGCTGGCGGCTTGCGTCAACCCCCTTTCCCTGGGGCTGCTGCACCGGCCGGGAGACGTAGGCGCGGATCTTTGCGTGGGGGAAGGGCAGCCTCTGGGCATCCCGCTGCGTCTGGGCGGGCCTTACCTGGGACTTGTGAGTGCCAAGCAAGCCTATAGGGATCACCTTCCCGGATGGCGGGTGATACAAAAATCGGATCATCAAGGCTTTGCCCTGGCCCGACCGGGGAAGGAACGGGAGGGCCTGCATCCGGCGGCTGTGCAAAACGTGCTGGCAAACAGCCTGTGCGCGCTGCGTGCAGCAGCCTATCTGGCCATTATGGGGGGCCAGGGGTTACGGGATGTGGCCTGGCAAAGCATGCAAAAAGCCCATTATCTCAAAGACGGCATTCTCTCTATCCCAGGGATGGGGCTGCGGTATCCCCACGCTCCGTTTTTCCATGAATTTGTTGCAGAAGGTCCAAAGGATCCTGCGGTGATCAACGCTGCCCTGCGGGCAAAAGGCTATGTGGGCGGCCTAAGGATCGCACGGTACATTCCCCAGGACCGGGGCATCCTGTATTGCGCTACGGAGATGAATACCCGGGAGGAAATCGACGGGCTGCTCAACGCCCTGGAGGAGGTGTGCTGCAAATGAAAAAAACGCCGTTGCTGTTTGATGGGGCGCCTTCCGGCGGGATGGCGCTGCCAACCCTGGATGTGCCGGAACTGGACGACTTACTTCCCGAGGATTTGACGCAGAACCATCCCCTTCCGCTGGAAGCGGTGGCCCAGGGGGCGGTGGTCCGGCATTATGCCCAGCTGGCCCAAAGTGGATTGGGCCAGGAAACTGCCTGTTTTTCAGATGAAAACTGGGCGCTGGGGTGTGATCTTGCATTGCTTAACCGGCTAGGGGAACCCTGCCGGGGGCTGCACCCCTTGCTGGACCAGCGGGATATGCAGGGGGCTTTGAACCTGCTGATGGGGCTGGATAAGGCTTTGCAGGAAATCACCGGCATGGACAAATTTTCCCTTCAGCCGGGCTCTGCCGGGCAGGGAGAACTGGCGGCGCTGATGATCGTGAAAGCGTACCACGAGATGCGCCAGCAGCCTGGCCGCAACCAGATTCTGGTGGCACAAGGCGGCTGCTTAGGGGACATTGCCCGCCTGGCCGGGTTTGTGCCCGTAGAAGTCCCCGCCGGGGCGGACGGCGGGATAGACCCTGCGGCTTACAAAGCCGTGTTGGGGGAACACACCGCAGGGATATGCTTAGAGTTTCCGGCTGTTACAGAGCAGACCCGGGAGGCGGTTTGTGCTATCATCTCGTCTACCCACCAGGCGGGCGGATTGGCCTGCTGCAGCGTGGCAGCCCTCGGCCCGGTGCGGCCGGGGGATTTGGGTTGGGATGTGATAGGGTTAGCGCTTCTTGCAACGCTGGGTGCAGCCTGCCCGGGCGGCCTGGAGGCGTTCCCGGTGGGGGTGAAAAAAGAGCTGATCCCTTATTTGCCAAAGCCGCTGATCATGAGCCATGAAGGCGGCCCTGCAATGCTGGACTATGACAGGCCGGTTTGCATCGGCCAGCGAAAAGCCTTTTTTGGAAACTTTGAGGCGCTGCTGCAAGCGTACGCCCGCATCCTCTCTCTGGGGAAAGACGGGTTGGAGGCGCTGCAGGGGCGGCAATAGGCGTGGATGACCCTTGATGACAGAAAAAAGTGGCTATGCCACTTTTTTCTAATATTGGGGTTGCTATTGTCGCTTTTTGCTGTTGCCCTTCAGGATGCCATCACAATATCGCTCCAGCTCCTGCCGGGTTTTGTATGCCACGCCGGTTTGCATCAAATTTTCCTGCAGCATCAGGGGCATGCTCTCAAAAAATTGCCGCGCATCCGGCTCCAGTTGATTGACATCAAACATAGGGGTTCACCACCTTCCTTGTAAGGTTATTTCCAAAATTGGTTCCCATTCATTCTCCCAACCCCTGGGGTTTGGGAATTTACCGCTTGGTTTTTTGGGCTTTGCGCCAAATGGATCAAACGCTGCCCTTTGGCCTTTGACGTGCTCCCCTTGGCATAAAGCTTTTTGTTAATATGGCATAGCGCTTGCCCGCTTATGCGAAAATGGGGGAGAATTGGTAGCTGCAACGGATCCGGCGCATGGGGCCGAAGAAACCCTTGCTGGAAAAACAAAAAGAAGTGAGAAAATAATATATAATTGAGTTGACATCTGAGAAAAGACCCGTTATAATAAACGCCAACCGAATAGAAAAAGGCAATGACTGCGAAGAAGTACCGGGAGAGCCAGCAAATGGCAAGGCCCTCCAGAGAGCCGCCGGGTGGTGCGAGGCGGCAGGGAACGGCCCGGGAATACACGCAAGCAGCTTCCCATCGAAAGAGGCGTTGCGCCTCCAGTAGGCTGGGCCGGGTTCTCCCGTTAACGAGATAGAGTATTCCCCCTGGGGATCCTGTTGCAGATCATCCATACCGTTATGGAACCATCAGGGCAAAGGCACAGGGACGTACTTGAAAAGGCCAAGCGCCGTGAGGCGCTGGCGAATTGAGGTGGTAACACGGGAACATGGCGCGCTCGTCCTCTGGCAACAGAGGATGAGCGTTTTTTCTTCCGCTGCAGCAGGCGCGCCGGCATTCATTTATTTTTGAAAAGGAGCGCGAAAAAACATGGCGAACATCACTTTCTTCAGCGGCGAACAGATTCCTCTGGAACTACACAAGGTACGGGTTGTGCAAAAGTTGAACCTCCCCCCCGTGGAGCGGCGGCTGCAAGCCATTACAGAGGCGGGGAATAACACCTTTTTGTTGAAAAACCAGGATATATTCCTGGATATGCTTACGGACTCCGGCGTGAACGCCATGAGCGACCAGCAGATGGCCGCCATGATGATATGCGACGACAGCTATGCAGGCTCCGCCACCTTTACCAGGCTGGAAAACAAGGTGCATGAAATCTTTGGTACCAGCTACTTTCTCCCTGCGCACCAGGGCAGGGCTTGTGAAAACATTCTGGCCCAAACCCTTGTTACCCCTGGCAGCGTAATTCCCATGAACTTCCACTTTACCACCACCAAGGCCCATATTACCCGCTGCGGCGGCAGGGTAGAGGAGCTGGTAATTGAAGAAGGCCTCAACACCAGCAGCGATTACCCCTTTAAGGGCAATTTTGATTTGGAGAAGCTGCGCAGGCTGATCGAAAAAGAAGGGGCGAAAAACATCCCCTTTATCCGGCTGGAAGCGGGCACCAACCTGATTGGCGGCCAGCCCTTTTCCCTGGAAAACGCCAAGGCGGTTTGCCGCATGGCCCATGCCCATGGCATTTTAACCGTGCTGGATGCCAGCTTGCTGCAGGATAACCTGTATTTCATTCGGCAGCGGGAAGGCAACTGCCGCAACAAAACCATCCGGGAAATCACCTTGGAGCTGGCGGAGCAGATGGACATCATTTATTTTTCCGCCCGCAAGCTGGGGTTTGCCAGAGGCGGCGGCATCTGCATGCATTCCCGGGATCTGTGCGAGAAGATGAAGGAGCTGGTACCCATGTTTGAAGGTTTCCTCACCTATGGCGGCATGAGCGTGCGGGAGATGGAGGCTATCGCCGTGGGATTGGAAGAAACCATGGATGAGGATGTGATTTCCCAGGGGCCCCAGTTCATTCAGTTTATGTGCAACGAGCTGATGAAAAACGGCGTGCCTGTGGTAACGCCGCCAGGGGGTCTGGGATGCCACATCAACGCCATGGAATTTTTGCCCCATGTAAGCCAGCATGAATATCCTGCAGGGGCATTGGCTGCGGCGGCCTACATTGCAGGCGGCATCCGGGGCATGGAGCGGGGTACAATCTCCGAGCAGCGGGAACCGGACGGGACGGAGCCTTTGGCTGCGGTAGAACTGCTGCGCCTGGCAATGCCCCGGCGGGTGTTCACCATGTCCCAGGTGAAATATGCGGTAGACCGGCTCACATGGCTCCATGAAAACCGGAACCTGGTAGGCGGCTTGCGCTTTGTGGAAGAGCCCAAGAGCCTGCGCTTCTTCTTTGGGCGGTTGGAGCCTACCTCCGACTGGCAGCAGCGCCTGGCGGAGCAATTCCGCAAGGACTTTGGAGATAGCCTGTAACGGGTAACAAAGACGGGAGAAATTTCCCTTATCAACAGGCAGCGCCGGAAGTTGAGCCCCGGCGCTGCCTGTTGTGTTAGCGCGAAAAGGGCATGCGCATTTTTCACTTTTTCCAGAGAGCAGCTGTTTTCATAGGGCAAGATGTGGTATAACTGAAATAGAACAATGCTTTGTAATGAGGTGAAACTATGCAAAAGCCCACCGCTCCTGTAACAGTGTTTGACGGCATCTATTGGGTAGGCGCGCTCAATCCCGACCTTCGGCGGTTTGACGTGGTGATGGAAACCGAGTATGGCACCAGCTACAATGCGTATTTGGTGCAGGGCACGGAAAAAACAGCCCTTATCGAAACCGTAAAGGATAAGTTTCTGCCCGAAAGCCTGGAGCTGATCCGCCAGGTGATTGACCCGGCCAAGATCGATTACATCATCCTGCAGCATACCGAGCCGGACCATTCCGGTTCCATTGCAGAGCTGCTTGCCCTTGCCCCCCAGGCAAAGGTTTGCTGCACAAAGCCCGCTTCCCTGTACCTGCCCCATATTGCCAACCGGCCCTTGCCGATGCAGGTGGTGAAGGAGGGGGATGCTCTGGATTTGGGCGGCGGCAGGGTGCTGCAATTTGTATCCGCCCCGTTTTTACACTGGCCGGACAGCATGTTTACTTACGACACGTTGTCCCATGCCCTGTTTACCTGCGACGCATTTGGCTGCCACTATGCCGCGGCGCAAGTGCTGGAAAGCAGGACGGATCCTGAATTTCATAAGGCCAGGCGGTATTATTACGACTGCATCGTCAGCCCCTTTGCGCCTTATGTCACCAAGGCCATCGCCCATGTGCAGGAGCTGGGGCTGGATATTTCCGCCATACTGCCCTCCCATGGCCCGGTGCTGGACAAAGACCCAATGGGCGCCGTGGCGCTCTATGGCCAGTGGGCAGCCGAGCGCAAAGCCTTGGGGAAAAACCGGGTGTTTGTGGGGTATGTAAGCTGCTATGGTTACACCAGAGCGTTGGCCCACCGCCTGGCGGAACAGCTGATGGCGCAGGGGATGGAAGTGGATATGGCGGATTTGGTGGATGTGCCGCTGGAAGACCTGGTAAACCGGGTATATGAGGCGGATGCCATTGCCATCGGCAGCCCCACCGTAAACGCGGATGCATTGCCTCCTGTGTGGGATTTGCTGACCCGGCTGAGCGTGCCCGTGATGCGGGGTAGGGTGAGCGCGGCCTTCGGCTCCTATGGTTGGAGCGGCGAAGCGGTGCCGCTGGTGGAGGCCAGGCTCAGCGCTTTGGGCTGCAAGGCCGCGGCCCCCGGCGTGAAAGCAAGATTTCGCCCTGAAGAAGAGGCGCTGTGCCAGATGGATGGTTTGGGGCAGGCCATCGCCAAGGCGGTGAAGGGCGTATAGCCCTTGCCGAAGTTTAAGGAGAAGAGAATGAAAAAAGCATGCCTTGTATTGCTGGTGGTGGCAATGGCGCTTTCTCTCGGGGCCTGCGCCAGCAAAGGGGAAAGCCCTTCCCTATATGAAAGAGGCCTGGATTTGACTGCGGAGCTGGGCTTGCTTGCCCAAAGCCGGGACTATATCGCCTTGTACAGCGCCAGCGACGCCATCGCTTCTACTGCGGCACAAATTGCCGGCCAGGACTATGACACGCCCAGGGCTGTGTATGAAATCACAGGCCTGGAAGAGGCGGTGCTGCAAGCGTTGCTGGGGGATACGGGAACTGCGCTGGACCAGGATGTGGAAGATATGGTGAAAAAACGGATGGGCGCATCGGTAGCATCCCAGATCAACGCGCGAAATGGCGCGGAGTTTTTGGCCACCACTGCAATCCTCACCAGGGAGGATCACTTCCTTTATGAAGGGTTGCATCAGTCCAAAACCTTTCTCTACTTATATGGCAGCGATTATGGCGGCATGGTAACCTTCGTTCCCTTTGGGGATAACATTGTGGAAGCGACTGCCAACATCGTGATGCAGCAGGGGTTCGCCCAGATGGAAACCGCGCAGGATATGGCAGCGTTTTTTGAAGAGCAATTGGGGCTGTTGGGCGTAACCGTTGCCGCGGTGGCAGCATAGCCCAGCAGGGGAGGCGGCCCTGTGCAGACTTTGGAACAGGCCTTGGAAAAATTGCAGGCTTCACCGTTTCGCAGGCGCTTTCGGCTGAGCCAGCGGGAGCGGGATTACGTGGAGGCAAAGGGCATGGAAACCATCCGGGAGCATGCTGTTGCCTTTGTGGAAGCCCGGCTCGCTCCGGCTTTGATACCCAACGATGGCAAGCAGACGCCCATGAGAGGGCATCCCGTATTTGTGGCGCAGCATGCCACCGCCTGCTGCTGCCGCAAATGCCTGCATAAATGGTACCGTGTGCCGATGGGAGTAGCGCTGACCCAGGCGCAACAAGAGAAAATTGTCCGTTTGCTGCTGGCATGGATCCAGCGGGAGATGGATCGTGGGAGTGTATTCTAACGGGAAAGCACCCCCACTTTTTTATCGCCATTTGGCGGGTTTACCAAGGCCATAGGGCAATGGCTGCCATGGGAGAAGGGCTGGAGCTTGGTCACCAGCCCCTTTCTTTTTTTTGTTTTCCCAGCCGGGAGAACAGGGGAAAGGTCAGCGGCCAAAGCCAGCCGCCGATGCAGACCATCAGGAAATAGCGGATGCAATCTCCCATAGGGTGGCCGCCAAACAGGGCGATAAGCGGCGCTTTCAGAAAATGCCGGGCTGCCACTACCACCATCAGCCCCAGGGCGCATTTGATGATTTGCGCCCACCATACAGCGTGTGTAGGGAAACTCTGTTTTTTTTCATCGATCCAGGCGCACAACAACAAGCCCAGGTAAGCGCCCAACAGGGTATAACTGCTCTTTAATCCATGGGCGTCAAACTCGGCTACATTGCGGCTGGTGACGGGCATCCACTCTACATACAGCACAGCGCCCAGGCAAAGCAACAGCCCTGCTGCTGCCAAAGCGGCGGACAAGCCAGGCCTGCTTTGCTCCCGGGCGAACAGGGGAGCGCATCCCAGGGCCAAGCCCCAACCCAGGAGCAATCCCACCCCTACGTCCAGGGGCGTATGCACCCCCAGATAAAGGCGGGAAAAAGCTACCAACAGGGAGATGCACAGCAATAGCGCTTTCCAGCCCCATTTTTTTGTCCAAAGGCTTAGCCCACCGCATAAAGTGGCTGCGCCCTGGGTATGGCCGCTGGGAAAAGAGTAACCAGTGGCGGCTGCCCGGGCGCTTTCCACAATGGGAAAGGAAGGGTCCTGCACCCAGGGGCGGGGCAACAGAAAAATTGCTTTGCAAAGCTGATTGACTGCGCTGCTGACAAGGCCTAAAAACAACAGCCGCCAGCCCCAACGCTTGTCCACGCACCAAAGGACGACCAGCACCAGCAGCAAAAATGCCGTCTGTTCGCCCAGTTGGGTGACTGCACCCATAACCGTATCCCAAAATGGCGTGCGAAGAAGCGCCAACGCCCGTAAAATCGTCATGGAAATTCCTCCAAATGCTTTTGTGTATTCGTATATCACACAGGTGTAACAGCAACGCCGGCGCAACCGCCGGCGTTTTTTGTGTTATTCGGGTTTCTTTTTTGCGGAAGGCTTTTTGGGTGCAGGGGCTTTGGCGCCGGACCGTTTTGCTACAGCCTTTGTTGTGGGAGGCTTTTGCATGGGCGCTTTTTTGGGCAGCGCTTCCTGCTCCTGCTGCTCGGCATCCCAATGCGCAGGTTCCTCTATGGGCATATCCTGCGGCTTGTGCACATTCAAAACAGGCTGACCCATGCCGTCTTCCGGATAGGCCCTGCCCTTGAGCATGTCCTCATACAGGGCTAAATACCGACGGGCGGAGGCGTCCCACCCAAAATCCATGGCCATGCCCCGGCGCTGCAGGCGCTGCCACAGCTTGTGGTCATGGAAATAGTCCACCGCCCGTTCTAAGGTAAAGAGCATTTCATGGGCATTGAAATTAGCAAAGGAAAAGCCCGTGCCCTCGTCCGTGTATTTGTTATAGGGCTGAATGCTGTCCCGAAGCCCGCCGGTTTCCCGCACCACAGGCACTGTGCCGTACCGCAGCGCAATCATTTGGGACAGGCCGCAGGGTTCAAACTTGGAAGGCATGAGGAACAGATCCGCGCCTGCGTATACCTGGTGCGCCAGCGCCTCGTTGAGCTCAAACCGGGCGCTGATGCGCCCCTGGTAGCGCCACTGGGCCCAACTGAGCAGCTCCTGATAGTGCTGCTCGCCCAAGCCTACCACCACCAGCTGGATATCCTGGCGCATCATATCTTCCAATACCCGCTCTACAAGGTCCAGCCCCTTTTGTTCCGTAAGCCGGGTGACCATGGCGATTACCGCTGCTTCACTGCGGGGTTCCAACCCCAACTCCCGCTGCAGGGCGGCTTTGCATGCCGCTTTGCCGGAGAGATCCTCCGGGGTAAAGTGGGCGCAGATGGCCGGATCGGTAGCCGGGTTATAGGCGCTGTTGTCGATGCCGTTGAGGATGCCTGCCAGCTGGCTGCCGCGACAGCGCAGCAACCCGTCCAGCCGCTCTCCATAATAAGGGGATTGGATTTCCAGCGCATAGGTAGGGCTGACGGTGGAAACCATGTCCGCAAATACGATGCCGCCTTTCATAAAACTGACGCAGCCGTAATATTCCAGATAATCCGGGGAATAGTATTTTGCTCCCAGGCCCAGCATTTCGTCGATATAGCCCCAGTCAAACACGCCCTGGAATTTCAGGTTATGGATGGTATATAATACGCGGATGCCGGCATATTCCGGCTGGGACTGATACTGGGTTTTTAACAGCGCCGGGATCATACCCGTTTGCCAGTCGTTACAATGGAGAATATCCGGGAAAAAATCCAGCTTCGGCAGCGCTTCCAGCACCGCCCGGCAGAAAAAGCCAAACCGCTCTCCTTCCCCCTGGCCATCACCATACACCGATTCCCTCGAAAAATAAAACTCGTTGTCGATGAAATAAAACCGCACGCCCTGGTAATCGGCGTATAACAGCCCGCAATACTGCTTGCGCCAACCCATGCCCACATAAAAGTGGGTGATATACTGCATGCGGGCCGCCCACTCGGGGGCGATGTCCCGGTACTTGGGCAGAATGACCCGGGCGTCGGCGCCAGCCTGCTTCAGCGCGATGGGCAAAGTGCCAGCTACATCGGCTAAGCCCCCGGTTTTGATAAAGGGTACGGCCTCCGAAGCGGCCAATAATACTTTTTGCATGAGCGCCCCCTTTACACAACGGTGCCTTTGCGCAGGATGATGGGGAACGTTTCCTGCCCCATCAGGCTGCGGCCCCGCTTGACGATAACGGATTTATCCAATATCACGTGATCCAGGTTACAGTTTTCCTGAATTTGCGAACCCTGCATGACAATGCAGTTTTTCAGCTTGCTGCCCTGGTTGACGGACACGCCCCGAAACAGCACGCAATTTTCCACCTGCCCCTCTACCACGCAGCCGTCCGCCACCATAGAGTTTTTCGCTACGGCGTTTCTGCCGTAACGGGCAGAGACCTCGTCTTTTACCTTGGTGTAGATGGGGTGATCCGGGTTAAACAAATCCTCCCGGACTTCTTTTTTCAGCAGGTCCATATTGTGCCGGAAAAAGGTGTTGAGGGAGTTTAGCCGGGCAACATAGCCATTGTAACGGTAACCGTAGATTTTCAGGCTGGTAACGTTGCGCAGGATAATGTCCTGATGGAAGTGATAGCGGCCATGGGCGACCGCTTCCTCCACCAGGTATTCCAGCAATGTTTTTTCCATTACCAGCACATTGCAGCTCTGGTAAGGGGTTTTGGGGCGGTAGGGATTGTATTCCACATCCGTCACCCGGCCGGTGATGTCCATGTTCAGCCGCAAATCCTTAAACTGATCCTCAAGGTTAAATTCCGGATCCTCGTTGTACAGTATGGTGATATCCGCCCCGGTTTTTACATGCTGTTCCAACATGTCGTTAAACTGGGCGTTGAATATGGTATGGGAGCCGGACAAAATGACATATCGCTGGGCGCTGCGGCGGATATAGCCGGAAATGCTTTTCAGCGCGTCCACAGAGCCACGATACAGCCCGGTGTTTTCCCGGGTAACGTAAGGGGGCAGGATGAACAGCCCGTCCCGTTTGCGGTGCAGATCCCACTCCTTGCCAGAACCCAGGTGATCCATGAGGGAATGGTAATTCTTCTCGGCTACAATTCCCACGTTGGTGAGGCCCGAGTTCACCATGTTGCTCAAAATAAAATCAATGCAACGGTAGCGCCCGCCAAAGGGCACCGCGGCTACGGAGCGGGAATAGGTCAGATCCTTGAGCTGCATGTTGTTGTCGCTGGTAAGGATAATGCCAAACGCGTTGGTAATCACCGTTCCTCGCCTCCTTTCCGGTATAAATACCCTAAGGTTTCCCGGGTTGCTACCATGCCCTTGGGAAGGGAGGCGTGCTCGGGAATTTCCATATCGCACCCAATTAGCGTAATGTCGCCGGTGAGGCTGTTGTCGATATGGGAGCCGGGGGAGAGGGCGTCCCCTACGATGGCGTTTTCCCCGATGACAGCCCGCTCATCCACAATGGCCTTATATACCCTGGCGCCTTTTTTAACCCTTGAGCCTGGCATGATCACGCTGTCTACCACCAAAGCCCCTTCCTCCACGGTTGCGCCGGCAAACAGGATAGAGTGGTATACTGTGCCGCCTACCTCGCAGCCCTCCGTTACCAAGCTGCACCGCACGTCCGCTGTAGGGCTTACAGAATGGGGAGGCATCACCGGGTTGCGGCTGTAGATACGCCAGGATGGGTCATACAGGTCCAGCTTGGGCGGATCCTCCAGCAAATCCATGTTGGCTTCCCAAAGGGATCCAATGGTTCCCACATCCTTCCAATAACCGGAAAACGCATAGGCGAACAGCCGCTCGCCATTTTGCAGCATGGCGGGGATAATGTCGTGCCCAAAGTCGTTGGTGGAAGCGGGATCCGCCGCATCCCGCTGCATATATTCCTTGAGAAGCGCCCAGTTAAAAATGTAAATACCCATGGAGGCCTTATTGCTTTTGGGTTCTTTGGGCTTTTCCACAAAAGCGGTAATCCGGCCTTCCTCATTTGTTTCCATGATGCCGAAACGGTGTGCTTCCGTCATAGGCACCTGGATAACGGCAATGGTAGCGTCTGCCTGCCGGGAAATGTGCTCCTGCAACATGGCGGCATAATCCATTTTATAGATATGGTCGCCAGACAGGATCAGCACATACTGGGGAGAAAATTGGTCAACAAAAGGCTGATTCTGGTAAATGGCGTTGGCTGTGCCGGAATACCACTGGCCGCTTTTTCCCTTTACATAAGGGGGCAGCACATATACGCCGCCGGAGTTGCGGTCCAAATCCCAGTGTTGGCCGTTGCCGATGTAGGAGTTGAGTTCCAGCGGCTGATACTGTGTCAGCACGCCTACGGTATCAATGTCCGAATTGACGCAGTTGGAAAGCGGGAAGTCGATAATACGATATTTCCCTCCAAATGGCACGGCAGGCTTTGCCATGTTGGAGGTCAGGATACCCAGGCGGCTGCCCTGCCCTCCCGCCAACAGCATGGCCACAATTTTCTTTTTCCTCAAGAATGACACACCCCTTTTCCGTTCCTCCCCCGAACCCCTAAGGCTTCGGGGATTTCAATATGGAGCAATGGCAAAGCCTACGCTTTGACCACCCTCCCCCGAACCCCTAAGGCTTCGGGGATTTCACTAAGGAGCAATGTCAAAGCTTGCGCTTTGACCACCTTACATCGCTTTTATTTGTGGGGCCAGCTCAGCGTCCTCTACCAGGAAGAAGGCTGCACCCAATGGCGGCAGCCGCAGGGAAACAAACTGGGGCTGGCCATTGACCTCTCCGGGCTGGGACATCAGCCCAGCATTATGCCACTCCCCTGTGCCGCCATAGGCTACGTCGTCGGAGCTCAAAAGCTCTGTTAACCGGCTGGGGGCGGGGAGACCCATGCGGTAGTTTTCCCAAGGAACTGGCGTGAAGTTGAAGGCGCACAGCAGCGTTTCTTCCTCCCCTTTGCGTAAAAACCCCGCAATGGAGTGAACATTGTCGTCCACTGCCGTCCAGGAAAACCCTTCCCAGGATTTATCACAGGCATACAGCGCCGGATGGGTTTGATAAAAACGATTCAGCGCCTGCACAAAATCTTTCAAGCCTCTGTGGGCAGGGTAATCCAGCAACAGCCAATCCAGCCCCTGGTCATACCGCCACTCGATAAACTGGCCAAACTCATTGCCCATGAAGTTCAGTTTTTTACCCGGGTGGGCATATTGATAGGCATAAGTGAGCCTTGCCTGGGCGAATTTGCGCCAATAGTCCCCGGGCATTTTATCCAGCATAGAATGCTTGCCGTGCACCACTTCATCGTGTGAAAACGGCAATATAAAGTTTTCGCTGAAAGCATAGTACAGGGAAAATGTCAGCTTGTCATGGTGCCACTTTCGATATACGGGATCCATGGACATGTAGGTGAGCATATCGTTCATCCAGCCCATGTTCCATTTGAAATGAAAGCCCAGGCCGCCATCTTCCGGCGGGGCGGTCACCAGAGGAAAAGCAGTGCTTTCCTCTGCGATCAAAAGCCGGTGGGGCAGCTCGCTTCCTACTCGGTGAGACAGTTTGCGCAAAAAAGAGATGGCGTCCAGGTTTTCCCGGCCTCCATACTGGTTGGCGCACCACTGGCCATCTTCTTTGCCATAGTCCAGATATAGCATGCAGCTTACCGCATCTACCCTGAGTCCATCGATATGAAATTCTTTGAGCCAATAGAACGCGCTGGAGAGCAAAAAACTCTGCACCTGGGTGCGGCCAAAGTCGAACAGCATGGTGCCCCATTGCGGCTGCTCCCCCCTGCGGGGATCCGGGTGTTCATAAATGGGCGTTCCGTCAAACATGCGCAACCCCTGGGCATCCCGGGGGAAATGGGCGGGCACCCAGTCCAGCAATACCCCTAAGCCTTTTTGGTGGGCGCAATCTACAAAATATTGAAAATCTTCCGGGCTACCATAGCGGGGGGTTACGCTGAAATAGCCAGTTACCTGGTATCCCCAGCTCATATCCAGCGGGTGTTCCAGAACCGGCAGCAACTCAATGTGGGTGTATCCCATATCGGCTGCATATTCCACCAGCTGCTGCGCCAATTCCCGGTAAGTCAGGCCTGCCTTCCAGGAGCCGGGATGTACTTCATAAATGCTCATGGGGCGGGTAAAGGGATCGGGATGCTGGGAAAGGCCCGCATAATACTCCGCATCTTCCCATTCACGCTGGGGAATGCCCCATACCACAGAGGCGGTGCCAGGGCGCAGCTCGCTGTATACCGCATAAGGATCCGCCTTATAGGCCATGCCCCCATCGGGCTGCACAATGGCGTATTTGTACAGATCCCCGCGCTTGGCAGTATCCACATGCGCCTGCCATACCCCAGTGCTTCCCACCGGGTGCATGGGGTGAACGTAGGAGTTCCACTCGTTAAAGGTGCCAATGACACTAACGGCTCTGGCGTTGGGCGCCCACACGGAAAACCGCCATAAGGTTTTCCCATCCCGCTGTACCGGGTGCGCCCCCAGGCTTTGATAGGCTACGGCGCTGTTGCCTTCGTTGAAGTAATAGAGTTCCGTATCGCTGAGATAATATCCCATGATTTGCGCCTCCTCAGGCCCCAAAGGCCGCCAGGGAACCCCCAAAACACCCTTGTTGCAGCATTGCAGGCCCTTTTCCTTATGATACCATTATTTTGCCGGGATGGAAATACTTTATGCCCGCCGGGGAGGAAAGCGCCGAAATGAAAACGGCCGGATAGTCATAGACGATCCGGCCGCACCAAGTGCAAATATTCATATCAAAACGGATATTAGGCCTCTCGGGAGGCTTTTTTCATACGCATTTCTTTGTTCAGGACTTTTTTGCGCATGCGGATGTTCAAAGGCGTAACCTCTACCAGCTCGTCATCTGCAATAAACTCCAGGCATTGTTCCAGCGTCAGCGCGGTATAAGGCGTGAGGCGCAGCGCCTCATCAGAGCCGGAAGCGCGCATGTTGGTAACATGCTTCTTTTTGCACACGTTTACTACGATATCGTCAGGCTTGGCGTTTTCTCCTACTACCTGGCCCTCGTATACCGGCACCCCAGGCCCTACGAACAGACGCCCGCGCTCCTGGGTGTTGAACAGGCCGTAGGTAGAGGTGTCGCCGGTTTCATGAGCTACCAGGCTGCCCCGGGTGCGCTCCTCGATTTCCCCCTTGTATTCCTCATACCCGTGGAAAATATGGCTCATCACCCCATTGCCCCGGGTATCCGTCAGCAGCTCGCTGCGGTATCCCATCAGTCCCCTGGCAGGGATTAAGAACATCAGCCGGGTACCTTCCTCCCCTGCATGCATGTCCACCAGCTCCGCCTTGCGGGAACCCAGCTTCTCCATCACGGCGCCCACAAATTCCTGGGGCACGTCAACGGTAAGCTCCTCAATGGGCTCCAGCAGCTTGCCCTTTGCATCCTGCTTAAAAATGACTTTGGGGCGGCTTACCGCAAACTCATAGCCTTGACGCCGCATGGTTTCAATGAGGATGGAAAGATGCAGCTCGCCCCGGCCCGACACCTTGAAGGTGTCCGTGGAGTCGGTTTCTTCCACCCGCATGGAAACGTTGGTTTGCACCTCTTTAAACAGCCTGTCCCGTAGGTTGCGGGAGGTGACATACTTGCCTTCCCGGCCTGCAAAAGGGCTGTCATTCACCAGGAAATTCATGGACACGGTGGGCTCGTCAATGTGGACAAAAGGAAGAGGTTCCACACAGGCAGGGTCGCAGGCCGTCTGGCCAATGGACAACCCCTCTACACCCGCCACCGCTACAATATCGCCTACGGTAGCCTGCTCCACTTCCGTGCGCCTGAGCCCCTCGAAGCGGTACAGCCGGGTAAGCTTGACTGGGAGCTCTTTGTGCTCCATGCCGCCGCAAAGCATCACGGGCATGTTGCGCATGGCGGTGCCCCGTACGATGCGGCCTACCCCGATGCGTCCCACATAATCGTCATAATCGATGGTGGAAAACAGGATCTGCAGGGGGCCTTCGCTGTCCCCTTCCGGTGCGGGGATGGTGGAAAGAATGGTATCGAATAAAGGCTGCATGTCCGTGCCCAAGTGATCCGGGTCCAGGCCTGCGTATCCATCCCGGGCGGAGGCATATACCACCGGGAAGTCCAACTGCTCCGCGCTGGCGCCCAAGTCCATAAACAGCTCTAGGGTTTCATCCACCACTTCCAGCGGC
>JAEXFV010000161.1 GCA_023451115.1 Bacillota bacterium
TGGCGTAGTCGTCCCAGGTTGTAAAGTGGACGTTGGGCGTTAGGTTGCACCGCTCAAAGATTTCCCATGCATCCGCTTTACTGCCCTTTTCCAACAGTAGGAAGGGATCATTGCATAGTGCTGCCACCGGGAAAGCGGCGCAGCCCGCCAGCGGGTGATTCTCGGGCAAAATCACCAGCAGCCTGTCCTGCTCTAAAAAGATGCTTTCAAGCTCCGGCAGCGTAGGCAGGCGGAGAAACCCGCAATCCACCCGGCCTTCCCCAATCCAGGTTTCAATTTCCGTATAATCCCCCAACAGCAACTCATAATCGATGTTGGGGTAATCCTGTTGAAAGGCTTTGATGATATAAGGCAGCCAGTGAGTGGCCACGCTGGAGAAGGTTCCGATGCGGATCAGCCCCGCCTGCAACCCCGTCAGCTCATTTACTTGGACCTCAAGTGCCTCATATTCCCGACATATACTGCGGGCAAAGGGCAACAATTGCACCCCTTCGGAAGTCAGGCGCACGCCGCCTCGTCCCCGCTCCAATAGGGTAACGCCCCAATCCTGCTCCAAATCCTGTATCATACGGCTTATACCGGATTGAGAGTAACACAATAACCGGGCCGCTTTGGTAAAGCTGCCGCACTCTACGGTTTTAACCAACGCCATATATTTTTGAATATTCCCATCCATAAGCCTGTCCCTCATCGTATTATCTGATTTCATCATAATTAAAATGAAAAACATTCGTTTTTGTAATTTTAGTGTATATGATACAGTATGTCCATAGCGTTTGCAAGGGAAAGGAAGGGAGAACATGTTTTGGATTAGCCCCTGTTACACAACGCCGCCTGTAGGGTTTGAAACGCCGCTACAAAAGGCTGCCTATCAGGCGCTGCAGGCTTTGGAGATCCCGTTCATCCGCGTAAATACGGATGAAGCGATTACCATGGAAGATTGTGTGCAGATCAACGAAAAGCTGAATATGAAAATGGTGAAAACCTTGTTTTTGTGTAACCAGCAGAAAACAGATTTTTACCTTTTTATCACGGTTGGGGACAAGCCCTTTTGCGCCAAAGCGTTTCGCAATGCTTTGGGTGCGCCTAGGGTTTCCTTTGCTCCGGCACAGCGGATGGAAGAAATGCTGGGAGTCAAAACCGGCGCGGCCACCATATTTAGCGTGCTGCTGGACCAGGAGAACAAGATACGGGTTGTGTTGGATCAGGAAGTGGTCCATCAGGAATGGTATGGATGCAGCGACGGAACCACCAACTGCTACATGAAGCTAAAAACAGCAGATATGATCGGGACATTTTTGCCCTTCACAGGGCATGCGCCGGCGGTTATTGAGGTGTGATATGGGGCTGTATCAAAATCGCATTGTGGTGAAAGTGGGCACCTCCACATTGACCAATGACCTGGGCCGTAACGATTTGCGTGCTTTTGAGCAGATTGCCTGCGTGTTATCGGATGTGCAAAACATGGGATACGAAGTGGTGCTGGTGTCCTCGGGAGCGATTGCCGTAGGGAAAAACAAACTCAACGCCCAGTCCTATCCTGGCAGCATGCGCCTGAAGCAGGCTGCCGCTGCAGTGGGGCAATGCCGCATCATGCATCTGTACGACCAGTTTTTCAATGCCTATGATAAAACCATCGCCCAAATCCTGCTTAACGCAGAGGATATCGGGGTGGAGGAAAAGAAGGACAATATCACCAATACGCTGGATACCCTGTTGGAAATGGGTGTTATCCCCATAGTCAATGAGAACGACTCTGTCAGCTATACGGAAATTCAATCGGAAGATCGGCTCTTTGGGGATAACGACATGCTTAGCGCGGCAGTAGCAGTGCTTTGCAGGGCCCGCAGGCTGGTGATTCTTTCGGATATCGATGGCTTATATGATAAGGACCCCCGCCTTTACTCCAATGCAACCCGGATAAAACGGATTGAATGCATTGACGAAAAAGTGGAAGCCTTGGCCGGGGGCGCGGGATCACGCAGAGGCAGAGGCGGCATGAAAACCAAGCTGCAGGCGGCAAAATTGGCGACTGCGCAAGGAATTGATACCATTATTGCCAACGGAAAGGCCCCGGAAGCGTTGTATCAAATCATAAAGGGGGAGGCCGTAGGTACGCTTTTTCCAGGGCATACGGCCCAAAGCGGGTGAAGAAGGAGCGGTTAGCGGCTCACGCTTGCGGGCCTTCTGCAACAGCCTCAGGAGAAGGGGAGGCCGCCGCCTGAATGGCCATGGCATCCTGAGTGCTGATGGGCTTTATTACGTCCGCCTGCACATAGCGCTGTACCAGGCCCTCCGGGCTATCATACACGATGTGCAGGTATTGCTCCACCGCCCGCAGAATTTTCACCACATCCCCCTGGGCCAGCGACTTGTCGGAAAGGTCGGATTCTTCCGGGGAGATGTAGAGCGCGGCGGTTTCCGGAATAACCTGCCCCCAGCGCATATTATCCTTGCGGGGCGGTTCCCCCAGGGTGATGAGGCGTTGGGCCGCAAAGGCGGTGGTGCCGCCCAGATTGAGCTGGTACCATCCCTCTTTGAGCCCCACCACATCTACTACCGCATTTTCTCCCATGATGTCCACAATGGCGGAATCGGTGTGAGGCTCCGCCCGCAGGTTTACCCCTTCGCCATTGCAATAGCCCTTAGTGGGAAATACCACCGGCGTAGGCAGCGGGGCTGGGGTGTACACCGGCGTGGAGACAGGGGAAGGCGTTGCCTCCTCCGGGG
>JAEXFV010000043.1 GCA_023451115.1 Bacillota bacterium
GTATTTCCATGCCGGATTTTGATGTGGACTTTTGTTATGAACGCCGGCAGGAAGTGATCGACTACGTGGGGGGAAAATATGGTTCGGACCATGTGGCGCAGATCATCACGTTTGGCACCATGGCGGCAAGAGCGGTGGTGCGGGATGTGGGGCGGGTATTGCGCATCCCTTACGGCGAGGTGGACAAAATCGCCAAAATGATCCCCTTTGAACTGAATATGACATTGGAGCGGGCCCTTTCCCTTTCGCCAGATTTGCGGGAGCAGTATGCCCAGGACGAAACCGTGCAAAAGGTGCTGGATTTGGGCAGAAAATTGGAGGGATTACCACGGCATGCCTCCACCCATGCTGCGGGCGTAGTGATTTCCAAGTTGCCTATTACGGAAGTGGTGCCGCTGCAGAAAAACGATGAATCGGTGACCACCCAATTCCCTATGGGCACATTGGAAGAACTGGGGCTGCTAAAAATGGATTTTCTGGGCCTTCGTACCTTGACGGTAATCCGGGATACCCTGGATTTTATCAGCGCCCAGGGAAAGCAGCCGCCGGATATCTACCGCATGGCGTTTGACGACCCGAAAGTGTATCAGATGATTTCCGCTGGAGAAACGGATGGGGTGTTCCAGTTGGAATCCGCGGGGATGCGGCAGTTTTTAATGCAGTTAAAGCCCGATAGTTTTGAGGATGTGATTGCAGGAATTTCCCTGTTCCGCCCCGGGCCTATGGCGCAAATTCCCCGATATGTAGCTTCCAAGCATGACCCTTCCAAGGTAACCTATCTGCATGAAAAGCTGCAGCCTATTTTGGAAAACACCTACGGCTGCATGGTATACCAGGAACAGGTGATGCAAATCGTCCGGGAGCTGGCAGGGTATTCCCTTGGCCGCAGCGATTTGGTGCGCCGTGCCATGAGCAAGAAAAAGCACGATGTGATGGCCCGGGAACGGCAGAATTTTATTTATGGCAGCGAGAGCGAGGGCATCCCCGGGGCAATGAAAAACGGCGTCCCAGAGGCAGTTGCCAGCCGGATTTTTGACGAAATGATGGACTTTGCGTCCTATGCCTTTAATAAATCCCATGCGGCCTGCTATGCGGTAGTGGCCTATCGTACTGCCTATCTCAAACTATACTATAAAGTAGAGTTTATGGCCGCTTTGCTCAATAGCTACTTAGGCAATGCGGATAAGGTGGCGGAGTATGTATATATTGCAAGGCGGTTAGGCATTACGGTATTACCGCCGGATGTGAACAAAAGCGCTGCCAGGTTTTCCGTGGAAGAAGGGAAAATCCGTTTCGGCTTGTCCGCAGTGCGCAATGTAGGAGCCGCAGTCATGGAAGGCATGGTGCGGGAACGGAAGCTAGGCGGCCTGTTCCAGGACTTCTTTGATTTTGTGGAGCGCTGTGAAGGATTAAATAAGCGGATGCTGGAAAACCTGATTTATGCCGGCTGCTTTGACAGCATGGGCAGTAAGCGGGCGCAGCTTATCGCCGTATATGAGCGCGCGCTGGACGGCTCCGCCCAAGCCCGGCGCGCCCGGGAAGGGGGGCAGCTTTCCCTGTTTGATCTGGGCGCAACCCAGCGCGAAGCGTTCCAGGGCATTGCGGTGCGCTTGCCGGATGTACCGGAGTACGCTCACAAGGATATATTGGAAAAAGAGCGGGAAGCCATTGGCATTTACATCAGCGGCCATCCATTGGAGGATTACAGCGAGGCCTTACGGCAGTTGCCCTATACGGTAGCCCAGGCGATGGAGGCGGATGGCGAGACCGGCCCCTTAAAAGATAACGCCCGGATACGGGTAGGGGGATTGATCCGGGAAATGAAACAAAAGCCTACCAAGTCCGGCAATGGCATGATGGGATATGCTACGTTGGAGGGGATTACCGGCACGTTGGAGCTGGTATTATTCCCCCGCACATTAACCCAGTATGGCAGCCTGTTTTATCCTACCAGCGCGTTGGCTATTTCCGGGCGGCTTTCTCTGAGGGAAGGTCAGCCGAACAGCATTTTGGTGGAAGAAGCCCAACCATTGAATCAGGCCACATCCCGTAAAGTGCTCTATCTGCGGTTTGTCAGGCTGGGAGAGCAGGAGCTGGCGGATGCTGCCGCACTGCTGCAGCGTTTCCCTGGGAATACGCCTGTGGTGCTATATGATCAGGCTACGGACCGGAAGCGCCTTGCGCCCAAACATCTGCATGTGAACCTGAGCGATGGGATGTTGGAGCAGGCAAAAACCATGCTGGGAGAGGAAAATGTAAAGGTGATCCTGAAATAAACCCTCAAAGCATGGCAAAACAAGCAACAATTGTGTCAACAGGGGCGCGGCCATTGTACCGCGCCCTTTGATGGATTATAATTTGCAGCAGAAACAAAAGAATGGAAGGTGCGCTTATGCAAAAGCAACCCAAGATTTTAATTTGCGACGACCAGCCAATTATCCATGAAACCCTGGGTGTGTATTTGGAAAATGAGGGGTTTTTGCATTGTTCGGCATATGATGGCTTGCAGGCGCTGGAAAAGTTCCATCAAGAAGACCCCAGCCTGATTTTGCTGGATTTGATGATGCCGGGAAAATCCGGCATTGAGGTGTGCCGGGAAATCCGGAAGGAAAGCCGGGTTCCCATCATCATGCTCACTGCAAAAGGAGAGGAAATCGACCGGATTTTAGGCTTGGAACTGGGTGCTGATGATTACATTGTAAAACCTTTCAGCGCCAGGGAGGTAGTAGCACGGATTAAAGCGGTGCTCCGCCGGTTTCAGGCGGCCAAGGCCGAGCCCGCTACCCAAGTGATCGCTTATCCTAGGCTGGAGATCAATGTGTCCAGCTATGATGTGAAGATTGATGGAAAAACCCAGCCCTTTACCCCCAAAGAGGTGGAGATCCTTTATTTGCTGGCCGCTCATCCCGGGCGGGTATACGAGCGGGAGCAGATCCTTTCCCAGGTGTGGGGCTATGATTTTTTTGGCGATACCCGAGCTGTAGACACCCAAATTAAGAGAATTCGCCAAAAACTTCCCCAGGAAGGGGTCAGCTGGGGGATTAAAACCGTATATGGCGTAGGTTATAAGTTTGAGGCAGGGCAATGAGCGTTGAGAAAAGCCAAACCTTAGTTCCAGGGAAAAAGCCAGGGATCATCAAGGACGTAGAAGAGGTTGGCATTTTAAAAAACCGTTTTTTGCGCAAAGTGCTGTTGCTTATGGCCATTGCTATGCTGCTCAACGCCCTATTGACCGGAGCGGCGTTTACGTTTACGGGCCGCAACGTGTTTGCCAATATGAAGGTAGGGGAAATGCTGCCCCGGGCTGAGGCGATCAGCCGGTGGACTACCTTATATCAACAAGGGACGATTAACAGCAAAGATTTTAAGCGCTTGGTCTCGGATGACGGCTCTTTATGGGACGCAATGGTGCATATTTTTGACCAGGACGCCGCGTTGCTGGCTGTTACCACAAGCGATGAAAGCGTAGCCCTTGCGGATCAGCTGGTCACGTATGCTCAAAAAATTACCCAGGCCCACGAAACCACCGTTTTAACCATGGTGGCCAACCTTGGGATCATTGTAGGCGTGCCGGTTTATGGGCTGGATGGTGAAATTACAGGAGCGGTATTTCTTACAAAGCCGTTAAATGAGGTGAATACCGCGTTGAATGCCTTAAACACAGCCTTGCTGATCAGCTTTTTAGCTGTGTTTGTGGTAATGCTGTTGCCCACTTATTTTGGTTCACGCAGCTTAACCAAGCCGCTTACACAGATGTCGGCGGTAGCCCATGCCATGGCTGCAGGAGATTTTTCCGTGCGTGCGGAGGACACCAGGCGAGATGAGATTGGCCAGTTGGGCCGCTCCCTCAATTATCTTTCGGAGGCTTTGTCCCGCACCATAGGGGATTTGATGATTGAGCGAAACCGCTTGCGCAACGTGCTGGATGGGCTGGTTGAGGGGGTAATCGCCTTGGATATGCATGGGGCAGTTACCCATATCAACCCTGCGGCTGTGCGCCTCTTGTGCGGAAAGCCGGGGCAAAGCGTGGAATCGTTGCCGATTTTCCAACAAATGCAGCAGGATATTTCGCAAACCGCACAGGACGGGCAACCGCGTACCCGGCATGACCAGGCCGGGGAGGCGGAGCTTGCCATCACGATTACCCAGTTGCAGAACAGAAGTGGACATTGTGCAGGCACTATTGTAATGATACAGGACGAAACCGAAGCAGTGCGTCTGGAGCAGACCCGGCGGGATTACGTGGCGAATGTGAGCCATGAACTGCGTACGCCCATCGCTTCTATCCGCAGCCTGGCGGATGCACTCAACGATGGTATGGTGAAAAAAGACGAGGATAAGGCCAGATATTACGGCTATATTTTGCGGGAAAGTATGCGGCTGTCCCGACTGATCAACGATCTTTTGGAGCTGTCCCGGTTGCAGTCCGGCGGCGTGGCCTTTACTAAGGGAAAAGTGTGTGTAAACCGGCTGCTGGAAGAAGTTGCACAGCGGTTTTCCAGCCTGGCGGAAGACTGCGATTTGCGGCTAAATCTGGAGCTGCCGGATCAGGAGATTTTTGCTTATTCCAACCAGGATCGTGTGGAACAGGTGCTGGTCGCTTTGGTGGATAATGCGGTAAAATATGCTGCAGAAGAAGGGGAAATCACCTTGGAAGCGCATTCCCAGGAGGAAAAAATATGGGTGAGCGTGCGCAATACAGGGACCATTGGAGATAAAGATTTGCCCCATCTGTTTGAACGCTTTTACAAAGCGGATAAAGCTCATGCAGAAAAGGGAACGGGATTGGGGCTTGCCATTGCTCAAGAGATTATGCTGCAGCTTGGGGAAACGATTTGGGCGCAAAATGATGGTGGAGACGCCGTGTTTACCCTGACGCTTACCATGTTTCGACAAGGAAACTCTTGAAACCCCATTGGTGTTAAGATATACTTAACACATGTGTCCAATTGCGGACATGTATACAATGTGGGAGGGGTTATCTTGTGAACAATTCAACTTGGGAGCTGATCGCGTTTTGTTTGTATTTTGTTGCGATGATCGGCGTGGGCTTCGTATTCTACAAAAAGACGAATACGCTTTCTGATTTTATACTGGGCGACCGCAGCATGGGGCCGTTTGTTTCGGCTATCAGCGCGGTGGCTTCCGACATGAGCGGTTGGATGCTTATGGGCTTGCCGGGCGCGGTATATTTGGCAGGCATGAACCAGCTGTGGATCGGAATAGGTTTGGCACTGGGCACCTATATTAGTTGGCTCGTAGTTGCCAAGCGGTTGCGCAATTATTCTGTTGTGGCAGGCAATGCTTTAACCATACCGGAATTTTTACAAAACAGGTTCCATGACCGCTCCGGCGTGTTGCGCTTAGTCAGCGGCATTGTGATCCTGGTGATGTTTACGATTTATGTGGCGTCCAGCCTTAGCGCTGGAGGGACGCTGTTTGTGACATTATTCCCCAGTCTGGCCTATCAAACGGCAGTAGTTATTACAGCCATTATTATTATCTTTTACACGTTCCTTGGCGGGTTTAAAGCGGTATGTTGGACAGACCTGTTTCAGGGCATGCTGATGCTGATCGCCGCGGTAGCGGTGCCAGTGTTTGCCTTGGGTTTGGTGTCCGGCGAGGATGTTTCTGCAAAGCTGGCCAGCATGGATTTGGGCGCGGGGTTCTTAAACCTCATGCAAAATCAGGATGGCAGCCCTTACACGTTTACGTCCCTGATCTCTAATCTGGCTTGGGGGTTGGGTTATTTGGGCATGCCGCATATCCTCGTACGGTTTATGGCGGTACGGGAAGCTAGGGAAATCAAGGTTTCCCGCCGTATAGCAACAGGATGGGTAGTAATCGCTTTAGGCGCGGTTACTGCTGTAGGCATTGTAGGCCGGCTGGTATTGGGCAGCGCTTTAGCGGATGCAGGCTCCCAGGAAACGGTGTTCATTGTGCTTACCCGACAGGTGTTTTCTGCTGCGCCGTTTCTCGTAGGCATACTCCTTTCCGCTATTTTAGCAGCGGCGATGAGCACCGCGGACAGCCAGTTGCTGGTGGTATCCTCCACCATTACCAATGACCTTTACAGCAAGATGACGAAAAAGGAAATTTCACAAAAGAAACTGGTGTGGATTTCCCGCGGTGCGGTGGCAGTCATTGCGGTGATTGCTGCAGCAATCGCATTGGACGAAAACTCTACTATTATGAGCCTGGTATCCAACGCCTGGTCCGGCTTTGGTGCAACCTTTGGCCCGGTGATCCTCATGTCGTTGATTTGGAAGCGCACCAACAAGGCGGGCGCTGCCGCAGGCATGATTGTAGGCGCTGCTGTCTGGTTTGTATGGACGCAGTTTTTCGCCGACACGGGGCTGTATGAAATGGTGCCGGCATTCCTGGCTTCTCTGGCCGCTTTGGTGATTGTTAGCTTGGCGACGAAAAAGCCAGCGCAGGAAATACAGGATGAGTTTGAACAGGTAAAGGCTATGCATTGATGGCAATGTTAAAAAGGAGCGCGGGATATTCCCGCGCTCCTTTTTAAGCCAACAGGATTCGTTCTCGGATGCTGTCAAACTGATCTAGGGTGGAAGAAGCCAATTCTTTTCCTACAAGGAACGTATCAATATCATGAATACTGCATACTCCCACCACAGATTCGTGGCCGAATTTAGAGTGATCGCAGAGTAGCACTGTGCGATTGGCAACGGAAATAAATTTTTGCTTAATTCCTACTTCATCCATGTTGGTAATCATACATTTTTCGCTTTTACTACTGATGGTGTCAAAAGAAAGAAACGCAATATCTGCACACAGGTGATCCATTAATGTTTCTGCAAAGTGCCCGGTAAGGTTAAAATAACCTTGCCGTAAAGTGCCACCCACTACGGTAACGGTAACGTTAGAAAGATAGGATAAATCTGCGGCAATAGCAATGTCGCAGGTAATCACATGCAGCTCACTGATATGAGCTAAAAAAGGAACGATTTTGCGGATGGTTGTGCCTGCATCCAAAATAATCGTATCTCTGGGTTTAATGAATTGTACAGCTTCCTGCGCTAACCTCACTTTTTCGGCGTCATGGCTCTGCTGCTTTTGATCATAAGCCAATTCGCTCATAACGGAGCTATTGATACTGGCAGCACCGCCTCGAACCATCACCAAACGGCCGGAATTGGCTAAGGCCTCCAAATCTCGCCTAATGGTCGCTTTTGAAGCGTTCAACATACGGGTCAAATCATGGTACGAGGCAAAACGGTGCTGATTAACGTAATTTTCCAGAATATTCAGCCGTTCATCCTTTAACATAGCCTGTAGTTCCTCCTGCTTCTAGTCCTCTCATTATACCCTATCCATTAGGTAAGTTGCAATGATGATAAACATAAATAGTTCAAAACAGTTCAACTAAAATCATATTTCGGAAGAATAATACGGCTTACTTTATAAAAGTCCCACAATTTTTTTATCTATTAGTTGATTTATATATTAAATATGAAAGAAGTATATAATATGCTGCAATATACAAAATGATTAAGGAATTTCATACAAGGTTTCATCGATAAATTGCAATTAATTAAAAAAAACTTGCTCTATTTTATTGACATCAAAAAACAAGTATTATATAATCAAAACAGTTCAAAAAGAGTTTTTTCAGTTCAAGTTGTTTCGACTTCGTTCGTATATAGGGTAGGGTGAGGAAATGATATGGAAGAATATATTTTTGCAATCGACATTGGAACTACATCGGTAAAAGCAATTGTTCTATCTTCTGGGAGAAGAATTGTAGCCCAAACCACTATTGAACACAACCTGATCTCACGCCATCCCAATTGGGCGGAAGAAGATGGCGATATTTGGTGGGATCACACCAAACAGGCCATTCATACCCTTGTGGCAGAGCACCCGGAGTTTTTGCCCTCCTTAAAAGGAATTGGTATTAGCGGCATGGTGCCGGCAATTGTGCTGCTGGACGAAAATGGGAAAGTGCTGAGATAAACCATTCAGCAAAATGACGCGAGGGCAATCAATCAAATTGCCAAGCTGGAAGCAGAGCTGGATCAGGATGATCTTTTTGCCCGCACAGGTGGCCGCACCAACCAGCAGCATATCCTTCCTAGGCTTTTGTGGGTGAAGGAAAATGAGCCGGAAGTATGGGAGCATGTGCACTGGATCATGGGCTCGTATGATTATATTGCCTATCGGCTTACCGGTGTGCCTACTCTGGAAATCAATTGGGCTGTAGAAAGCGGTGCTTTCGATATTAGAAAACAGGAATGGTTGAAAGATCAGCTTTTACATTATGGGGTGCAGCCTGCGCATTTGCCGCCGGTGCATGCTTCTATGGAAATTATAGGGACCGTGCAAAAGGATATTTGTCTTGAACTGGGTCTGCCTGGCGAGATCCCCGTTATTGCAGGCAGCGCGGATCACGTGGCCTCCACCTTGGCGGCAGGTATTATTGCACCGGGAGATCTCTTGATTAAATTTGGTGGAGCAGGTGATATTCTGTTCTGCACAGATAAAATTCAGACTAATGAAAAACTGTTTTTTGATTATCACATTATCCCAAACCGGTATTTATTAAACGGTTGCATGGCTGCTAGTGGTTCTTTGGTAAAATGGTTTGTAAAAGACATGATCAATGCCATTAATGAACCGGATATTTATAAAAAACTGGATGATGAAGCGGAGCAGGTAGCACCTGCTGCCGACGGCTTAATTATTCTCCCTTATTTTCTTGGGGAAAAAACACCGATTTTTGATCCCACCGCTCGTGGCGTTTTGTTTGGATTAACGTTATCTCATACCAGAGGGCATATTTTCCGCGCCATTTTAGAAGCGGTGATTTATGGTTTCCGGCATCATTTGGATGTATTAAGCCAGATGGGCTATACGCCTAACCGGATTTTTGCCACCAATGGAGGAGCAAAGAGCAAATTCTGGTGTCAAATCGCGGCGGATGTATTGGGGCAGGAAGTCACCTCATTTCCCCATCATCCGGGTTCTTCTTTAGGGGTGGGATTTTTAGCCGGTTTGGCGACAAATGTATTTAGTGACTGGAATCAAATTTATGATTTCCTGGAGGAACGGCATACCTATCACCCTGTGCAGGAGCATTGCGCGATTTATGATAAGGCCTATGGCGTTTACCGGGCGGTTTACGAACAGACAAAACCGTCATTGGCTGCAATTCAAGAGTTTTATCGATAGCATAATTTCAATCAAAAGAAACGAGGTAGCAAAATGGATATTGCAGGGAAAAAGGCTCTTGTTACC
>JAEXFV010000086.1 GCA_023451115.1 Bacillota bacterium
GATCGCAAACAGGAAATTATGAAGCTGCTGCGCAAGCGAAAATCCATCCGTGTTACAGAACTAAGCGAATTATTCTATACTTGCCAAAGTACCATCCGCCGGGATTTGACCGACCTGGAAAAAACCGGTTTTTTGAAGCGCACCTATGGGGGTGCTGTGCTGCTGGAAGGCATGGAAGCGGAAGCTCCTTTTCTTGCCCGGGAAACAGATAAAACCAACACAAAAAGCCACATTGGAAAATTAGCGGCGAAGCTGGTGCACGAAGGGGACGTCATTGCCATGGACGCCAGCACAACTACCCTGTTTATGATCCCCTATTTGGCCCATTTAAAAGAATTTACCGTAATCACCAGCGGCGCAAAAATGGCTATGGATCTGGCCAACACCACCCAGGCCCGCATTATCAGCACCGGTGGCCAAATGCGTACCCGATCGCTCACCTACACTGGCGAAATCGCCATCCGTACCGTAGAGTTATTTCATTATGATACCGTGTTTTTCTCTTGCAACTCCATCACGATGGAAGATGGGCTTTATGATGTAATACTGGATGAAATTGCCCTTTGCCATGCCATGCTGGTCCGTGCAAAACGCAAAGTGTTATTGTTGGATGACAGCAAGTTTGACCGCCGGGGCTTCTGCAAGCTTTGTGATTTTGCCCAAATCAATTACCTGATTACAAATCAGCAGCCTTCCCCCAAGTGGGTGGAATATTTGCGGGAGAACCGGGTGCGGCTGTTATATTAAATCACATTATTTTTTGACATGAAAAAGGCTGGAGAACGCCCCAGCCTGCCTTTCCTGGCAATTTGACGGATTACATTATGCGGTTTCAACAGCGGCAGCATCCTGCAGCCCCAGCAGTTCCACACCCATGGCTCTCAGTTTGAACTTTTGAATTTTCCCGCTGGCCGTCATGGGAAACGCATCCAAAAAGCGCACATAACGAGGAGATTTGAAGCGGGAGAGGCCATCTTTCACGAACTGGATCAGCTCCTCTTCCGTTGCCTGCCTGCCTTTTTTGAGGATTACGCAAGCCAGCACCTCTTCACCGTACTTTTGATCCGGCACACCTACCACCTGTACGTCGGATACTGCCTCATGGGTATAAAGATATTCTTCAATTTCCCGTGGATAAATATTTTCACCGCCTCTTATGATCATATCCTTGAGCCGGCCCGTTACTTTATAGTACCCTTCCTCATCCACAGAGCATAGATCACCCGTGTGCAGCCAACCATCTGCATCAATGGCCAGGCGAGTCGCCTCGGGCATTTTATAGTATCCCTTCATCACCTGATAGCCACGGGTCAAAAACTCACCGGGCATACCGGTAGGCACTTCCTCTCCCGTTTCCGGGTCCACAATTTTAATCTCCACATTGGGCTGTTGGCGGCCAACGGTGGTTACCCGCTTTTCTAAGGGATCGTCCACAGCGGTCATCGTAGTCACTGGGGAAGACTCGGTTTGCCCAAAAGAAATTACGATCTCCGGCATGTGCATCTGGGTATTTACCTGCTTCATCACTTCAATAGGGCAAGGGGAGCCTGCCATAATGCCCGTGCGCAGGGAAGAAAAATCATATTGGGCAAAGTCCGGGTGCTTGAGGATGGAAATAAACATGGTGGGTACGCCCAGCAACGAGGTGCAGTGTTCCATCTGCACGGTTTTCATCACGTTCACCGGATTAAAGTGATCCACCAATATCATGGCGCTTCCATGGGTTACGCAGGAAGTTACGCCCAGCACACACCCAAAGCAGTGGAACAATGGCACGGGGATACACTCCCGGTCATTTTCCGTCAACGCTTTGCGATCCCCAATGGATTTTCCGTTGTTGATTACACTGTGATGCGTCAGCATTACCCCTTTTGGAAAGCCTGTCGTCCCAGAGGTATATTGCATATTTACCACGTCATGCATATCCAGGGAAGCCTGCAGGGCTTCCCGCTGTGCTTCCGGCACGGTTTTGGCAAGTTCGTATAACTCCTCCCACTGGAAAGCGCCGGGTTTGCGCTCTTTGCCCAAATGAATTACGTTTTTCAGGAATGGCAGCGCCGTGCTATCCAGCTTGCCAGGTTCCGACGCAGGCAGCTCGGGACAGATTTCCACCAGATGAGAGAAATAGTCGCTGTCTTTTACCCCGTCAATAAGCACCAGCGTCATACTGTCGCTTTGGCGCAGCAAATATTCCAGCTCAAAGCGCTTATAGTTGGTATTTACTGTCACCAATACCGCGCCAATTTTTGCCGTGGCAAACATTAGGGTGAGCCACTCCACATAATTGGTAGCCCAAATCGCCACATGGCTGCCCCGGGTTACCCCAATCGCCATCAGGCCTCTAGCCACCAAGTTGCATTCGTCTCGGAATTGGCTATACGTCATGCGCTGACCTTTCAAAGGATCTACTACACAATCATGATCGGGAAAACGGAGCGCCTGCGCATCCAAAAGGTCCCCAAAGGTCATTGAGATCAAAGTTTCAAACTCCATGGTTTCCAGCTGGCGTACACAGTCCTCTATCCGATTCATTGCAAATCTCCTCCTAATTGCTAAAATAAAAAACGCCTTCGCCTCTTTACAGAGACGAAAGCGTTGCCTTCGCGGTACCACCCTGTTTGCGCATTCATAACGTCTGCGCCAACTCATCCGGGCACAATCATGCCCTGCCCCTAATAACGATGGGGCTTCCGGCCAAGCCTACTTGCAAAAATTGCTTTGGGTTGGCGGCTCCGGGGCCAGATTCAGCATTACACCTTACCGCCTTGCACCAACCGGCGGCTCTCTGACAAGGGCTTCCTGCCTAATATTCCCCTTCACAGCCGAACAAAATTTTCTGTTAGCCATGATTATACGGTGTTACCTCCCCCTTGTCAACCCCTCCGTTTATATTTAAGTGGAAAGAATAGGATACTCTACTTACCTCTTTCCGGGGGTACCAATGTATTTTTCCCAAAACCGATTAAGTCCTCCCGGTTGGCCTGGCGCAACGCCGCCCGCACTTTTGCAAAGTTCTCTGGCAGGAAAAACTGCATCAAAGCCCGCTGCAATCCCTTTTCTTTCTGGCTTTTTGCCACATACACAGGCTGCATGGTACGCGGATCCAATCCTGTATAAAACATGCAGGTGGAAAGCGTGCCGGGTGTAGGGTAAAAATCCTGCACCTGCTCAGGCCGGTGTCCTGTGCGCTTTAGATATTCCGCAAGAGCAATGGCTGCATTCAGGTCGCTTCCCGGGTGCGAGGAGATAAAATAAGGCACAATATATTGTTTTAACCCCAGTTTCTCATTGACTGCCTGATATTTTTGCACAAACCGGTCATATAAACCATGGGCTGGTTTGTTCATATAATACAGCACCCGGTCGTCCACATGTTCCGGCGCTACCTTGAGCTGGCCGCTGATATGGTGCTGCGCCAGCTCCCGCAAAAAAGTGCCGTTTTTATCATACATCACATAATCATAACGTACTCCCGAGCGGACAAATACCTTTTTGATCCCCGGTAACGCTCTGAGTTTGCGCAACAGGCTGATATAATCTCCATGATCCACTTCCAGTTGCGGGCATTTTTCATACCCAATGCATTGTCTTTTTTTGCATGTGCCAAGCTTCATCTGCTTTTGGCAGGCTGGCTGGCGAAAATTTGCGGTTGGGCCCCCCACGTCATGGATATAGCCTTTAAACCCGGGCAGGGCAGTCAACAGCTTTGCCTCTTGCAGCAATGAGGCATGGCTGCGGGTTTGCACCATGCGTCCCTGGTGGAACGTCAGTGCGCAAAACGAGCATGCGCCATAACATCCCCGGCAGGAAGTAAGGGAAAACTCCACTTCATCCAGGGCAGGGATATGCTCGCGATAGCTGGGATGGGGCTTGCGGGTAAACGGGAGCGCATATACCGCGTCCATTTGCTCCTGCGTTAACGGCATGGCCGGGGGATTGGCCACCAGAAATCCCTTCTCGTGGGCCTGCACCAACCGTTTGCCTCGTATGGGATCCTGCTCCTGATACTGCTGCAAAAAAGCCTCTGCGTAAATCCTTTTATCCTGCGCCACCTCCATAAATGAGGGCAGCATCTCATATTCGTAAACCCGTTCCAGGTTGGACGCCATGTAGCAGCTTCCTGCAACATAAGTAATATCTTCCGGCGCTATCCCTGCGGACAATGCGTCCGCCACTTCCACCACCGAAGTTTCCCCCATACCATAAAGCAATAAATCCGCTCCGGAGTCGAACAGAATAGAATGACGCACCTTGTCATCCCAGTAATCATAATGGGCAAAGCGGCGTAAAGAAGCCTCTATTCCGCCAATCACCACCGGCACGCCTTTATATGCCTCTCGGCAGCGATTGGCATATACAATCACTGCCCGGTCAGGGCGCAGCCCCACTTTCCCGCCTGGAGAGTAGGCATCCATTCCGCGGCGGTGTTTGGAAACGGAATAGTGATTAACCATCGAATCCAGATTGCCTGCCGATACTAAAAAGGCGAGTTTTGGACGTCCCAGCCTCCGGAACGCCTCAACATTCTTCCAATCCGGCTGTGGGATAATGCCTACCGTATACCCGTTTGCTTCCAACACCCTGGCGATGATCGCAGTGCCAAAGCTTGGGTGATCGATATATGCATCCCCAGAAATATATACAAAATCCAGTTGTTCGATACCCCGCTGCCGTAACTCGGCGCGGGTCATAGGCAAAGGCTGAATTCCAATTGAAATGCTGGCATGTTCTTCTTTTCTCATGCTTATTACTCTACTCCATACAGGCTGTGATTGCAATCCCCTCCCCGCCTGGCGCATGCTTCTTACATACAACAAAAAAGCGGCGTTTTCGCCGCAAACAATTCCCATACGCACATTAGGTTTTTGCCTCCACAATTTCAACAATTTGGGCAATAAAATCCCCTAAAAGGGGAATGCTGCTTTTTGCTACCGCTTGCAAAATATACCATAGGATTGCGCCCAGGATGGTAAAGCCAATGGCAGCGCCAATCCCCCTTGCAATTCCCAGGAAAAAACTGTTTCGGATCATCCGCTTACGGTCTTGCGTATACTCGATATACTGTAAAAACTGGGACTTTTCCAAGTTGTTTAGCAGGGTGTCCAGTTTGTTTTCCAACCGTCCCAATATGCTTCGCTCTTTTTCATGCTGCATAGCCCTTCCTCCCTCTCCACTACTATGCCCATTTTCTTCCACCCTATAACGAAGCCATAAACAGAAAAAGCCGCTTAGCGGCTTTTTACAACGAAACAACTGCCCACAGGCTTTGCATAATTTTCTAATGCAAACGATTTGAGCAGGCAAAAAGATTTAGTCCTTCTTCCCTTCTTCCTCCTCCAATGGCTGCTCCGGTTGGAGCTGCTGTTCCTCCTGGGACGCAGAAAGGGGTTTGGGATCTTGATCCAGGGAAGCTTCGTTTTTTTGTTCTGACTCGTGCTCCGATCTGTTTTGTTCCGCCAATATTGCGTCATAGCGCTCCAGCTCTGTCAATAGCGCTTCCACACGGAAGAGCAGCCGGTCCCGCTCACGCTCATGTTCCTCCAGGGTGCGAATCACCTCATCCAGAAACAGGTCAACTTCCTGCACATCATAGCCACGAAATACTTTTGTGAATTGTTTTTCCACAATATCATCCGCAAACAGCATGCCTAACCTCCACTCAGCTGAAAAAACGCGCCGGATACCGGCGCGTTTCCTACAAAAAATCCGTTAGATTAAGCCGTTATCCCCTAAATCGCCTTCGCCATTGCCGATGATATCATAATTGTTGGGAGCTACCACAAAGATGCCTCGGGCAATTTTAAAGATCGTGCCGTTAAGGGCATAAACCGCGCCTGCCATAAAATCCAAAATACGCTGGGCACACTCGATCTCCAGCTCTTCCATATTCACAATGACAGGCTTGCGGCTCTTCATATTGTCGATGATATTTTGTGTGTCCTCATAGCTAATGGGATGATACACAATCATCTTCATCTGCATTGCCGCAGGCATGCTCACCACATTGCTGCCAGTAGGCGCAGTGCGTTGTTTTTTGGCGTTTGCTTTGGAGCCAAAGCTTACCACGTTGTCATGCTGATCTTCATAATCGTCAGCATAAAAGTCGTTTTGGTAATTCTCGTCTTCCATGTCGGTTTCCTCAATGCCAATATAGTCGAGGAAACGGTTAAACAGTTTTGCCATTGTGTTTTCCCCCAATACGAAAATATTCGTTGGCGCTTGGAGATCGCGGTTAACGCTTGCGGCGTTTCTTTTTCTATGCCGTCAAGCACAGGCAGTTGCCCAAATGGCTGCTGCCTTTTATAAACGATGGATTACAGCCGGGCTCCAAAAAGCCCAGTGCCAATGCGGACAATGGTCGCTCCTTCCTCAATCGCAGCCCTAAAATCCCCTGTCATGCCCATGGAAAGGTGCTGCATCTGGATATGGGGCATCCGCTGCTGGGCTACCCTTTCAAACAGCTGGCGCATCTTTGCAAAATAAGGGCGTGCCTGCTCTTCGCCCAACGCAGGCGGGATGCACATAAGCCCCTTTACATGCAGATTGGGCATCATCTCCATCGAAGCTAAAAACGGAATAAGAGCATCAGGGGCAATCCCCCCCTTTTGTGACTCCTCTCCGATATTCACCTCGATGAGCACGTCCTGCTCCACATTGCGGAGCTTCGCCTGCCGCTGTAATTCCTGAGCAAGCTGCGGCCTGTCCACCGATTGCACTAAGTCAACCTGTCCTGTGATATATTTTACCTTATTTGTTTGTAATTGTCCAATAAAATGCACTTCACAAGCAAACTTGGTGAAAAAATCCAATTTTTCGACCAATTCCTGGGCGCGGTTTTCCCCTACTCGGGTAATGCCCAACTCCAGAGCCTCTTGAATTCGTTCTACCGAAACAAATTTTGTCACCGCCAGCAACTGTACATCTTCCATTTTCCTGCTGCTGCGGGCGCAAGCTGTCGCCATATCTTCCAGTATTCTCTGGTAGTTGTCCCTGATGCTCATGCTATGTTGCCTCCTAATGACGTTTAAAGCGCTGGCCAGGCGCCAACGTAGCGGTGCTGTCCTCCCGCGCCCGAATGATTGCGTGGGTATCATCCGCCGCCAATACATCCACCGCCACCCAGTCTGCAGTATCCCCAATGAGCAATTCGATGCCGGGCATACCGTCTACCACCGTAATCGCATCCAACGGCACTTCATACCCGCTGGCATCCATCATGACGCTTGCTTTTACGGTGCGAATTCCCATTAACTCTCCCATATCCTGCTGAAATTCTAGAATATTCACTACATTTTTTTCACCAACAATAGGCGCAAGAGCGGTAGCGGTAAAGGATTGGGCCTCATATCCCTCAAACGCCACCAAGTACGTTTCACCTTCTGCCAGGCGTAACGGCGAAGCCGCTGAGGTCAAAAAGGCGATATAAAAATGATTGCTGTCCACCAAGCGATAAAGAGGCCGGTTTTCAGAAGTGGAGGAATAGCCGCCGGATGAGGCGCTCCCTTGCAATACGCTGGCAATCAGGTCGGCATTGAGTACATCCAGCTTTTGGGCGTTGAGCGCGGTTTCATAACCGTCAAAATAAAAGCTGACGATGCCTGCTCCTGCGCTGTTAACAATATCCCGTTTCCAGGTAGCCAAATTATTGAGCTGTTCTTCCTCTTGCCGGTAAAGCGCGTCCAGCGTTTCATCGGATTGAATGTTGCGCAGCAACTCCATGCGCTGGGTAAGCAACGATTTCAATTCCTGTTCCAGGGTTAGCAGGTCGGTTTCACCGGGATTGGACGCTGCTCCACGGATTGCGGCAAGTTTCTGGTTGATTTGCGCATTTGCCGTGTCCAATTCTGCATTCACGATACCCTCGATTTTTGAGAGTTGATAAGCAAGGATTTGTTTGCGCACATCCAACAGGCTCTGCATGGTGGAATCCTGATAGCCCCAGCGAAATACCTGGGCAATCTGGGTGCCATCCTCCACAGGCGCACCTTCCACAACATCAAATATAATTTTATCATATTTTTCGGTTACAATGCTGGCCTCATCCCGGATCAGAACCGTATTGGCGTCATGGGATAGCCGCATGGCCCCCATCTTCAGCTCGCCCTCCTGGCTGCCAAAAAACAGCATGTAAATGCCGAAAGCCAGCAGCGCGACCAGGAAGATCAAAATCACCCAAAACCGCGCCCGAAATCTGACTCTAGCCATTTCATCTCTCCCAAATCAGGTTATCGTCGGCAATTAAGGCGAAATGGCCTAACTAAGCCGACACTTATTTCCTATCATATCACATTGTGCTAAAATCTTCTACCTCATACCCCTTCTTTTTGGAGCGGCCATACTGGCGGTCAAAGTTTTCTTTGTTTTTTTCAACATAAATGCGGTAGAGTTCTTCGGCATCCATCCCTGCACGGATACACATACTGATGAAGAAATGTAGCACATCCACCAATTCTTCGTTGATTGCAGCCTGGTCAATTTCTTTTGGGTTTTTCCACCATTTAAAGTTGACTTCGTTGAGCAGCTCGCCCAGTTCTGCCACCATTGCCAGCACGTCTTTCTGAATCCATTCATGCGGCGTAATGTGCTCCAAATGCCTTCTGGTTGTAATATCCGTATCCAATTGCTTCTGCAGGTCAAAAATCACTTCCAGCTTGTCCATTGCAATACCCCCATTTTAACTGGCCGTGCCGCCGCGAGAAAACAAAGCGGCGGTACGGCAATTGATTTTATTCTCCCAAACACAGTTTGCGAATTTCTTTTTCCTGCTTCCCCATCCGTCCAACACATACCAAGGACAGTTGCTCCAGATCCAGCACTTTCCGGGTGATATCTCTTACATCTTCCATCGTCACAGCTTCAATGCGTTTGATGGTCTCTTCCTCGCTGTACAAGCGGTTAAGCAGCAGCTGCGCTTTTCCCAACGCATTCATGCGGCTGCTGGTCCCTTCCTGTGATAAAAGATAACTGCCCTTGAGCTGATCCCGGCTGCGCTGAAATTCTTCCTCCGTTATGCCGTTTTTCCGGATTTCTTCCAGCTCCTCCAGCACCAGGCGCACCACTTCCGGCGCCTGCTGCTCGCCTGTGCCTGCATAGAGGGCAAAATAACCCACGCTGCGATAACAGGAAGGATAGGAATAGATGGAATAGGCCAATCCTCTTTGCTCCCGGATTTTTTGAAACAGGCGCGAGCTCATACTGCCTCCCAAGGCATTGCTCAGCACAAACAAAGGATATTGCTCCGGTGCATCCAGAGATACCCCTGGCAAGCCCATGCAAATATGGATTTGCTCAATATCCTTTTGTACCGGTTGAAACCGGCGGCCGCCTGCAGGAATATTGCAAATTGCAGGCTCCTGCCCTTCTCCTGTACCAGCGCTGGAAAAATAACGTTTCAGCAGGGCAATCAGTTCTTTTCTCGGCGGGAGATTGCCCGCAACAGCAATGACGATATTGCCAGGCATATAATGCTTTCCCATATAGCGTAACAGCCCTTCTCTCGTAAAGGAGGTTACGCTTTCTTTTGTGCCCAGAATAGGCCGCGCCAACGGGTCGCCTGCAAAGTAGGTAGAAGAGAGGACGTCATGCGCCAAATCCTCCGGGCTATCTTCCACCATGAGGATTTCTTCGCATACCACCCCCTTCTCTTTTTCAATTTCTTTGGGATCAAACGCGGAGAAGCGCACAATATCCGAGAGTATATCCACCGCTTTTTCCAGATGCTCGTCCAATACCTTTGCGTAAAAACAGGTGCATTCCTTTGATGTAAATGCGTTGATATTGCCCCCAATGCCATCCATTTCAGCGGCAATCTGCTGAGCGGAGCGCTTTTCGGTCCCTTTGAAAAGCATATGCTCAATAAAGTGGGATGCGCCGCTTTCCGCCGCATCCTCCCGCACAGAGCCAGTGCCAATCCAGACGCCAATAGCGCAGGAGCGCACCTGCTCCATTCGCTGGGCAATGATTCGCATGCCGTTATCCAGTGTTTCCGTAATGATCATGTTTTCTTTATCCTTTGTATTTGTTTTTAAAAGGCAAACGCCTGGCAACCCACTACAATGCCTGGGAAATTGTGCCTACCCGATACCCCATATTTTCCAATCCGTCTATACATGCAGGCAGCGCTTTGACTGCCTCTCTGGTAGGCTGCATCAACAAAATGCTGCCGTCAAAAGGCTGATCCAGGGCACGGGAAAGGATATCGGCCGCCTCCCCCCTGGCGCTGAGCACATCCACGGTGCATACTACATGGGTCAATCCAATCTTTTGGGCGGCCCTAGTAGAAACCCGTTGCTCCCGCATACCGCAATTGTAATATACAGGCCGTACACCGCAAGCCGCGTTGATGCTTTCAATGGATGCCGTAACATCTCGCACCACTGCGTTTACATCTCCATCCTCACCTGGCGTTTGTCCTAGCGTGCCGATCTCATGGCCATCTGCCACCATGCGCTGCAGAAGCGGCTGATTTTCATTTGCCCAGTCCCCACTGACAAATATGGTGATTTGTGTGTCCCGCTTGCTGAGCGCGTCCAGCATATCCGGCAATGCTTCCGCATCCCAGCTGACCGCGCAAGCCAATCCTACCATCCCTTTTTTATGTCCCCGGTACACTGGGCTTTGATATAACTCCGCCATCGCCGATTGGGCGACCGGGGTAGCCGTAGTCACATACAATGCCACCATTAACGCAATCAATAAAGCGTTTACCATCGCCCGCCCCTTGCCATAAAACCATCCCCGCATAGGCTGTCCTCCCCAACGTTACTTGTTGTTAGTGTATGCTGGAGAGGGGTTCGGGATACCTCTTTCTCGCTGCAGGACGTATATAACGGCCCATCATCCTATTCTACAAAAGGGAAAAGCATCTAAGTAAACATAGAGGGAGGGTATTTACCCTCCCCCCGCTATCATATCGGTTGGTTAACCTTCCTGATCCTCCGGCAATAACCCCTTGCGGGTCAGGTTAATTTTGCCCATTTTATCGATCTCTGTTACCCGCACCAGGATTTCATCCCCGATGTTAACCACATCTTCCACCTTTTCCACCCGTTTGTTAGACAGCTTGGAGATGTGCACCAATCCGTCCTTGCCCGGCGTCAGGTTCACAAAGGCGCCAAAGGGCATAATGCGCACTACCTTGCCCAGGAACACATCGCCCACTTCAATATCTTTGACGATGCCTTCAATGATCTTCCTGGCCTTATCCGCTGCCGCCGCATCCGGGGAAGCAATGAATACCCGGCCATCATCTTCCAGGTCAATTTTCACGCCGGTATCTGCAATGATCTGGTTGATGGTTTTACCGCCGGAACCAATCACCAAACGGATCTTATCCGGATGAATGTTGAAGGAAATAATTCTGGGGGCGTGCGGGGAAAGCTCATGGCGCGGCTCGCTGATGGTTTCCATCATCTTATCCAGAATGAAGAGACGGCCTTTTCTGGCCTGCTCCAAAGCCCGGGTAAGAATTTCCTCATTAATGCCCTTAATTTTGATATCCATCTGGATCGCGGTAATCCCTTCCCGGGTACCGGCCACCTTAAAGTCCATATCGCCCAGGAAGTCCTCCAGGCCCTGGATATCCGTCATAATGGCGATATTGCCGTTTTCATCGTCTTTGATCAATCCCATTGCAACGCCAGCTACAGGCTTTTTCAGCGGAACGCCCGCATCCATCAAAGCCAGCGTGCTTGCGCAAATGGAAGCCTGGGAAGTGCTGCCGTTTGAGCTGATCACCTCAGACACCAAACGCATGCAGTAGGGGAACTCCGCTTCAGAAGGCAGCATGGGAACCAGCGCCCGCTCCGCCAAAGCGCCATGGCCAACTTCCCGCCGGCCAGGCCCACGCAGCATGCGTGTCTCGCCTACGCTGTAGGGCGGCATATTGTATTGGTGCATGTAACGTTTTTCTTCTTCCATGCCCAACCCATCCAGCATCTGCGCTTCGCCCATTGTGCCTAAGGTTGCAATGGTCAAAACCTGGGTTTGCCCGCGGGTAAATACGCCGCTGCCATGGGTGCGGGGCAGAATTCCCACTTCGCTCCAAATGGGGCGGATTTCATCCATAGCGCGTCCATCAGGGCGAATGCCCTTGTTGATGATTTTATCCCGCACCACTTCTTTGGTGATAGCATACAGGATAGCGTCAATATCCTTGGCGCTTTCCGGGTATTCTTCTGCAAAAGCGGCAATGGTTTCATCCTTCACCTGCTGGCTGCGGGCTTCCCGTTCTTTGCGGTCAAAGGTATCCAGACTCCAAACGACTTTATCAAAGGCATAATCGCGCACCTTTTGCGTCAATTCTTCATCCGGCTTGTACACTTCCACTTCCCTCTTGGGCTTTCCAATTTCCGCAGCAATTCCTTCAATAAACGCTACGATCTGTTTGATATACTCATGGCCGAAGAGAATTGCATCCAGCATTTCTTTCTCGGTTACTTCGTTGGCGCCTGCTTCTACCATCATAACAGCGTCTTTTGTGCCTGCTACGGTCAATTGCAAACGGCTCTTTTCCCGCTGTTCACAGTTGGGGTTAAGAATATACTCGCCATCTACAAAGCCAACGTTAACAGCCCCGGTAGGGCCCATAAAGGGAGCGTCGCTGATAGACAGGGCAATGGAAGAACCATTCATAGCCAACACATCGGGTTGAATATCATGTTCTACCGAAAGCACAGTTGCGATCACCTGCACATCGTTATAAAAGCCTTTGGGGAACAAGGGGCGCAAGGGCCGGTCAATGAGCCGGGATGTTAAAATCGCTTTTTCCGTGGGGCGGCCTTCCCGCTTAATAAATCCGCCGGGGATTTTGCCCACAGCATACATCTTTTCTTCAAAGTCCACAGAGAGCGGAAGAAAATCCACGCCATCCCTGGGCGCTTTTGCAACGGTCGCACAAGTGAGCACCGCCGTGTCCCCACAGCGCACCAGGCAGGAGCCCCCCGCCTGTTCGGCATACTTGCCGGTTTCTACAACCAGCTTCTGGTTGCCCAACATCATCTCAAACGTTCGTTCCACAGTGTACATTCTCCTTTAATTTTCACTTCATTTTTTCATACTTAGTTAGTATATCACGCCTGACCGCTCCATACCAGCGAAAATTAGAAGGAACCGGCTTTTTTGAAATAAAAAAGTGCATTTGGCAGCATTGTTTGCTGTTTTGACAAAAAAACGCCCGTCACAGCTAGGTAACGGGCCTGTTTTGCTTTTATACCGTTTTAATTTGCCTTTTCATACACGCTGCCGTCAAATGTCAGGGTATTCCCATCCAGGACGTACTCCACTTGTGTGGTTTCTTTTGCCAGGCCCCCTAACGCGCTGACGGTAACTTCCATCACGGTATCGCTTTTGACCTTATATTTAATTTCCATAAATCCTGTAAGCATATCCATGGCAGCAGCAAGTTCATCCTCGTTTAAGTCCTCGCCACCGGCTTCCGCCAACGCGCCCAGCAGTTCTTCTCCGCCGAAGCTCATAGTGCCATCTTTATGAAATACCAATGCCAAACCATAGTCGCCGCCATCTCCATCGGACAGTTTCCATGCGCCTACCAACGCTTTCTGTTTTCCACCGCCGCAGGCGGTTAAGGCAAGCGCCAACAGCAAGGCCATTGCCAAACATACAACTCGTTTCATATTTTCAATCCTTCCCTCATCTACTCCAGCTGAAAGTCCTTAAGTGATTCCTTTTCAACAATGCAGCAGGTTCCTGCATCCAGCCCCGCCTTAACCCTTGATGATACGGATGCCGCCGAAAATTGGCAGAGGTTTCATTTCGCCTTTGCAGACATTAACAATACCGATAATTTCCACCACCAGGAATATAATCGCCGCAAAGCCCAGTATGGTAGTGATAATCAATCCTAAGCCCAAAGAGATAGCCATAAAAATAGCGCTTAAAATCCCATATGCAATACCGTAAGCTACCCCAACGATGCACAGGTTCAATC
>JAEXFV010000134.1 GCA_023451115.1 Bacillota bacterium
AGAGGTACAAGCCACTTGGGAAAAGCGCTTGCTCGCGCTTCTCAAAAGAGCGGCAGCTAAGACCATGCCGCTGTTTCTAGCATACCATGGCGGGACTCCTGTGTCTATGGCAGAACAGAATACCAGATAGGCAAAGAAATGTACAAAAACACACTTTTATTGTGCAGAAAGCTGGGTGTCACCTAACAAATGCTTGAGCAAAAAAGCGATTTCCAGCTGCCCCCTATACGGAGGGGAGAAGGGATCAATGGGAAGCAGTTCCATGATCTTATTTTTCCGCTGCCGTATGGTATTCTTGTGTAGGTACATCCGCTCGGCAGCCGCAACAAAGTTTAAATCGCATTCTAAAAGAACGCGAAGGGTGTCCATCAATTCCGTATTGTTCTGTGCATCGTATTCCATTAGCGGCGCCATGAGATTGCACAAGTTTTCCTGAACAGCATGAGAGTCTACATGCCGCAACAAGGTATAGATGGGCACATCATCATAGCAGGTGCAACTGCACGGGCCGAACAGATTGTCTGAAATCTCCAAGGTATCCTGCGCTTGGCGGTAGCTTTTGGAAAGCTGGCTCAGGTTTTGGGCATATTGGCCTATGCCGATGGAGACCTGATATGGGTAATTGCCCGTTTGAACGGTGGAGATAATGCGATTGCCTATGGTGCAGGCAAGCCTGCGGGTACGCGTTGGGTCGGCTTTACTGCATAGCAGGATTGCCACATGGCGCTCTGTTATGGTGCAAAGGCTGTTGGGAGCTGCGGTAATCAGCAAGTTGCGCGCAATATCGCAAAGGCCGTTCAAACAGGCGTCGGAACTATTTCCCTTTCCGTCAAGCTCATTGGGCTTGAGCAACAGCACCATATGAAACCCGGTTGTCATACATCCTACAAGGGTCCCTTGCTTTGCAGCAGCTTCTTCATGTGGAAATCTCCAGTGCAATAAGTCTCCCACGTAATCCTGCAAAAGCCCCATGCGGTAATCAGCAAAGCGAATGCGCCGCAAAGAGATGATGCCAAGAGCGGTTTGCGTTTGTGAAATGGCGATTTGGTCTAACTCGCTCAAGTTTTGGGCATCTACAACCACCAAAGTGCCATAAAAAGCGAGGCTGCTGGAAATCGGCGTTAACAGGGCTTCCCCTCTGTCCCAGCCTATCGGAATGCCTTTGGGGGACTTGAGTAAACGGTCGTGGTACTGAAAAGCGGCTTGGGAAAAATATTGCTCTTGCTCTGGGGAAAGGGAGGCGCCACAGCTGGCGATGCAGGCGTGCGTATAGTCCAAGAGCAGCACACCCCGCCCAATGAGCCGCTGTAACTCAGCAATTAAATCCGGCAGCTCTTTTTCTTCCAAAACAAGGTGGGAGATACGATCGTAAATTTGCTGGGCATAGTGCAGCCGATGGTATTTGTCTTCGAACATAAAGTCCAGAATGGGCGCCATTACATGGGAAAACAGCACGTTACCCGGCAGCACCACCAGCGGGAACTCCAGTTCATTGCACAATTGGATGATTTGCGGACTCACCTCGGGAATAAAATAACCGACATGAAACAGCAAAAGCCCCTTGGCTTCCATCGCATGCAACGTGCGTATGGTTTCCATTTGCCCAAGTAAATTATCCGACTCCGCATAGAGGGAGGAAAGAATGATTTTGTTGCGCACAGAAGTATGGATTTTCATTTCCAGCAAAATGACCGAAATTTTCTGGTGTTGCGGCGGTATTTCAAGAAAAATAAATCCCACGATTTCATTATTTAAACCGGTTTCTCCTGCCGCAACCCGGCCGGAACTGATCGGTGGCCGCTGCACCAAATCCCGAATCGTAAAACCCATTGCAATCCCTCCCTTAAGGCCAATTATGTTCTAAGAAAACATTTTGGAGGTTCAGATATGTACACGAAATCGATCCTTGTGTTGCTATAATTAGTATAACAAGTCTTAAAAACCGGGTAAAGTAAATCTGATATAAAGGGGTGCACCTCATGGTGATTCGACAGATTTTAGACGTATTCGACATATTGGACCGCCCGGATGCATCCGGAGAAGCCATGAAGCAACTGCTGCAATCCTGCGGGGCAGGCCGGGTAACGGTAAAAAAACTATCTTCCCCACAGGGAAGCACGGATGGAATACGGTTTTTTTTACCCGGTAGCAATGGAAAATCCAGAGGTGGGGATGCGCCTACCCTATGCATAGTGGGGCGGTTAGGCGGTTTAGGGGCGCGGCCTGCCCTCACCGGATTTGTGTCCGATGGGGACGGCGCCCTTGCAGTGCTGGCGGCCGCATTAAAGCTGGGGAATATGCACGCTGCAGGCGATCAGCTTCCGGGAGATGTTGTGGTTTGTACCCATATTTGCCCCAACGCGCCTACCATACCCCATGACCCTGTACCCATGATGGGCTCGCCCATCTCTATTCTGGAAATGAACCGCTTTGAAGTGGATGCTAGCGCGGACGCAGTGCTTTCTGTAGATACCACAAAAGGGAATAAAGTGATGAACCAAAACGGATTTGCAATTTCTTGCACCGTGAAAGAAGGATACATCCTACGGGCAAGCGATGATTTACTCAACATTATGGTTCGGGTAACAGGCAAAATGCCCAGCGTGTTGCCCATTTCCCAGCAGGATATTACCCCTTATGGCAACGGGCTTTATCACATCAACAGCGTGTTACAGCCTGCAGTTGCAACAACGGCCCCTGTGGTAGGGGTGGCGATTACCACTGAGCAGCCGGTGGCCGGCTGCGCCACTGGAGCCACCCATTTTTCAGATATTGAGGCGTCAGCACGGTTCCTCATTGAAGTGGCGAAAGATTTTACCCAAGGCCGCTGCACCCTGTATGACGCAAGAGAGTTTCAGGAAATTTTGGCGCTGTACGGAGAAATGACGCATTTTCAAACCCTAGGCAAACACACAGTTTAACAAAACCTTTTGGCCAAAGGCCATGATTCAGTAAGAAGGGGAAAGGAACAAAACACACAAAAAGAAAGGATGGAAGAAGACTATGACAAAGCGAATTCTTGTCACTCTGCTGGCGATCTGCATGCTGGTAAGCGTGCTGGCTTGTGCTGCACCCCAATCGAGCGGAGGAACACAGGCGCCTGCCCAAAGCGCCGCGGGAAATGCCGGCGGCGCAACGGCTCCTGCTGTGGCTGACGATATGCTCAGCGTCGTCCGCTATGGGCGTGACTTCCCGATTTATTATGACCCGGCGGTAGGCAGCAACGCTATTTCCGCTATTGCCATGACCAACATCTACAGCCCCTTGCTTTTCTCCAACATCGACGGCACTGTGAGCCCCCATGTAGCGGAAAGCTGGGAAATTTCTCCAGACGGCTTAACCTACACTTTTAAAATTCGGGACGATATTCTCTTTCATAGCGGCAATAAGCTTACCGCTGAGGATGTAGCGTTTTCCATGAACCGCATGCTCACCATTGGAGAAGGGTTTGCAAGCCTTTTCCTGGGTGTTGTCGAAAATGCGGAAGCTACAGATGATACCACCGCAGTATTTCATTTGGCAAAGCCTTATGGCCCGTTGCTCAATACTTTGGTGCGCTTCTTTATCGTGGAAAAAGCTGCCGTCATGGATAACCTGGATAAGAGTTCTACCCTGTATGGGGAATACGGCGATTATGGCAAAACCTATTTGCTCAGCAATGATGCCGGGTCTGGGCCCTATATGACCAAGGAATTCAAGCTGGAGGAGTATTTGCTGGGTGAACAGTTCCCGAATTATTTCTTAGGCTGGGATGAACTGCCGAATTCCCCCAAGTATTTCCGGCTGGAAAACCTGAATGACCCGGTAGCGCAGAAAACCGCTTTTGCCAACCAGTCCCTGGAAATCAGCGGAGATTCTCTGCCCATTGAAACATACCGGGAAATCGAGCAGATGAGTGAAGGCGCGGAATTCTTCCAGTTTCCTGGCGCAGGCGGCTGGAACTTGACGCTGAACAATCAGGTGGCACCCACAGATTGTGTCCACTTTCGCAAAGCCTTGGCCTATGCGTTTGACTATAACACTGTGCTGGAGGATATTCTGGTAACCGACTCGAAGGCTACCGGCCCTGTTTCTTCTGTGATGTTTGGCAAAAACACCAACCTCACCGGCTACACCTTTGACCTGGAAAAAGCCAAAGAGGAGCTGGCCCTTTCCAAATATGCCGATCAGCCTGAGATGTGGAACCTGACTATGAACTGGACAGCGGAAGTCGATACCCAGGAAAAGATTGCCCTGATGTTCCAAAGCGCGCTGCAGCAGCTGGGTATTAGCATCGAGATTACGAAAACGCCTTTCTCGGTGATAACCTCCAATGCACAGCAAATTGAAACTACGCCCAACTGCGCTATTGTAAAATGGACGCCCAGCTATTTTGAGGCCGGCGACGTGTTCCGCTCCCGTTACCATTCCGACGCAACGGGCTCCTGGGAGCAACTGGAATGGGTATTGGACGAAAATCTGGACGCTATGATCGATGACGCCATCTCTACCATCGATCAAACGGAGCGCGCCAAAAAATATGGGGATATTGAACAGTATATTTATGACCTGTGCCCCACCATCTGGATTTCTACTCCCGGCAAAACCCATGTGGTACAGCCCTACGTGAAGTGGCTGCTCAACGAACGCTATAAGGAAGGCGTGGCGCAGCTTTACCCCAATGGATATGATTTATACTTCCGCGACATGGAAGTGTATGTAGACCAGCGCACCAAATAACAGAGATTTCACGAATTTCGGACGCTCACCTAACCGAGCCTGGCGGCACAGCCGGCCGCCGGGCTTTCCCTTTACCTGCAATTGGAAGATTGTTCCCTGAAGGAGGATGAATATAGGTGATCATAACTATTTTGAAAAAGCTCGGAACCTATCTGATGGTGTTGTTGGGCTTATCCATCTTGATTTTCATCATTTCCCGGGTGGCCCCAGGCGACCCGGCGCGTATTGCCCTTGGCCCCAAGGCGGCGGAGGAAACAGTGCAGGCCTTGCGGGAGGAAATGAACCTGGATAAGCCCTACCCGGTACAATATATCCTATGGCTGAAAGATGCTGTACAGCTGGACTTGGGAGACAGCCTCCAGTCCCGCCGGCCGGTTATACAGGATATTGCGGATTACCTGCCCGCTACCATTGAGCTGGTGTTCATCGCCGCGGTTTGGATGATCCTGATGGGGCTGCTGTTGGGCATATTGGCCGCGAAATATACGGGAACCTGGTTGGATGGCATTGTGCGGGTGTTTTCCTATATGGGGGTTATGGCGCCTGCCTTTGTATGGGCGATTATCCTGATGCTGGTGTTTGCCTATATTTTGCCTGTTTTTCCTTCTTCCGGCCGGATTAGCGCAAATATGCTGGCGCCGGCAAAGATAACCGGCCTGTATACCATTGATTATCTGCTGGCAGGAAACTGGGCAGGGTTTAAAGACGCATTAACGCACCTGATTTTACCTGCAATCGGGCTAACCTTTGGTGGCATTGCCCAGTCCGCCCGCATTACCCGGGGGACAATGGTGGATAACAGCCGGATGGACTACATCCTGGCAGAACAGGCTTACGGAATTCCGGAACGCAAAATGCTCACCAAGTATTGGCTCAAACCCTCGTTAATTCCTACAGTGTCCGTTACCTCGCTGGATATCGCTTCAATGTTTGGC
>JAEXFV010000136.1 GCA_023451115.1 Bacillota bacterium
CGGTGAGAAGGAAGGGAGTGAGCAGGATAATGCGCTTGACAAAATTGGAGATCAACGGGTTTAAATCGTTTGCCCGTAAAACCGAGTTGCTTTTTGGTCAAGGCATTACTGCAGTCATTGGCCCCAATGGCAGCGGAAAAAGCAATATCGCTGATGCAATCCGCTGGGTGCTGGGAGAACAAAGCGCAAAGGCATTGCGCGGCGCGAAAATGGAAGATGTTATATTCAGCGGCACACAGGAACGCAAGGCGCAAGCTTTTTGCGAAGTGGCGCTGACTTTTGATAACGCTGATGGGCGGCTGCCGGTGGAGTTTACAGAGGTGACCATACAGCGGCGTGTATACCGCTCCGGCGAAAGCGAATACATGATCAACCGAAACGTTTGCCGTTTGAAAGATATTCAGGAGCTGTTTCGGGATACTGGCATTGGAAAAGAAGGCTATTCCATCATCGGTCAGGGAAAGGTGGAAGAGATTTTATCCAATAAATCCAATGAGCGCCGGGCTGCATTTGAGGAGGCGGCAGGCGTGATGCGTTATCGGGTGCGCAAGGAAGAAGCGGAGCGAAAACTGGAAAACACCCGTAAGAACCTGGTGCGGCTGGAGGATATTTTAGGCGAGCTGACACTGCAATTGGAGCCGCTGGAGAAGCAAAGCCAGGATGCGCGAAAATATCTGCAGCTGCGGGATGAATTAAAAGAGCTGGAACTAAACGTATTTTTAAACCAATACGAAAAATATCAAGAACGCATCGCAAACCAAAATGCGACCATGGCTCAGCTGGAAGAAGAGGAACACCAGCTCGGCGCTATGGAGCAGCAACTTGCTGCTGAAAGCGTTGGGAAAGAAGATGAGCTTCAGGCGTTGGAGGTTACCATCAGCAACTTGCAAAACGAGCTGATTAACCTGATGTCCGGCGCCGAAAGCCATTTGGGAGAATATAAGGTGCTGCAGGAACGTGCGGAGGGATTACTGCGGGAACGGCAACGCTTGGAAGCTGCCATCGCACATGAGCACGACCGCAGGGCGAATTTGCAACAAACACTGGATGCGATGCAGGACGGCGATGATACAGGCAAAGCTTTGCTGCAAGCATTGGACCAGCGCATTCAGGCGCGCGAACATGCGGCAAAAGAAGCTGAGGCACAAATACTGGCACAGGAAGAACAGCTTACAAAGCTGAAAAATAGCGTTATGGAAGCGATGAACCGCCTGTCTGATGCAAAGAGCCAGCTCTCCCGGTTGGAAGCGATGACAACCGCATTTCAAGGGCGGCTGCAGGCAATTCAGAACGATCAGGCGGAGATTGAACAAGAACATCAAGCCCTGCTTGTAGAGGAAAAAGAAGCCTTGCGCGAGGCAGGTTTGCAGCAACAGCAGCGTCAGGCACTGGTGGATCAAACGGCAGCGTTAAAACAGCAACAGGCACTAGCGGTGCAACAACGCAACGAAAGCCATCAAACTTTGCGACAGCTGGAGCATACCCGAGACACATTGCGCTCCCGGCAAAATGTGCTGGAAGAGATGGCCAAAGCGCATGAAGGGTATTATTCCAGCGTGCGCAATGTCCTACGGGATGCGCAGCGGGATATCTCATTAAAACGCTGTATTTTAGGCGTAGTAGCGGAACTAATCCAGGTGCCCAAAGAGTATGAAACAGCGGTGGAAATGGCGTTGGGTTCGGCGCTGCAAAACATTGTAACGCCTACGCCAGAAGATGCAAAACAGGTGATCGATCATTTGCGCACTCACCAATATGGCCGGGCTACGCTGCTGCCGGTAAGCAGCATGCGTGCGCGTTTGCTGACCCCGCAAGAGCGGGAAACCTTGCACAGCAAAGGCTGCATCGGTTTAGCGTGCGAGCTGGTAAAGTTTGACCCACAGTATCGAAGCGTGGTGGAGAACCTTTTGGGGCGTACTGTAATCGTAGAAGATTTGGATGCGGGTATTGCGCTCAATAAGCTCAGCGGCGCAGCCTTTCGCATTGCTACCTGCCAGGGAGATATGATCCATCCCGGCGGCTCTATGACGGGCGGCAGCGTGCAAAAACGAGAATTTAGCCTGTTGGGCAGAGAGCGGGAAATCAAAGAACTCAAAACACGGCTCATAGCGGTAGAACAAGAAATGATCCAGGCACAGCAAAAACAAGAGGCACAGGAGAAAAGCCTGGAAGCATTGGGAGATCAGCTAGAAAGCCTGGCGCAGCAAATGCATCAGCAGGAGCTGCAGCATACCAGGGATCAGGAAAAGTTGGAAATGATTCAGCGGGATATCCGGATCAACCGGGAAAAATATCAGCGCTGTTGTTTGGAACAGGAGCAGATACAGGATAATTTGCGGGATATCCAGGAAGACCGGGAGGGTATGCTGCAGCAACAAAGCGGCATTGAGCAAGGCAACGCAGCCACCCAGGAGGATGTCCAGCAAGCCCAGGAGGCGCTGAATGCGCTGCGGCGTAATCAGGAGCAGCAAAACGCACAGCTTACGGAAGATAAGGTACAGCGTATGGCTCTGCAAAAAGAGGAGGATGCCGCCCGGGCAGAACGTAAGAGGCTACAAAAAGAGCTGTTGGATGCCCAAAAGATGGCTTCGGATCACCAGCAGGCGCTGCTACACAATGCCCAGGAACAGTCGGAGCTTGCCCAAAAGCAAGAAACGCTGCAGCGCTACATTGGCGTGGAGCAAAAAGATGTGGATGACAAGAAGGAGCAGCAGCATTGTCTGGAGGAAGAACGTGCCAAACGCTCTAAAGCGCTCAGCGAAATGCGGGTGAGGAAGGACGAGCTGTCAACACGCATCCGTGATATTTCCGACAGGCGTCACCGCCAAGAGCTGAATAAAAGCCGTACGGAGATGGAGCTTGGCGCCATGCAGGACCGCATCTGGGAGGATTATCAGCTGACGTATGATAACGTTTTGCCTTTTAAAAAGCAAATTGCAATTACAGCAGCCCATGTGCGTATTGATGAGCTGAAGGCGGGAATACGGGAGCTGGGTAATATTAACGTCAATGCTATTGAGGATTATGAAACGATTTTTGCCCGGCATCAGGAACTGCAAACCCAGTGCCAGGACTTAAATCAGGCGGAAACAGATTTGCAGGCGTTGATTTTGGAATTGACCAATACCATGCAGCGGCAGTTTCTGGAGCAGTTTGAACGAATACAGGAGAATTTCTCTCTGGTATTTCAGCAGCTTTTTGGCGGCGGGTATGCGGAACTGCGTCTGGGAGACCGGGAAGATGTGCTCAACTGCGATATTGATATCATTGCACAGCCTCCAGGGAAAAAATTGCAGTTGCTCTCGCTGCTTTCCGGAGGGGAGCGCGCGCTTACAGCAATTGCGCTGTTGTTTGCCATGCTTAAGCTGAAGCCCACTGCCTTTTGTGTGCTGGATGAAATTGAGTCCTCTTTGGATGAGGTAAATGTAACCCGTTTTGCCAATTATTTAAAGGACTATGCGGATGATACGCAGTTTATTATTATTACCCACCGTAAAGGCAGCATGGAGGTATGTAACGCTCTTTATGGGGTTGCAATGGAAGAACGGGGCGTATCCAAGGTGGTTTCCGCACAATTTTATGATAACGCATCTTAAGTGCGCAGAATAAAACAATAACGGTAGAGGAAAAGAAAATGGAACATAAACAGGGATTATTTCAAAAACTCAAACAGGGGCTCGCGAAAACTCGTGAGAGCTGGCTGGGCAATGTGTTTGCGGGGAAAGACCGGATTGATGAAGACCTTTATGAGGAACTGGAAGAGGCCATGATTATGGCCGATATGGGAATGGACACCACGCAAAAGCTGATGGGCCAGCTGCAACAAGCGGTAAAGGAGCAAAGGCTTTCCAGTGCGCCAGAAGCGCGGCAAGCGCTGATAGGTTTGTTGGCCCAGGCGATGGAGCCGGAACAGCCTTTTATGGAAGGCGCTTCTATGGGGGTAATCCTGATTGTAGGCGTCAATGGGGTAGGAAAAACCACATCCATTGGTAAGCTGGCAGCTTATTATAAAGCGCAGGGCCGCAAGCCCATGCTGGCGGCGGCGGATACGTTCCGGGCAGCAGCAGCAGAGCAGCTGGGAATATGGGCGCAACGGGCACAAGTGCCTATGGTGCGCCATAATGAGGGAGCAGATCCTGCCGCTGTGGTGTTTGACGCGATTGCGTCTGCAAAAGCAAAAGGCTGCGACTTGCTGATTTGTGATACGGCGGGCAGGCTGCATAACAAAAAAAACCTGATGAACGAGCTGGAAAAAATTCGCAGGGTAATTGACAGGGAATTGCCCCAAGCCCACTGCGAAGTGTTGCTGGTGTTGGATGCTACAACCGGGCAAAACGCCCTTGCCCAGGCACAGGCGTTTGGGGAATCTACCGGGCTTACCGGCGTCATCCTCACCAAGCTGGATGGAACGGCGAAAGGCGGGGTGGCTGTAGCGGTGAAGGAAATGCTGCGCTTGCCTGTTCGGTTTGTAGGCGTTGGGGAGGGCATTGATGATTTGCAGCCCTTTGATGCCCAGGCTTTTGCCGCTGCATTGTTGTAATGTATGAAGGAGAGAAACGATATGAGCGGTTTTGAAGGGCTCACGGAAGAAACTTATCGTTTTTTCTGGGAAATTGCATTCAACAACAACATTGGCTTTTTTGAGGAAAACCGCAGCCGTTTTAAAAAAACGGTGCAGCAGCCACTGTTGGCCCTTGCGCAGGAGCTTGCGCCCCTGATGGCGCAAATTGATCCGGAGTTTAACCTGCGGCCGTCTTCCGTTGTGTCCCGCATTCGCCGGGATACCCGTTATACCCGGGATAAATCCCCTTACCGGGACCATATGTGGCTGGTATTTAAACGTCATGGGGAGTCAACGGGGGAGTGTTTTGGCATCTATGTTGAGTTTACCCGGGAGGCATATAGCTACGGTATGGGTATGTACGCGCCTATGCCCGGGTTGATGAATGACATTCGCGGCCGAATTTTAGCCCGGCCAACCAGGTTTTTACAGCTGGTGAAACATCCGGAGTTTCAAGCCCGGTTTGTTTTGGAAGGGGAAGATTATAAACGGCTTAAGCTGCCAGATGCGCCGCCGGAGCTGCAGCTCTGGTTAAATAAACGTTCCCTTTCCTATAGCCATACTTCTGCGGAATTACAGCCTACCCTATCCCATCGGGTAGCGGAAGAACTGATTTCGGGGTATACCCTGTTAAAGCCGGTGTACCGCTTTATGATGGGGTTGGAGTAAACGGAGGACAGCATGGATTTTTCTCTGGTGCCTTGGAAAATGGATTATGTGCAAAGCCTGGCGAAGCATGCCAACAATCTGAACGTAGCCGCTAATTTGCGAGATGTATTTCCCTATCCATATACGGTGGAGGATGCAATTACCTATGTCAACGCTTGCATTGAACAAGGGGAGAAAAAACAGTTATCCCGGGCAATCCTGGTAAATGGGGAGGCGGTGGGCAGCATTGGCCTGTTTTTAAAAGACGATGTGTATTGCAAAAGCGCAGAGCTGGGATATTGGCTGGGGGAAGCGTTCTGGGGAAACGGGATTATGACCAGCGCGGTGATGCAGGTGTGCAAAGAGGCTTTTTTGCGTTTTGAAATTGTGCGTATTTTTGCCGAACCCTTTGCACATAACCTTACATCCAGACATGTATTGGAAAAAGCGGGTTTTCAATTGGAGGGAATTCTGCGAAACAGTGTTTGGAAAAGGGAACGGCTATATGATTCTTGCATATACGCGTTGTTGAAAGGGGAAAATTTGCTTTCTAACCAACATCTGTAGCCTGAAAAACGGTTTTAGCTGCCATTTTTCAGGCATTCTTGATGATTCGTAAGTGGTATATGGCAGCGGGGAATTTACTGCCCCACCTGATAAATGCGGATGCTGGCATTTTCAAACACCAAAGGGTAATGCGTTTGAAAATATGAGTCTCCGCTTTGATATTGGTAAAATTCATATTCCCCGAATAGAACATAGTCGATGCCATATTCCTCCTGAAGTGTAGAAAAGTACATTTCAGGCTGTTGATAGGCTAAGGTTACCCGTTGTTCCCTCGTTTCAAAGCCAATGCCATGGAAGTAAAGGTAGGAACTGGTTCCACAAAGAATGTTGCGGCCCGTTAAAGAGGAAACCAGGTTATTATGATTGTTGGCGGTCAAAAACAGAGCGTCTGGTTCGCTGTGCTCCTGAATAAAGGCAGCCGCCTCAATTTCGTCCTGGTCAAAAAGCTGGTATTCACTGACCAACTCTCTCCCCAAAGTCAACGTTCCGGATAAGAACAAGGTAATCAGCACCATGGCAGCCAGCATCTGCCTGCCTTTCCACTCTTTAAGCCTTTGATACAAGTCGCAAAGTAAATTTGCCACGATGCCGCAAGTAAAAGCAAAACAAACAAACAGAAGCTTATTGTTATCATAGGGATTGGGCTGGAACTGGATCAGTTCCACCAGTACCCAGAGAACAAGCGCCCCGCCATAAAAGGCTTTTTCGCGTCCACTGAGGCGATAGAAAGCAATGGGCAGCAATAAAAACAGCAGGCCCCAGTTTTTTATATAAAACCACAGGAACGTATCAGTAGTGTTCGCCCAGTTGAATTGAAGCTTCAAAAATCCGCCGGCCTGTTGAAACGTAAAACAAATCAGTTGGGGCGCTGCCAGTGCAAGCGCCGTTATCCCATATAGAACCCAGCCCAATAATACTTTTTTGTTATCCCACCGAATTACTGCACGGCAGAGGAAAACAAAGCTGATTACTCCCAGCGCAAAAAAAGAGTGGGTATGAACCAGAGGCATGCCTCCTGCCAATACACCAAGGGGCACAAACAGTTTATATTCCTCTTCAAACGCTGCACGGCGCAACAAATATAAGGCTGGGAACAACAACGCCCAACCGAACAGTGTAGCACGCTGGGGAATTAACATATCCGCAATGGGGTTAACCCATAACAGGCCATAATCCGTATAATTGGTTGGTGTTTGATAAAACGCCTGGAAGATACGCAGCAGGTTTCCGGGATACGCCTGGAGGCGGTCAAAAAAATACACAAAGCCAAATCCGCCACCCAGAAAGAACAGCAGCGTAGCCAGCACACTGACATTGCTGCGCCTTAGCCAGCGCTGGAAAAAGCAATACGCCCCCAAAAGCACCAGCCCATAGGCGAATATTGCAGGCAATAGCATGCAAAAACGCAGATTGGCGCCAAGCACATGGAAGGTAGCGCTGACACTATCGCATAAAAATGGGTATCCAACCGCCGTACCAGGATAGATGGAATAGTCTGGCGGGAAGGTTCCCTGGACTGATAAACTGGTGACAAGCCCCAGGTGAAGGGGAAGGTCGCCAAAGGTAGATTGGCCTGCGTAGAGGATCCCATCCCGCTCAGGGATAATATGGGTAAGGAACAGGACGCATCCCAGAAGAAACAGCGGGATGAGCGCCGCAAACGCATAGCGATATCCCGCCCAGCTGCCCTTAAGAGAACATAATGCGCGCTTTTTCCAAAAAAGGAAGCAACAAAAGCCAATTCCCAAGCATACTACCAAGGCACAATATTGTGCCAAAAGGGTAAATCCGAAAAGAAATGAAAAGAGCGCTGGGAGCCACAGCAGCAAGAAAAGCCCACATACACCCCCTAACCAAAGGCGGATAAGGGGGCTCTCTGTGCGCGGCAGAATGCAGCATACAACAAAATAGCCCGTTACTACAAACAGGGAAAAATAAAGGATGGAAAGCAGTTCAGCCATGATTAATCGGGGATGCCGTCTCCATCCAAGTCGGTGAAGATGGTATTTTGCGCTTCCAATTGCTCGGCACAATCATGCATCATGCCTGCAGCGCCCACAATTTCACGCCCAGTGATTCCTTTCGCTGTGCGTTCCCGCTCCACAATGCGGCTCAAAAATTTACGCACTGCATCTGGCTTTTTAATGTTTTGGATGGCAAACGTGCTATGGGATTGGTCCGCACTATACAGGGTAATGGTGCCCACACCAAAGATTTTTTGCCCCAATGTGCGTACCAGCTTAATGTCCAGTATGCGGTAGAGCAAAATTTCATCTGTTTCCGTGCGGAATAAGCCTTTTCTGATAGTAAGACGGTCGTTATCCACCTCGTAAACAGTAAAACTGATAGGCAATCCTAAAATGCGCTTACGGTCTTTCCACAGGATTTCATTTTCCTGGTGATTATCTACTGTAGGGCTTTTTGCCATAGCCATTCCCTCCTGGTTTATTTAGACTCTATTATACTCCAATGGGTATCAAGAAGGAAGGGGAAGGGAATACATAAGTGTAGATAGGAGGCTTTCGATTGGACGAGTTTGATAGAAAGCAAATTGTACAGAATGGAGGCACTACCATGCTTTGGATAAAACAAAACGCCCGTTTGCTGCTTTGCTCGTTATTAGCGCTGCTGCTTGGGCTGGGAATTGGCGTGCTGGTAGCGCCGCAGGAAGCTGCAGCGCCACAAGAAACGTTGCCCGTAGAGCCGGTAGGGCAAATGGGCAAACCCAGTATTTTACCAAACACAAAAGTAACGCTTACGTATCACTTTTTGCTTTGTGGGCACACCCTCGCACAAGAGAAAACAGGTGGTGAACTGGTCGGATATACCCAGGAAGATATCATGGCTGCATGGCCGGATGCCAGGGTAATGGAACTCAACCATCAAATTGCAAAGATAGAAAGGGAACTGACAAGTTATTGCCCAGACCACTATGTGTTGTTTTCCGATGGCGTTGGAGGACTCAGCATTTCAAAAACGATGGATACGGACTGGACTAAGGAAGAAGTGCAAAATTTAAATTATGATGCATCAGAGCTGCCCCACGATGTGCTGGAATTATTAGAAGATGGCCAGGTATTTGACAGTTTGGAAGAAATCAACGCTTATTTGGAGGATGTGGAAAGTTAAGCATAGAAGAACAAAAAATAAAGCGCATCCTGGTGGATGCACTTTGCTTTTAAAGCAGGATTTCGGCTCCGAACCGGGAGGCAACCTTCATAACCTGATTTGTGTCACTATCTGCTTCAACTGCTGCAATACCACAATATGAAAACAAAGCAGCATTTGCCTGTTGCGCGGAATGAACCTGAAAGACCACCGGGATTTGGGAGAGGATGGGGCTGCATTCCCAGAGCAGGCTGGAAACCTGCGCTGCGTCCAGGCTGCCCAAGTCCAGCCGTAAACAGCCTGCCTGCTGCGCTGCTTGCTCTAGGCGCAGGACTGCTTGTGCACAGGAGATACTGCCCACCTGCACGGTGGGAAGAGGATCTGCTAAATTTTCCAGCGGAAAACGGTTATGCGCAGAGCAGATATATTCATCTTTTATGGTGGACAGGCGAGTGCTGCCTTGATTTTGATCCAAAAGAGGGCGTAAAGCCCGAATGTGTTCCGGCGTGGTGCCGCAGCATCCACCAATGGCTTGCGCGCCACCCTGCACATATGGGAGCATTTCAGCGGCAAAGGCATCGGGATTAAAAGGATATTTGCCGTTATCCAGAGGCAATCCTGCGTTTGGCAATGCCAGTATGGGCAAAACGCCAGCTCCGACAAAACGGGAAAATCCGGAAAAGGCCTCTGCCGGGCCAAGCCCGCAATTGATCCCCGCCATAGAAGCACCAAGTTTTTTGCAGCACAAGGCCAACACCTCAGGGGGATTGCCTGCAAACGTACAGTCATCAGCTTCCAGTGTAAAACAGGCGACGATAGGTATGTTTGAAGCAGCGCGGGCAGCTAGCAAGGCCAGCCTTGCCTCGGCCAAGTCACTCATGGTTTCAATAACAAAAAGGTCTGCGCCTGCAGCGGCGGCAACGGAACATTGCTTATAGTACGCTTGATAGACTGCCGTAGCCATGGATGGAGCATCATGCAACAGTCTCCCTGTAGGGCCGATCGATACGGCTACATAAGCAGGTTTATTTAGGCTGGAAACCGCTTCCTTCCCAAGGGCGACGGCGTTTTGTATGATTTCTTCCATTTGGCATGCCAGGCCAAAGTCCTCCAGGCGTAAAGGGTTGGCCCCAAAGGTGTTGGCAGTAATGATGTCTGCGCCGGCAAGCAAGTAAGCCGTATGAATGTCCAATACGTCTGCCGGGTGGGTGATATTGAGCCGTTCGGGGCATTCTCCAGAGGGCAACAGGCCTTTTTGCTGGAGCATTGTACCCATGGCGCCGTCAAACAGCAATAGCTTTTGCTGGAGTATGGTTGAAAAATTCACGCAGAACACCTCCGTTGCCAATAAAGGAAATGGGGTCTGTTTTTTATTATAGCATCCAGCCCTGCCACGGGGAAGAGCCCGCTTAATATATTGTGGAAGAAAGGCGTTTTGCTTTATTGCAATATTTTTTTGATTATGATAATATAATTCGGATACTGGCATTTTATGCATTTGCGAATGGGAAATGCAGAATACAAGCAAGATGATGAGCATGGAGGACGAGGATGGCAACGGTAGAGAAACTTGAGAATAATAAGGCGAAGCTTACGATCACGGTAGATCCGGCTACTTTTGCAGATGCGATGCAGAAGGCTTACGTCAAGAATGTAAAAAAGTATAATGTTCCTGGCTTCCGCAAGGGCAAGGCGCCCCGTAAGGTAGTGGAGAGCATGTACGGCGAAGGCGTTTTTTATGAAGATGCTTTTGAGCTGGTATATGGAAAAGCGTATGACGATGCCGTTGCGGAAAATGGATTGGAACCTGTGGATCGCCCGGAAATTTCCATTGATGAGATTGGCTCCCAGGAAGGCCTGGTATTTACTGCGGAAGTAGTACTCAAGCCTGAAGTTTCATTGGGTGATTATAAGGGTATAGAAGTGGTACGGCGGGCGTATACTGTGAAAGATGAAGAACTGGACGCCGTGTTGCAGCAAGAGCGGGAAAAGGCTGCACGATACATTGAGATGGATCGGCCCGTAGAGAATGGCGACCGCGTCGTGCTGGATTATTCCGGCTCTGTTGACGGCGTGAAGTTTGATGGCGGCACAGCACAGGATCAAACCCTGGAGATTGGCTCCGGCGCCTTCATTCCTGGCTTTGAAGAGCAGTTGGTAGGGATGGCTGCAGGCGAAACCAAGGATATCCAGGTGAAATTCCCTGAAGAGTATCACGCAGAAGATCTGAAAGGAAAGGATGCGGTATTTACCGTAACCATTAAAACCATTCAGGTAAAAGAGCTGCCAGAGCTCGATGATGAGTTTATTAAGGATATTTCCGAGTTTGACACCATCGAAGAGTACAAGGCGGACAAGCGTGCGCAGTTGGAAAAACGCAATGAAGAACGCGCCAAGGGCCAGATGGAGGACGAGGCAATCCAGAAGGCCGCGCAGAATGCGAATATGGATATTCCTGAGGTTATGATTAACCGTCAGATGGATTATATGCTGCAGGATATTACTTACCGGCTGGCCAGCTCCGGCTTATCCCTGGAGGACTACTGCAAATATATGGGCACGGATGTTCAGACTTTGCGGGAAGGTTACCGGGCAGAAGCAGAAAATCGTGTGCGTATTCAATTAACGCTGGAAGCCATTGCAAAGGCTGAGGCAATTGAAGCGGATGAAGAAACGCTGGAGAAGCAGGTAAAGGAATTTGCAGAGCGCACAGGCGTGGAAGCAGATGAATTTAAAAACCGCTTAAGCCAGGATGACTGGGATTATTTTAAAGAGCGCGTGATTGCAGAGAAAACCGTGCAATGCATTATGGATGCTGCAAATATGGTGGACGCGCCGGAAGAAAAAGAAGAAGCCCAGGCGGATGAAAACGCTCAAAAGAGCGAATAAAAGCCAGGGCCAAAAGGAACCCATGCGCCCGCAAAACCATAGCATGCGGATAAGGAGGAGAACGGATGAGCTTAATTCCTATGGTTGTGGAACAAACCAATCGCGGTGAACGTTCCTATGATATTTATTCTCGCCTTCTAAAAGACAGGATTGTTTTTTTAGGAGGGGAGGTTACCGATGACGAGGCGAACCTGATTGTAGCACAGCTGCTGTTTTTAGAGGCGGATGATCCGGATAAGGATATTAACCTGTATATTAACAGCCCAGGCGGTTCGGTAACAGCAGGAATGGCCATTTATGATACCATGCAGTATATTAAGTGCGACGTATCCACTATTTGTATTGGCATGGCGGCATCTATGGGTGCATTTTTGCTGGCAGCGGGAGCAAAGGGCAAACGCAAAGCGTTACCCAATGCGGAAATCATGATCCATCAGCCAAGCGGCGGCGCGCGGGGCCAGGTTACGGATATTATGATCCATGCGGAACGAATTTTAGAAACGAAAAATACGTTGAACCGCATTCTTGCCGAGCGTACCGGACAGCCTTTGGAACGCGTGGCTGCAGATACCGAGCGCGATAACTTTATGGGCGCCAAACAGGCGCTGGAGTACGGGTTGATTGACCAAATCATCCCCCCCAGAAGGTAAGGTGAACTATGCCAAAGTTTGAAGAGAAAGGGCCTGTAAAATGCTCATTCTGCGGTAAGAACCAGGATGAGGTGCACCGCATTATTGCGGGGCCGGGCGTCTTTATCTGCAATGAGTGTGTGCAATTGTGCACTGAGATCATTGAGGATGATTTTTCGGCACAGCCCATTGATCTTTCCGATGTGCCAAAGCCGCACGAAATCGTAAACATTCTCAACCAATATGTGGTTGGCCAGCAGGCTGCAAAAAAGGCTTTGGCTGTTGCCGTTTATAATCATTATAAGCGGATTGGCGCAGGAGCCTCCAAAGACGATGTTGAATTGCAAAAGAGCAACATCATTATGTTGGGGCCCACGGGTTGCGGCAAGACCATGTTGGCCCAGACATTAGCAAAGATATTGAACGTGCCTTTTGCAGTTGCTGATGCTACCTCTTTAACAGAGGCAGGATATGTGGGCGAGGATGTGGAAAATATCCTGCTCAAATTGATCCAGGCGGCAGACTATGATGTGGAACGTGCTGAAAAGGGCATTATTTATATCGACGAAATCGATAAAATTGCCCGCAAAAGCGAAAACCCGTCCATAACCCGAGATGTATCCGGCGAAGGCGTGCAGCAGGCGTTGTTGAAAATTCTGGAGGGAACGGTGGCCAGCGTGCCGCCGCAGGGGGGGAGGAAGCACCCCCATCAAGAGTTTATCCAGATCGACACCACAAATGTGCTGTTTATTTGTGGCGGCGCTTTTGCAGGCATTGATGGAATCATCAAAAAGCGCACAGGAGAAAAGCAGATGGGATTTGGCGCGGACGTGCAATCTAATGTAGAAAAAGACATTGGCGCTATCCTGAAGGACATTTTGCCGGAAGACTTGCTGAAATATGGATTGATTCCAGAGTTTGTAGGACGTATGCCCGTAATTGTAACGTTGCATCAGCTGGATGAGGAAGCGCTGCTCTCTATTTTAACAGAGCCCAAAAATGCTTTAACCCGGCAATATAAACGGCTTTTTGAAATGGATGGCGTAGAGCTGGAGTTTGAACCGGCCGCGTTAAAAGAAGTGGCACAAATGGCAATCCAGAGAAAAACCGGTGCAAGGGGACTTAGGGCAATACTGGAGGATGCAATGATGGATATCATGTACGATATCCCCTCCCGAGCAGATGTGAAGAAATGCCTGATTACGCCAGAGGTCATTGCAAAGTCCGAACAGCCCAAGCTGCAATTGCGGGAAGGGCAGAACCTGTTAGTTTCTTCAAAAGAAGACGCTTCTTAATCCAGAATATTTTCCTTTTGCCGGAGCCGGTTTTGGCTCCGGCTTTGTTATGTGCCAGCAAGCTGAAAGCATATATATTTCAAGATAAATCAAAGAAAAATAGGGCTTTTCACATCATACATGTAACGGTATAATGAAATTGTTAAAAAGAATTTATGCCTTTACTGTTCTAGTTGTATTTTATTGTAGCCAACGTGCAAAGGAGCATGGTATGGAAAATTTTAATTTGATGGACAGGCTTATTGACCAGTTCCGTGGTTATTTTGACGTTGAACAGCCTTACTCCATAGCTGGATTTGATTTTGCCGCATATGCGCACTATTACCAGAATCAGCAAAAATATGTGCTGGTGCGCCGCGCTAAGTTATATGGGCTTGAAATGCACGAGCATGTTTTTTTCCTGGAAGTTGAGCTGTTAACTCAGAGTGTTTGGGAGAGCCTAAAGGCGTTTATTATAGCGGCAGAGAAAGATTTTGTAAAACCGCATTCGGAACATATGTATTCCTATATGACGCTTTTGTTGGTTTGCGGCAGTATTGAAGCGGCTGTAAAAGAAGATATACGTAAAACAAAATATACAAAAAATTATAAGTTTTCATTGTATGGCTACAGTACAGTGCGGGTTGGCGCTATGGATGTAAGCGATGAAACGATTTTTACAAACTGGCCAGGAAGGGATTTGAAAAGGGTATTTCGCCAAGCGCTCCACGCATAAGGAGTTTTCGGGGAGGGATTAGCCCCGTTGACTTAAATACAGGCATTATATAAGAAAGGTGGTTATTGTCATGAGTTCCCTGGTAATCCTCTTGATCTCCCTAGTGGTGTTCGTTGGGGCCTACTTCACCTATGGCAGCTATCTGGCCAAGTCATGGGGGTTAAATCCCAATCGGCCTACACCTGCACACACCATGACGGACGGCGTGGACTATGTCCCTGCCAAAGCGCCTGTCCTGATGGGACACCATTTTGCGTCAATCGCAGGCGCAGGACCTATCAACGGCCCTATTCAGGCCTCCGTGTTCGGGTGGCTGCCGGTACTTCTCTGGATTATCATCGGCGGTATTTTCTTCGGCGCTGTGCATGATTTTGCCTCACTGTTTGCCTCTGTTCGACATGAAGGAAAATCCATTGGAAACGTAATTGAAGTAAACATAGGCCGCAGGGGAAAACGACTTTTCCTGGCTTTTGGCTGGTTTACACTGCTGCTGGTCATTGCGGCGTTTGCTTCGATTGTGCAAGGCACCTTCACGGTGAGTGACCCTGCTGTAAGCACAGCCAATGGTTCTGTGGCCACTGCTTCGTTGCTGTTTATCGTATTGGCCATTGCTTTTGGCTTCCTGGTATACCGCAAGAATGCGCCTTTGGCAGTGAGCTCTATTGTAGGCGTAATTTTGCTGGCTGCATGTATCTGGATTGGTTTGGCAGCGCCGATTGTCAACGTTTCCAGCACGGTATGGCTGATTTTTATTCTGGTTTATATCATGGTCGCCTGCGTTACGCCTGTTTGGATTTTGCTGCAGCCCCGTGACTACTTGAATAGTTTCCTGCTGTATGCAATGATGCTGTTGGCCGTCATTGGTGTGGTCTGTGCAAATCCCTCCATGAATATGCCCGCTGTAGTGGGTTGGGAAGTTGAGGGAATGGGTACGATGTTCCCAGTATTATTTATCACGGTTGCATGCGGTGCAATTTCGGGTTTCCATAGCCTGGTGGGTTCCGGCACCACTTCCAAGCAGCTCAATAAAGAAAGCGACGCCAAAGCCATTGGTTATGGCGGCATGTTGATTGAGTGCTTCCTGGCAGTGCTTGCTTTGATCGCGGTTTGTGCGTTGGGCGGCCAACAGGGAACGCCTGCGGTTACCTTTGCAACTGGTATTTCCAGCTTCTTTTCCGCCATTGGCGCTCCGGAAGGGGTGACTACTGTAATCTTTACAGTGATTACGTTGGCAGTTTCAGCGTTCGCGTTGACCTCTTTGGACACCGCCGCCCGTATGGGACGCTTCTTGTTCCAGGAATTCTTTGTAAATGAGGGCGAAGATGTCAAATCCTTGACTGGCGTGCGCAAATTTTTAGTGAATCCCTATGTTGCTACAGTGATTACGGTTGGATTAGGCGGGTTGCTTGCAGTGGGCGGTTACTCTAAGATTTGGCCGCTGTTTGGAGCGGCAAACCAGTTGCTGGCAGGATTGGCATTGCTGGCCTGCTGCGTATGGCTGGGCAAAGTGGGAAAGAAGAACGGCGCATTTTATTTCCCCATGGCGTTTATGACAGTGGCTACCATCACTTCTTTGGCAATTACGCTGAAGAACCAGCTGGGCTCTCTCATTATGGGTACTGCGAAGGATCCTCTGGCCGCTGTATTGCAAACGCTTTTTGCAATTGTGCTCATTGCTTTGGCGGTGATCTTGGTGATTGAAGGAATTAAGGCCTTAATCAACAACAAAAAGGAAAAGAGTGCAGCTGCGTAGGCAGTGAACAAATGGAATAGAAGGGCCGCTTGAAACAGCGGCTCTTTTTGATTGCATTCTATCTCCAATTCGTGTATACTCACAACAAGCAGAGTAGGCGTTGCGCGTTGCCATGCAAGCATGGCAGCAGTGGCAGGAGATGGGAAGTTGCTCTTGCACGAAAGGACATGGTCCGCGGTGCAACGTTGCGTCCGCTGCGCAAGAGCTTTCTCCTGCAAGAAGGCTGTTTGCGCCAACCAAAAAAGGAGGCGCTATTTTTTATGCAGAAAACAACACAAAGCACCATTCACAAACTTGTTACCTGTGCCCTCTTGACCGCTATGGGCGTAATCCTGGGCGGGATGCTTAGCATCCCAGCATTCCCTCTGGGCATGTATTCTGTTAAAATTGGGTTTGGCGTATTGCCGGTGATTCTTGCCGGTGTACTTTATGGCCCGGTATATGGAGGCATGGTAGGAGGGCTAACGGATCTCATTCAGGCTCTTTTGTTTCCCAAGGGAGCCTATGTACCTTGGTTTACCATTGTTGGCATTTTCTTTGGTTTGATACCGGGATTGTTTTTCCGCAAAAAAGAAAAGCCTACGTTTTTGCGTTTATTGGCGGCTATTGCTTGTGGACAGACATTTGGCTCGATCATCTGCAACACCCTCTTAATGATATTGCTGTACGGAAGTTCTATTTCCGCAATCCTTCCGCTGCGGATTGCCAATCAGGCGGTGATGATACCCCTATATACCACATTGGTATATGCCATGATTCCCATTTTGCAGAAAGCTGGTGTTGCAAAGGAGAGATTACAGCCCTTGGAAGCGAAGCGTAGCATGGAATAAGATTAAGCAAATAACCACCGGCTTGGCCGGTGGTTATTTGCTTTTGTGACGATGAAAAAGTTTGGCTCATAGCGCAATGGCTATTTAATTCAAAAGATAGATTGCGTAATTTAAGTACCCTGCAAAGGAAACCCACAGCAGATAGGGAATCATTAAATATCCAGCCGGTTTTGAAATTCGATAGAACAAGATGGTTGTTGCTAATATCAGTAGCCATAACGCGACAAGCCAGATAAATGCCAAAAGGTATTGTTCAAAATTGAAAAAGATAATGGACCATAAAAAATTAAAGAATAGCTGAAGGCCATATACCGTTAAAGCAGCGCGGTTTGGCTTGCCGGATACAACCACCAAATACGATGCTATTCCCATAAGGATGAACAGGATGGTCCAAACGACGGGAAACACCCATGCTGGCGGCGCTAGTGGGGGCTTGTTCATTGTTTCAAAAGCCTGCATGCTATTGCGGGTTAAAAAGGCGGAAATGCCACCAACTGCAAGCGGTATGATGATGCAAACGATTAACCCTTTCCATTGTATTTTCAAAATGATCACCCCATATCACATTTATGTTATTATTGTGGGATTTATTATTGATTTGCACCATAGCAATTTATTTTCATGGGCATACTATAAAGTATGCAGCAGAAAAGAAAAGCAATTTACCTTGTAGTGGATACCCGCATTTATGAGGATGGTAGCGTAACACCCTTATGCATATGGTTCAATGGAATCCAATTTCGGATCTCTCGGGTAATGCATGTAAGTATGGGGCGTAGTCAATCCTTTGATCGGCCATGCAAAGTATACGACTGCCTCATACATGGCCATAGGAGAACCTTATATTGGGATGGCAGCGCATGGTTTGCAGAATCTAAAAATTAAGTTTGGGTATATAAGACATCGTGATGGCAAAACAGAATGCATTCCGCTGCAAGCTGAAAATACAAAGAAAATAAAATGTTTTTGGCGATAGCCCCTAATTTTGATACCAATGAACCCTCTATTGCTGTTTCGAGAGCATTAGGGGGTCATTTAAGGTGATTCTTTATTTCAGTGATATGCTTCTCTATTTTACCAATAACTGCTTTGAACACATCATCGCTTTGTCCTGCCGGGTCGGAAAGTCACCAGTTATCATCAAAATTTCTGCCGATAAAAGGGCAACCTACATCGCATCCCATTGAAATGGTAATATCGGAAATGAGCTTGAAATACGGATTCTTTTCCATAGTATAAACCATTGAAATATTCAATGGTTTATACTATAATCCTATTTGGGATTATAGCGGAGGTGTGACATGGAAAAAGAATCACTGAATCTATACAATGATATTAACAGAGCAATCATCAAATGCCGCGGCATTTATTCTGCATGGTCTGCCCGGCATGGAATCAGTTACCACGAAATGCTTGTGATTTATACCATCCGTGAGTTTGGATTTTGCACGCAAAAGCAAATCTGTGACAGCTATCTGCTTCCCCGTCAGACGATGAACAATGTCATAAGCGGAATGCGGAAAAATGGTTTATTGGTATATAGCGGCGAACACTCCATTGGACGTGAAAAGGCGTTTATACTTTCAGATAAGGGAGAAAATTATGCAGCCCCATTACTGATTTCACTGGACACACTGGAATCCGGTGCATTAAAGCAGCTTGGCAGCGAAAAGCTGGCTATGCTGATACAACTTTTGCTGGAGTATGATAAGGCATTATCTACCGTTATGGAAGCAAAGAAGGAATAGAATGTGAATACCATAGAATTTTACGGAAAAGAAAAAATCAGCAGAATACTTTTGAAATTGGCACCACCGGTTATGCTTGCACAGCTTATCCAGGCACTATATAATATCGTCGACAGCCTGTTCATCGGAAAATTTTCCGATACAGGCTTAACCGCACTGTCTATCATATATCCTATACAGCTTTTGATGATAGCCTTTGCTGTGGGAACTGGTGTTGGAATGAACACGGTGATTGCCGCAAAATTAGGAGAAGGACGGCAGAAGGAAGCCAAAGAATGTGCCGGCGTTGGGACTCCGCTTGCGGTTTTGCTTTGGTTTCTGTTTGCTTTGATTTGCTGGTTCATTATGCCAACCTATGCCAGAATGTCCACCGAATCTGAGGCGGTCGTTCAGGATGTGATCACTTACGGAAGGATCGTCTGTGTATTCAGCCTTGGGCTGTTTTTGGAAAGCATCTGGACAAAAATCCTACAGGCAAACGGGGATATGAAAACGCCCATGGCGGCACAGATCGTTGGTGCAATCGTCAATATTATCTTCGACCCTCTGTTGATATTCGGTATGTTTGGCTTGCCTCGGATGGGCATTGCCGGTGCGGCTGTTGCAACCGTGGCCGGTCAGTTTGTTGCGGCTCTTGTCGTTATGAAAAAGGGATTTCACCCATCCCCCGCAAAAGAGGTCTACCCTCAATAC
>JAEXFV010000010.1 GCA_023451115.1 Bacillota bacterium
TTTTTATATGGGGAGGAAGAGCCCGTGCTGGAGCCAAACGTACGCGGAAGCTTGCTGAATATCAAGCCAACCACCACCAGAGGGCATATTGCTAGGGCGGTGATGGAGGGAATTGCTTTTAACTTTAGGTGGATCAAGGAAAATTTGCAGGCCAACGATAACTGGAATATCAATTTTTTGCGGGCAATTGGTGGCGGAACGCAAAATGATGTGCACATGCAGATCATTGCGGATGTGATGGGAGAAACCCTTATTCGTTTGAAAAATCCCCGTGTTGCGGGAAACGTGGGCTTGACTGCATGCGTGGATATTGGGCTTGGGCTGGCAAAAGACTTTACGGTGTTGGATGAATATGTAAAAGAAGAAAAGGTGTTCGTCCCTCGGACTGAATTTAAAGCCCGCTATGACCGGCTGTTTGCAATCTACAAAAAAGCATATGGTGCGCTCAAGGCTACCTATGAAGAATTGAGCCATTGAGCGTAACATTTAATTCAGCTTGAAAGAAAAAGGAGGACAATGAGATGGCACAGTATTTGGGTGGTTACGACTATCCGGCGATTCATGAACGGGCGCGGGACGTGATTTTGCACACCAAACGGCTGAAAAAAAACGCGGTAGAGAAATATACAAACTATTTTGAAACCAAATGCGCAAAATCCAAATCCACCATTGAGGAAGCGAAAGAACTGATCCCAGGCGGTGTGCAGCATAATCTGGCAAATAATTATCCGTTCGCGCTGAATTGCGTTAAATCACAAGGAGCCTATCTCTATGATGTGGATGGCAACCGGTATATCGATTTTCTACAGGCCGGCGGCCCTACCATACTGGGGAATAATTACCCCCCGGTGACGGAAGCGGTAATTGACTTGCTCAAAAGCAATGGCCATTTAACCGGACTATACTCAGATCTCGAGTTCAAGTTTGTAAAAAAAATTCATCAATACTTTCCATCGGTAGAGCAATTCCGCATGCTGGCCAGCGGAACAGAAGCGGATATGGTATCCATTCGTCTGGCGCGGGCCTATACTGGCAAGCAAAACCTGATTAAAATCAAAGGTTGTTATCATGGATGGAGCGACCAGCTGATGTACGAAATCCGCAGTATTGGCACTGGCAGTGAAGCGGCGGTCGGGGTTCCGGAAGAGTGCTATCGCTATATTCAGGGCGTAATGCCGAATGATTTAGAGGATTTGGAACGTTGTTTTGCCCAGAATGAAAAATCAGGGGGCACGGCAGCCTTCCTGATGGAGTCTATTGGGCAGGATAGCGGCGCGCTGCCTTTAACCCGGGAATACCACAAGCGGGCCAGAGAGTTGTGCGACCAGTATGGCGCCCTACTCATTTATGATGAAGTGGTGACAGCCTTCCGCCTGGGAATGGGGGGCGCGCAAGCCTTTTATGGTGTAAAGCCGGATTTAACCGTGTTTGGGAAAATTATTGCCGGTGGATTTCCCGGCGCAGGCGGTGTAGGCGGGAAAAGGGAGATTATGAGCTTGCTTACTGCCGGACTCACCATGGGGCATTCTAAAAAGGTGATGGTGGGCGGCACACTTACCGCCAATCCTCTGAGTTGTTTGGCTGGCTATACCACCATTTGTGAGTTGGAGCGCACCAATGCACACGCCCGCCTGAAAACCGCAGCAGATCAATTTACTAGGGCGGTAGCCGACTTGGCGGAAAAATATCAAATCCCGGCGTTGGTGTTTAACCAGGAATCCATATTGCACATTGATCTTTGCGGCATGCAGCATGTATCCAGCTTTTTGGAATGGACACCGCAACAGATTGAGGCCCGCAAGGCGACAGCTGCAGACGCTATGCATGAATATGCTATGGCGATGGCCGCTGAGGGCATTATTGTGGCAGGCGGTAACAAAACCTATATCAACCTGCAAACCATCGATGTGCTGGAGGATGCTTTAGGCGCAATCGAACGGGTATTCAGCCAGTACGAATAAAGCAAACACATCTGTTTATGGCCGCCTGCTCTTCTTTCGGGCGGCCATAGATTTTTCTTTTTTCCAGGGGACTGGATGCTGGTTGGTATGCTATGATAATAAAGATAAGAAGGGCGAGGTGCAATTTATGATACGGCTTGCTACGATTGGAAGCAGCGCTATTACAGATGAGTTTTTGCAGGCGATACAAGGGTCAACGCAACTTCGGCATCAAGCCGTGTATTCCAGAACTTTGCCCGCAGGAGAGGCTTTTGCGCGAAAACATGGGGTGGAGTTGGTATTTACCAGCCTGGAAGATTTGGCAAATTGTGAGGAAGTGGACGGCATCTATATTGCAAGCCCAAACGCCTTGCATTATGGTCAGGCCAAATACATGTTGGAACACGGCAAACACGTTTTGTGTGAAAAAACTTGCGTGGTAACCACAGCGCAGTTAGCAGCGCTGCTAGCGATTGCCAATGCCAATGGCCTGGTATTTTTGGAGGCCATCAAAGGCATGTATATGCCCCAACCCCAATTAATCCAGAATGCCTTGCCTAAGCTTGGCCGGGTTTATAGTGCAAAATTCGATTTTGGTCGGCAATCCTCAGCCTATCCTGCTTTTCGGGCAGGGGAAAAAACTCCAAATCTATTTCGGCCGGAGCTTGCGGCAGGCGGGTTGATGGATATGGGGGTATATACGGTATATCCGGCAATCCGGTTTTTTGGTTTCCCCAAAAGGATAGCGGCCAGCGCAGCGCTCCATGAAAATGGCATAGATGTAGCGGGCGCACAATTGTTGGAGTATGATGGCCTGGTTTGTACGTTAACCTATTCCAAAAGTTGTGCAAGCGGCCATGATAATGTGATCATGGGGGATGTGGGTACGCTGCATATCGATAACATTTCCACGTTTCAACATGCTTGGATTACCTACCAGGACGGCAGCGAGGAAACAATATGCCATAGCAACCCGGATGTCCCTCCTATGCGGTATGAGGCGGAGGCGTTTGCGGCCATTATTGAGGATCCGCTGGGCAGTAGGGAAGAGTATTGTCGCCTGCAGCGGCTAACCCGGTCAGTGATACAGGCTATGGAAATCATGCGGGAAAGCGCGGGAATACGCTTTTCACAGGAGTGTTACACAGTATAATGTTTATGAAAAAATATATCCCCCATTATCCGGTACAGGATAGCCTGTCCCGAATAATGCCCCGTATTTTGTTTGTTGGGAAGCTTAGATCAAAGACATTCGCACACTAGTCACAGGATAGACGAATGGATTTTTGCAATAGTATTTACGGTGTATTTCATGTAATAAATCTAAAAAATATGTTTCGCTGTGGAATAACCAGAATGAGCAAAGCTTTAATAGC
>JAEXFV010000031.1 GCA_023451115.1 Bacillota bacterium
TGGATTTGACCACTTTTTAACGCAATAGGCTTGTTTGTGTAGACAAGCAGCGGTAAAATGATGACAGAAGCATTTGTCATATCCAACAAATATCATACAGGAGGAATTTTTATGGGTAAGTTTGTCATTCGTAAAACCAATACTGGCGTAAAATTTGACCTGAAAGCCGGAAATGGCGAAGTCATCGCCACGTCCGAGGTCTATTCTTCCGATGCGGCCTGCAAAAAAGGCGTTGCCAGCGTTCAGGCCAACGCGCCTGTGGCAGAGATTGAAGATCAGACCAAAGAGGGCTTTGCCGCGGTGAAACACCCCAAGTTTGAGGTGTATCAGGACAAGGCCGGGGAGTTCCGCTTCCGCCTCAAGGCCACCAATGGCCAGATCATCGCCACAAGCGAAGGGTACCAGGCTATGGCTGGCTGCCTCAATGGAATCCAGTCTGTAAAGAAGAACGCTGTGGATGCAACCATTGAGGAGCAGGAATAAGGAGCCGGTTGGTATGGATATAAAAGCGCAAATCAAAAACGTGGCCGATTCCCTCACCAAAGATCCAGAGCTGCTGCAGCAGTTTCAGAAAGAGCCCGTCAAAGCGGTGGAAAAACTGCTGGGAAAAGACTTGCCTGATGAAGTCATCCAGCAGGTAATCGACGCCGTAAAGGCGAAAATTTCTGTGGACAAGCTCTCTGGCTTGGGGGACGCGGTGAAGAAGCTGTTTTAAGCGGGATGCTGGAAACGGTTGATCGTGATTGGCTGAGAAATCAAATTCGTAATGATAGAGGGGAATACCCATCTTGTCCCCAACGCTTGTGTTTGGGGGAATTCAGCAAGTCGCTGTTTTGATTAATAAGGCCGGAGCAATTGCCCGGCCTTTTCTGTTGCCTCGTTCTTTTGATTTCAAGGGCTTTTAGGAAAGCGCTATGTCAAGGCTATCCGCAATGGCTATAACCGCAGCTGCGGCAAATGGTGCAGCCTCCCTCATGTTCCATGGTGCTGCCGCATTCAGGACAGGGGGCGCCAAGCGGCGTTGTCTCCGGGCTGCGACCTAACTTGTGGGAGGGCGTTTTCCCCTGGGCTGCCGGGGCTGTGGGCAGAGCGCTTTTTTCTACCGGCAGGCCCAGCTGCTCCCCTTCCCGGCAAAGTTTTGCAACCTTTTCCAACACCCGGCCGATGGCGTCGGGGCAGGACAGCACTTTGATGTTGGGATTGGTTCCCCGTTGGCGCAGGGTAGAATGGCAGCGAATGCCCTTGAGCTGCTCGATGATGGCGTCCACCTCCATGCCGGAGCGCAACGCTGTGGAAATCAACCGGCTGGTGGCCTCGCTTTGGCTGGGGCATCCCCCTGCCCGCCCCAGGTTGGTGAACACCTCACAAATCCCCTTGTCGTCATAATTCACCGTGATATACAGGTTGCCGCACCCAATTACTGCCTTTTCCGTGATCCCCCGGGTAACTTCAGGGCGGGGCCGGGGTGCGATAGGTGCCTGAGGCACAGCGGGCTTGTCCTCAACTTTGTTGCCTACGTATAGCACCTGCTCGTTGCGGCTGCCATCCCGGTAAATGGTTACGCCCTTGCACCCCAGCTGGAATGCCAGCCGGTATACCTGAGCCACCTGCTCCCGGGTGGCGCTGTTTTGAAAGTTAACCGTTTTGGATACCGCGTTGTCCGTGTATTTTTGGAACGCCGCCTGCATGCGCACATGGTATTCCGGAGAAACATCGTGGGCAGTGACGAATACCCGCTTGATCTCTTCCGGAACTTCTGGAATATGGGCCAACGTGCCTTCCTCCGCAATGCGGCGCATCAGCCCGGGGGAATAAAAGCCTTTTTCCCTGGCTACCTGTTCAAAATATGCATCTACCTGGGGCAAGGCGTCCTTATCCATCACATTGCGCACAAATGAAAGGGCGAACAGTGGCTCTACCCCGGAAGATGCGCCGCAGATGATGGATATGGTACCCGTAGGGGCGATGGTGGTGCAGGTACCATTGCGCCGGGACGGGCCGCCTGCAAACACGCTCTGTTCAAATAGCGGGAAACTCCCGCGCTGTTCCCCCAGGGCTTGGGTGGCTTTTTGCGCCCGGGCCTGGATAAAGCCCATCAGCGTTTCCGCCTGGGCCACGCCTTCGTCAGAATTATAAGGAATGCCCAGACGGTATAAAACGTCAGCAAATCCCATGATGCCCAGGCCGATTTTTCGGGTAGCCCGGGTGGTTTCCCCAATGATGTCCAGAGGGTACTGGTTTACATCAATGACGTTGTCCAGGAAATGAACCGCCAGATCCACCGTGCGGCCCAGCTTGTCATAGTCCAGCGCAAATCCTCCCTCTTCCAAGCGCAGCATGGCCGCCAGATTGATGGAGCCCAGGTTACAGCTTTCATAGGGGAGCAGGGGCTGTTCTCCACAGGGGTTGGTGCTTTCAATTTCCCCAATTTCCGGCACAATGTTGTCCCGATTAAGCCGATCCAGGAAAATGATGCCCGGCTCCCCATTTTTCCAGGCCATATCCACAATTAGGTCGAATACCTCCCGGGCAGGGAGGCTGCCCACTTTTTCCCTGGTGCGGGGGTCTAAAAGGTCGTATGACTCCCCCCGGCCAGCCGCTTGCATGAAGGCCTCTGTCAGGCCCACGCTGATGTTAAAATTGGTGATTTGGGTGTTATCCGACTTGCAGCGGATAAAATCTAGGATGTCTGGGTGATCCACTCGCAGGATGCCCATGTTGGCGCCCCGGCGGGTGCCCCCCTGTTTTACTGCCTCTGTAGCAGCGTTAAATACCCGCATAAAGCTGATAGGGCCGGAGGCCACCCCGCCGGTGGAGCGAACCACCGCCCCTGCCGGGCGCAGCCGGGAAAAGGAAAAACCTGTGCCGCCGCCGCTTTTATGGATGAGCGCTGCGTTTTTTACCGCATCGAAAATTTCCTCCATGGAGTCCCCCACCGGCAGCACAAAGCAGGCGGAAAGCTGCCCCAATGGCTTGCCTGCGTTCATCAGCGTGGGGGAATTGGGCATGAACTCCAGGTTAGCCATGGCCTGGAAAAAGGCTTCCTCGCTGCGTGGCACATCTCCCCCGGGGTAATTGGCGTCTGCCGCCGCGATTGCCCGGGCTACCCGGTGAAACATTTTTTCCGGGGTTTCGGTGAGCGCCCCGTTTTCATCCTTGCTCAGGTATCGCCGCTCCAAAACGGTGACTGCATTCTGGCTTAGCTTCATGGTAAACTCCTTGAATATAGTATATATTGTGTAAAATAATAGATTGCGATACAACATATTGTATCATGTGAAAAAGGGAAGTCAAATCTTTTTCACTTTCTTATGTAATACCCAACTTCCAGGATTGACAAACGTAGCTGGAATGGTAGAATAAAAATATGCGGCTGTGGTGGAACGGCATACACAACGGACTTAAAATCCGTCGGCGAAAGCTTGGGGGTTCAAATCCCCCCAGCCGCACCAATGAAAAACTCCCTAATTCAGGGAGTTTTCCTGTTTCTCTAGGGCTTCGGAATTGCATCGTGTGATAAATCATGTGATATTCGGCAGCATTTTGCCGTAAAAATCACAGTTTTGAAATCAAATATCACACGAAATTGCACACGAAATTCTGTGTTTTAATGTTGCTAAAGGGAGCATAATAGGCTATACTAAATATAGAAAAGGCGTTACCGGTAAACGGTTAGCCGAGAGTATTAGTT
>JAEXFV010000033.1 GCA_023451115.1 Bacillota bacterium
GCCATATCCCACTGAAAGATTTCTTCCGCATCACGAAACGATATGGATATCAGGGCTGGGCATCGGTGGAATTGCTAGCGCCCTATTTCCGGGATCCGGAATTGTATTTGTCCGAATCCAAGCGCATTTTAGACCAGATGCTTACTGAAGTGGGAATAGCCCGCGGTTAATACAACCTGGAAGCATGCGGTAGCGTATGCGCCGCATGCTCTCCACTGGGAATAGAGTATGAAAAAATTAGCCATCTTTGATATTGACGGAACCCTGCATAAAACAGAAGTAATGAGCTGGGAGGCATATACCCGCGTGATGCCGGCTTTAGGGCTGAGGATACCTCAGCGGGAAACTCTGATTTCCACCTATGGATGTAATACCCCGGAGATTTTACGGCGCCTGGGTGTGCCGGAGGAAATGAAAGACGAGTTCCTTCATAGGATTGGGAGGGAAGAAATCATCCAAATGCGTCGATGTGGGGAGTGCTACGAGGGAATATTGCCCATGCTGCACCGCCTGCATCATGAAGGTTGCGCGCTGGCCCTATGTTCGATGTGCGATCAGAATTATATGGACGCGTTTATCGACCATTTCGGCCTGTCACATATAATTGCAATGGAGCGCAACGAGACCGCGGGACCGGAGAAAAAGGTGTTATTGAGCGAGATATTGCAGCAGCTTCGGCCGGAACGGGCAGTGATGGTTGGGGACAGAATCTATGATATCCAGGCGGCTCGGGAAAACAATATCCCTACAGTTGGCTGTTTGTACGGATATTCGCCGCAAGAAGCGTGTTTGGCGGATGCCATTGCCAGAGATGCGGAGGAGTTATATCAAAAAATTCAACAATATCTTGCATAATACTGCTATGAATATAAAGCGCCGAGAAATCTTAGCCGATTTTGCCTTGCTCCTGATCGCTATGGTGTGGGGGCTTTGCTTTTCTTTCCTGAAAATATGCCTGGAAGCAGGTTTGAGCAGCATACAGGTCATGTGCATAAAATTTTGTTTGGGAGCGACAGCGGTGACTGCCATCTGCTTCAAACAATTCAAGAAAATTGGCCCCTTAGAACTGCGTTGCGGTCTGCTTTCCGGCATATTGCTTTTTGCTGCCAACTATACGGGAACGGCCGGGCTGCATCTTACATCAGCCTCAAATAGCGCTATCATTACGGCAACTTATATTGTGATGATCCCGTTTATCTGGTGCCTTTTGGGCAAAGCAAGGCTAGATTGGCGGATAATCCTTTGTGCAATCGGCTGTTTTGCAGGAATTGCCTTAATTAACTACGATCCGTCAACCGGGCTCCATTTCGTGTTGGGAGATTTGGTGATATTGTTGAGCGCACTGCTCTTTGCGTTGCAAATCGTGTATGTAGGATATGCAGTGGAAAGGATCAACGCAAAAACCCTGGCACTTTTACAGGTCCTGGTTTGTGCTGGACTCAGTTTGATAATTTGCCTTATATGGGACCCGCTGCGTTTGGATGGCGTTAATTATGAAAACTGTCTGTTTCCCATGCTTTATGTTGGTATATTGGGCACAGGCATTGGTTATGGCGGCCAGGTGTTGGCACAACAATTTACATCTCCCTCCAAAGCGGGGATTATTTTGGCGTTAGAAGGATTCTGGGGCGCTGCTTTTGCAATTGCCCTGGGGTTAACTCTGCTAACGCCATTTGTTGCGGCTGGGACAGTGATTGGAATGGCATCCATTGTGATGGTGGAAGTATTATCTATGAAAAAATCGGAGGGGGAAAGCCATGAAGTTGCAAATAGCGCTGGATGTGGAAACAATGGAAGAGGCAGTGGAAATTCTCAGTCAAGTAAGTGAATACGTGGACATTGCAGAGGTGGGTACGCTAGGAATGTATTGTGGCCTTTCCGCTGTGCGTGAGATCAAGGAACGCTTTCCCAACTTGGAGGTTCTGGCAGATTTAAAAATACCAGATGGGGGAGAGGAATGTGCACAAGCAGCTTTTCTTGCAGGCGCAGACTATGTGACGGTTATGGGAGTTGCAGATAATATAACCATTCAGGGCGCTGTGCGTGCGGCACAAAAACACGGGAAAAAAGTGGTGGCGGATATGATAACCACTAAGAATATTGCCGAGCGCCTCAAAGAAGTGGACAATTTAGGCGTTGATTACATTGCAGTGCATATTGCCTGCGATGTGCAGTCCGAGGAAAATACGCCTTTTGAACAATTGAATATCGCCCGGCTGGTATTAAAAAACGCCAAACTATCTGTGGCGGGAGGCATTAATCGACATAACGCTTCCCAGGTAATTGCAGCCCGTCCGGATATCGTAGTTTCCGGCCTGGGGATTTGCGGGCAACCTGACCGCCAAGCTGCTGCCAAGTCTATCAAAGAACAAATTTTGCAAATGAAATAAGCCATGAATAATAGAGCGTTTTTAGAGGACACCGCAAAGGAGTTGGCAGCATCCATTTGTAGCGTGGATGATGGAGACGTGGAAACCTTGGCGGACATGATTTTAGGCGCAAAACGGGTATTCATTGTAGGTGCTGGCAGGACGCTGCTCATGATACGGGCGCTAGCCATGTCGCTGATGCAGATTGGATTACAATCGGCTGTAGTAGGGGATGTGACCACGCCGGCTATCACTAAGTCTGATTTGCTGATAGCAGCTTCCTATTCGGGCAAAACTCGCAGCACGGATTTGTTCATAAGCCAGGCGAAAACAATTGGTGCAAACATTGCTTTGTTAACGGCGCATCCTGACTCGGATATGGGTAAAAAAGCGGATTTGGTCATCCACATTTCCTCCGCTTCCGATGATATCAGCGGTAAAACGTCGCCACAATTTGAAGGAAACGGATTTGAGCATGCGCTGGTGCCCCTGGGAGACGCCGTTATCATGAATCTGTGCAGAAAAACAGACGCTACAGAACAGACTATGCTAGCTCGTCATGCAAATTTAGAATAAATGGTTTCTCTGATGCGTTTGGCTTGTGGGAGCTTTCTTAATGCGTTGTGCCAAATTATAACTCAAACGATCTTATTTGCGCGGTATATACCGCGCCTTTTTTCGCCATCAACCGCAATATATACGACGGTTGTTCTACAATTTCCAAAAGCTGCGT
>JAEXFV010000035.1 GCA_023451115.1 Bacillota bacterium
CGTGTACGCCGAAACGGATGAAAACCTTGTGTTTTCGTACTTTGCAGGTTTTGCCGCCCGGCGAAGCGCAGCATAGTAGGCAAAACCTGTAATCTCAAAAAAGTCCAATTGGACTTTTTTGACACACAGGGGCCCGCGTTTTGTAAAACGCGGGCCCCTCGTATTGGCTGGAACTTCTAATCGTGGGCATGAGCAGCCTGTGGGTACGCTACCCACCCCTTTGGCCGTTCACCGCCTGGGAATGCTTCAGCATAAGAGGTGAAACGCTGTATCTCTATGGCAATGGTTAGCTCCTTAAGCTTGCCCCCGCCTGCTCCAGCGCCCCCAGGATGCACTGGGTCGCAGCCTGAATGTCCTCATCGTTCAACGTCCTGTCTTCTGCGCGGAGGGTGAAGGTGTAAGCCATGCTCTTTTTCCCCGCCGGTACTGAGCCGCCCCGGAACACATCGAACAAGGCCACATCCTCAATGATGACTTGGGCGGGCGCAGCTGCAATTACAGCCTTTAAGGTATCCGCCTCCACGCTTTCATCGCAAATCACCGCCAGGTCGCGCTGCACCACAGGATACCGGGGCAGGGCCTGATAAGTCTTTTTGCCGTCCCGAAGCTCCAATAGTTTAGCAAAACTCAGCTCCGCCACATACGCTTTGGCGTCCACATCGAATGCCGCGGCTACCTGGGGATGGATTTCTCCCAATTCTCCCACCAGCGTGCCGCCAGCATACACCAGCGCCTTGCGGCCGGGATGGAAATAGGCGCCGCCGCCCCGGGTAAATTTCACATCTTTGATACCCAGATAATCCAGCAATTGTTCCACACTGCCCTTGAGGGTGAAAAAGTCCTCTCCCTGGCCAAAGTACAGCATGCCCACCATCTTGCGCTCTTCGGGGAGCTCCGCGTTGTTGTCAAAATGTACGTTGCCCACCTCGAAGAAGCGGCCCTGGCCGGTTTTCCGGTTCAGGTTGGTAGCGGCCACCTTGAGCATCCCTGGTACCAGGGTTGTGCGCATCAGGCTCTGGTCCTCTCCAAATGGGTTCAAAATCTTTACCGCCAGCCTTTTTTCATCCCCTTCCGGCAAGCCCAGGGCGTTGAGCGTGGCAGGGCCGATGAAGTTGTAGTTATACATCTCATAGCCGCCCATGGCCGCCAACTGATCCTTCACCTCATCCTCTATCTGGAAGGGTTCCGTAACCTTGCCCCGGAAGGTATCTCCCCGCATCAGGGTGGGGATGATGTTGTAATAGCCGTAAATCCGGGCGATTTCCTCAGCCAGGTCCCAATCCGCTTCCACACCACTTTCAATATCCACCCGGTAGTGAGGCACCTGCACCCGCAGCTTAAGTCCCTGTGCCGCTGCAGGGATGTTGATGGTGGCCAGCATGTCGATCATTTCCTGGGCGGAAAACTCCGCATTCAGAATGCGGTTGATGTGGGCCACATCCACCAGCACCTGCCGGTCGTTTAAGTCGGCAGCGCACACGTCGATGGTGTCCCCCACCACCGTGCCAGCCTGGAACTCTTCCACCAGCTCAATGGCCCGGTCCAAGGCCAGCTTGGCGTTGACCGCCTCCACGCCTTTGATAAAGCGGGCCGCCGCATCCGTCATATGCCTGAGTTTTCTGGCAGTGGCGCGGATATTGCTGTTTTTAAACACCGCCGCCTCAAAAAGCACTGCTTTGGTTTCCGGCTTGATTTCGGAATTCTCGCCGCCCATCACGCCTGCAATGCCCACGCCCTTTGTGGGATCCGCTATGAGCAGCATGGATGGGTCCACCGGCCGGTCCTTGGAATCCAGGGTACGCACCACTTCGTTTTCCTTTGCGTTTCGCACTACGATATGCCCCTGCGCCACGCAGGCCAGGTCAAAGGCATGCATAGGATGGCCGTATTCCACCATCACAAAGTTGGTGATGTCTACAATATTGTTGATGGGCCGCAATCCCACGCTGCGGAGCTTTTTCTGCATCCATGCAGGCGAGGGGGCGATGCGGATATCCTTTACCACCCGGGCGGCATAACGGGGGCACAGCTCGGTGTTTTCTACTGTAACGCTGGCGTATTCCCCTGCATGGCCTGTGCCTGCCACTTCTTTGATCACGGGTTCCCGGAACTTCTGCCCCAAGGCAGCGGCGGCCTCCCGGCACATGCCAATGATGCTCTGGCAATCCGCCCGGTTGGGCGTAAGCTCAATGTCGAACACCACGCCGTCCATGCCCAAGGCTTCCGCAATGGGCTGGCCCAGAGCGTATTCCTCCAGCAGCTTCAAAATGCCGTGCACTTCGCTGCCGGGGTAGTCCCCATCGGTAAGCCCCAGCTCCTTGCCGGAGCAGAGCATGCCCGCGCTTTCCACCCCGCGCATAACGGTGGGCTGGATTTCAATGCCGCCGGGGAGCCTGGCGCCTGGCAAGGCCACAGGGGTAAGCATGCCTACCTCCACATTGGGCGCGCCGCAAACGATGGTGCGTATCCTGCCCTCCCCTGCGTCCACCTGGCAAACATGCAGGTGGTCGGAGTTGGGATGGTCCTCGCAGGCCAGCACTTTGCCCACCACCACCCCGGAAACATCCGGCAGTTCCGGGTCAACGGAAGCCACTTCAAAGCCCCGCCACATCATTTTTTCCACAAATTCCTCGTGGGTTACGTTGTAGTCTACATATTCTTTTAACCATTTCAGGGGTAACTTCATGGCTGATTGCTCCTTTCTTTGACCCTTGGTTAGAACTGGCCCAGGAAGCGGGCGTCATTCTCGTACTCCAGACGGATGTCCGTCACGCCGTATTTCAGCGAGGCTACCCGGTCCACGCCCAGGCCAAAGGCAAAGGCGCTCCACTCATGGGGATCCAGGCCGCAGTTTTCAATCTCGTGGGGGTTGGTAACGCCGCAACCCAGGATTTCCAGCCAGCCAGTGCCCTTGCACACCCGGCAGCCCTTGCCACCGCAAATGGTGCAGGAGATGTCAAGCTCCGCCGAAGGCTCCGTAAATGGGAAATAACTGGGGCGGAAACGGGTTTTTACATCCTCTCCGAACACGGCATGGACAAATGCATCCAGTGTGCCTTTCAAATCCGCCAGGGTGATATTGCGGTCCACCACCAACCCTTCCATCTGCATAAAGATAGGAGAGTGAGAAGCGTCTACCTCATCCACACGGAAGCAGCGCCCCGGCACCACAATGCGAAATGGCGGCTTCAAGGTGGTCAGCGCCCTGGCTTCGCAGGGGGAAGTATGGGTGCGCAGCACCACCTGGTCGTTGATATAAAAGGTGTCCTGCATATCCCGGGCGGGATGGTCCGGCGGCAGGTTCAACATGGTGAAGTTGTATTGGTCCAGCTCCACCTCGGGACCGCCAAAGGTCATAAACCCCATGCCCACCAGCGCATCCCGGATTTCCCGGTATGTTTGCGTCATGGGATGAATGCGGCCACGGGGCAGCACCCGGCGGCCAGGCTCAGTAATGTCCAGCGTTTCTTTTTCAAAGCGGCGCTGTTGGGCAGCTGCGGCAATTCCCGCTTTCTTCTGTGCAATGGCGGCTTCCAGTTCTTTCTTTACCTGGTTGGCCTTTTGCCCCAGCTCTGCCCGCTGGGTTTTGTGCAGTTTGCCCATCTGCTTGAGGATTTCCGTTAAGGAGCCGTTGCGCCCCAACACGTTTACCTGCAGGCTTTCCAGTTCGCTTTCGTCCTGGGCGGCCGCAAGGCGGGCCTGCGCCTCCTGGCGGATTTTCTCTAAAGTTTCTAGCATGGCGTATCTCCTCCTCTATGCAATCTGTGCTGCTATCCTTCTTTGTGCAAAAGCCGGGGCGGTCAAAGGGGAAAACTTTGGCCCTTTTTCCCAAAATAAAAAGCATGCTCATCGTCCGGGACGAAGCATGCTCGTGGTACCACCCTGCTTTGCCCTGCCATCACAGGGCCTTTTCGCTATATCGGGCTGACCCGCCGCCGACTACTCACCCAGTCAATCGGGCTTCACCGGAGGCCGCTCGGGAGGGAAAGGGCGCTTTCGTTTCTTACGCTGGCCGCTTCCAGCACAGGGGAGAACTCAGCGTTCCTCCTGGCGGCCTTCTCTTGACGCATCCACGCTGCCCGGCTCCGTCATTGCGGGGGTTTTGATAACTTGGGTGCTATTGTAGCACAGGGAAGTGGTAGATGCAACGGTTTTCCCTCAAAAATCTTTTTTTACCCCTGCACCTATACTGGTGCAAATCGTTTCCCTTTCCTCTGTATGATTGAAGTATGGAATATTCATGCGTACATACCTCATGTAAAAGTCTATACCCTGGAAATGAAAATACTGTGTTCTATCAAAAACGAAAGGCAGTCAACATGATCGACTATTTTACCCAATGGCTGGGAGAGTACTTTTCCACTCTGAATCCGAAGCTAAAACGGGCGGACCCGGAGTATGGGGCTGCCATAGAGCAAACTCTGGTTTTAGGAGAACAGCTGAAACCGCTGCTCAATAACAGCGACGGCTTCACGCTTTCCAAAGAAGATCACATCGCCTTGCAACAATAC
>JAEXFV010000053.1 GCA_023451115.1 Bacillota bacterium
GTCTTTTGATGCACCAAACGCTGATGTTTTTCATGGGCAGCTTTGAACAATTAAACGATAAACATGGCATCGCCAAAGCTAAAAAACCGGTAACGCTCCTCCACCGCATGGCGGTAAACCCGCAGCATTTCCTCTCTGGATGAAAGGGCGCTTACCAGCATCAGCAGCGTTGACTCCGGCAGGTGAAAATTCGTAATCAGGGCATCCACCGCTTTAAAGTGATAGCCCGGCGTAATGAAAATATTTGTCCATCCTGTCTTGGCATGCACAATTCCCTGCTGATCTGTCACGCTTTCCAGGGTACGGCAGGAAGTGGTTCCCACACAAATGATTCGTCCGCCAGCCTTTCTTGCAGCATTGATACAGTCCGCAGCCTGGGGCGTAACCTCGTAATACTCGCTGTGCATATGATGCTCTTCAATGTTTTGCGCGGATACCGGCCGAAATGTGCCCAACCCCACGTGCAACAGCACGTCAGCAATTTCCACTCCTTTTTCCCGGGCCTGTGCCAACAGCTCTTTTGTAAAATGCAATCCTGCCGTAGGCGCCGCAGCCGAGCCCCGCTCTCTTGCATATACGGTTTGATACCGCTCCTTGTCCTCCAAACGCTGGGTAATATAGGGCGGCAAAGGCACCTGCCCTGCCCGGTCCAGCACCTCTTCAAATATTCCCTCATAATTTAAACGTACAATACGTCCCCCGTCCGGTATGCTTTCAAGAACAGTAGCCGAAAGCTCATCGGTGATGGTAAACGTCAATCCGGTTTTTGCGCGCCTGCCTGGTTTCACAAGGCACTCCCATTCATCCCCCTGTATACGCCGCAGTAAAAGAAATTCCATTGCACCGCCAGTATCCTGGCGTTTTCCATAAAGCCTGGCAGGAATTACCCTGGTGGTGTTGCGTACCAGCACATCCCCTGGCCTAAGATAGTTTAAAATATCCCGAAACATCCCATCTGTAATGCTGCCGTCCTGACGGTTATATACCAACAGCCGGGAGTGGTCCCGCTCTTTGGCCGGAGTCTGTGCAATGAGTTCCTGGGGCAAGTCATACCAAAAGTCCTTTGTCTGCAAAGCAATTCCCTCTTTCACGCCCATGTAGCATTCACACGCTAAACAAGATTATAGTGGATAACATGGGATTGTGCAATGCAAACAGTCTGGCCGCAATGCCGCTCGGCAACAACGCATTGGGATTTAAAGCGAAGCTTACAGTATTTATTTTTTCCTTATCTTTTCTTTCTATAGTATTATATTTAAGTGTTTTTCTTTACCTATTTTTTCATCATGGTATTGGTCAATATATATTCTTCTCAATATTCATAATCTATTTTAATAGCGCTCTCTGCGACCTGGGCTAAATACTTTCTTATATCTTTATGATAATCATCATTACAAAATTCAAAAAATTTCTCCCTGTTTTCAAATACAATATATTCAATTATATCATAAGAATTTGGAGCTCTCCTAATATCCTTTTCCACTTCTAACACTTTTATAGAAGGTATGTTTTCTTTCATGGTTCTTAGTTTCTCTACTACTTCATCGACCACTTCAATGTCTTTAAGTTTAATAAGATAAACATGCTTCATCATCTAATTCAACACCCTTTTGTTTTTATTAATCAAGATCATATATATGTTTATATATTTTAGGGAAATTATTACTTTTCATTCTATTTCCAGTCTTGTTTAATAGCTAATTTTATTTTTCAAAAGCCCTCTATGTTGCTAAATCATAGAGGGCTTTTATTTCGTCATTATCAAGCCAATCTGATACTTATGCTAAAGTAGTTTTGACATTCTTGTATTTCCTTATGCCCTCGCTAATTGCAATTTCCGTGGGAATACGCTCGATTCCAGAAGTTCCATAATATCCCACAATTCCCTTGGTATTTTGGAATACATAGTCAATGTCTTCGGGCATTACCATACGTCCTCCATGGCATAGAACCATAATATCTGGATTTATCGCTACTGCCGCATCATGGATCTCTTGGCAAAACCTAACGCATTCATCCAACGTTCTATTGGTTGGAGTAGTGCTTCCCGAGAAGCCGCCAACTGAAACACCAGCATTACAGATAAGAATGTCCGCGCCCACCTCTGCCATCATTACCGCCTGCTGTGGAGTATGTACAAACGGAGTTGTCAAAAAATCCATTTCATGCGCGATTTTTATCATGTTTGCTTCCACACAAAACCCAACGCCTGCATCTTCGTAACTAGCGCCCCAGCTTGCATCAAATCCTCCCAGCGAGGGAGAACATTGTACGCCGGAAAAACCCATTTCCTTCAACTGCTTAAGCAAAGTTGGAACATCACGATATAGATCTTGCGCAAAGAAGCCAGCTATCACCGGCGTATGATCCACTACCGGCAGAATCCGGTTTGCAAGCCTTAACAAAGTTTCATTCACATCATAGATTGGAAGCATGCTGGCACTAGTTGGGCGCCCCTGCATACGGTTTTCTCCATGGCTGCTGACAATAATAAAGTCAACGCCGCCGCGTTCTTCACACCTTGCGCTCAGTCCAATCCCAGCGCTTGCACCAATTACAGGAATACCTGCTTTAATATTTTCTCTAAACTTCTTCAATATTTCTAAACGAGCAACTGCCATACTAACTCCTCCTGCCAATATCAAATATAATATTTCACTGCTTTACAGCTGCTGTTAAGAGAGCCTGAGGTGCTTAAACTCTTTTACGGCATTGGTAATCGCTGTTTCTACCGGTAAACGTTCGCAACTAGATGCCCCATAGAACCCGGCAATTCCATTGGTATGCTGCAATACATACTCCACTTCAGCAGGTGAATTCATACGTCCGCCGTGGCAAATTACAATTACATCAGGGTTTATTGCTACGGCGGCATCATGAATATCCTGGCAATACTGAACACATTCATCTAATGTTTTACTTGATTCTGGATTAACACCCACTGTGCCACCTACTGTGCCACCCACATGGCAGACGAGAAGATCTGCACCGGCTTTAGTCATTTTAACCGCGGAATCGGGCCCATAAACATATGGCGTAGTCAGCAAATCCAAGTCATGCGCCATGGCAATCATCTCAACTTCCCTATCAAAACCAAAGCCAGAGTTGGTAAACTCCGCACCCCAATAGCC
>JAEXFV010000137.1 GCA_023451115.1 Bacillota bacterium
GTATTGTTGCAAGGCGATGTGATCTTCTTTGGAAAGCGTGAAGCCGTCGCTGTTATTGAGCAGCGGTTTCAGCTGTTCTCCTAAAACCAGAGTTTGCTCTATGGCAGCCCCATACTCCGGGTCCGCCTGTTTTAGCTTCGGATTCAGAGTGGAAAAGTACTCTCCCAGCCATTGGGTAAAATAGTCGATCATGTTGATTGTCTCCCTATTTAACTTGTTTCGCTTCCCAATTTTACGAAATTCGTTATCAACACCACTTTTCAATTAGTAGCGTATCTGAAACCACAAAAATCAGCAACAGACGATAATCTTTATTTGCTACTCGATCTCTACTATCAATATGGTTTCACAAAAAATTTGATTTAGTAGAACGACAAAGCCGCCCATTGGGCGGCTAAAACGATTATCTATAGCGTATGGCCAATTTTGGCAATGCGTCCATGACAGGTTGCTTTTTATTCCCCTTCCACAATTTCTACTGTGAACTTCGCCTCCACGCCCTCAAACAGACGCGCGCCCACTTCCTGCGTGCCCAGTGCCTTGATGGGCTCCGCCAGGAGGATCTTTTTCTTATCCACATCCGTTCCATACTGGGCTTTGAGCGCTGCTGCAATTTCCTTGGCGGTGACGGAGCCAAAAAGCTTTCCGTTTTCTCCCACCTTGGCCTTGATCTGTACCTTGACGCCGCTGAGCTTTTGCGCCTGCTCCCGCGCTTCTACCCCAGCTTGGAATTTTTTATGCTGGGCCGCGGATTTGCGGAGATTTGCCGCATTGATGCTGGCTGCATCCGCAGGGGAGGCCAGCTTGCGGGGCAGCAAAAAGTTGCGGGCGTAGCCGTCGCTCACTTCTACGATCTGCCCTTGCTTGCCCGTGCCTTTTACATCCTGTTCTAACAATACCTTCATAAATGAAACCTCCTTCTACTGTGGTCAAAGCAGGGGGATGCCCCTGTTTTGAGATTACGGGCTTTGCCTGAACCCCCTGGGGACTTCAAGGGCAAAGCGCCGGCATACGCGTGTTGCCTACTGGTTCTCCTGGAAATATTGCTGCACGCTGTCTTTGAGCTTTTGCACTGCCTCCTCCATGGTGCAGTGGTAAAGCTGCGCCCCCGCCATGGTCAAATGCCCGCCGCCTCCCAGGCGCTCCAAAATAAGCTGCACGTTGATCTTGCCCAGGGATCTTCCGCTGATGGTAATAAAGGTTTCCTCATCCCCCAGCACAAAAGCCGCCTCAATGCCCCGGATGCTCACCAGCTCATCCGCTGCCTGGGCGGCAATCAACGGGATGTTCTGCATTTGAGAGCCGCACTGGGCAATGGCTACCCCCCCTGTGATCACCGTGGCGGACTTTACTACATCCACCCGGTCGGCATAGGTTTGCCGGTCGTCCTGGAACATCTGCTTCACCGCGCTGATGTCCGCCCCGTTTTTGCGCAAATACCCTGCCGCCTCAAACGTGCGCGCTCCCACGTTAAAGGCAAAATGCTTGGTGTCCAGCGTAATGCCGGCAAGCAGGGCGCTGCACTCAAAAGCGGTGGGGCGGATGTCCTCATCAAAATACTGAAGGGTTTCCGTGACCATCTCCGCAGTGGAAGAAGCCCTGGCTTCCAGATAATTTAACGTGGCGTTGTCAATATAATCTGCGCTGCGCCTATGGTGGTCAATCAACACCAGCTTGCTGGCCCGGTCAACCAAATCCGGCGCCATAGTGGAAGCGGCCCGCTGGGTATCCACCACCACCAGCACAGAGGTGGGCCGTAGCAGCGGCCTGGCCACGTCCGGCGTAATGAACACCCCTTCATAAGCCCGGTTCTCCTGGGCTGCCTCCAATGCCTGGCTGATGGAGGCATTGGGCTGGTCCAGCAGGATATAGGCCCGGCAACCTGCCTGGCGGGCGCAACGCAGGACGCCCAGGGAAGCGCCGATGCAGTCCATATCCGGCTGCTTATGGCCCATGATAAATACTTCCGTGGCGTTCTCCATCAGCTGGCGCAGCGCCTTGGCAAACAACCTGGTTTTCACCCGGGACTGGCGGCTTTCCACCTGCCGCCTGCCGCCATAAAAGTTATAATTGATCCCCGCCTTTACCACGGCCTGGTCGCCGCCCCGGCCCAATGCCAGCTCCATGGCCTGGCGCGCCGCCTCGTCGGAGGCCAGCAGCCTTGCCGCCACCCCCACCGCGATGGACAGGGTTACCGCCTGCTCGGTGCCGGTGTCGATGGCATGGGCCTTTTCCAGCAAATCAAACCGGGTTTGCTCCAGCTGGGGCAAAAATTTTGCCTCAAACACCACCAGGAAGCGGCCGCTCTCATAGCGGCGGTAAATCCCCTCGATGGATTGGGCCATTTGCGCCACCAACCGTTCCACCTCGGTGAGCACCGCGTTGCGGTGGAACTGGAGATCCGCCGTGAGCTCTTCAAAATTATCCACATAAATCAGCGCAACCCGGGGCATCTGCTCCTCGTACAGGCGGCGGTAATGCTCTACCTCCGTGCGGTCCAGCCAATATTGGAACACCAGCCTGCGGGCGCCATGGCCCCGTTCCACCGGGATATTCACCACCTGGTAAGCGCCGCCGCTGTATTCCATTACGGTGGACTGGCTGGGGAACCTGGGATTGCAGGCCTCCGGCAAATGCTTCAGGTCCCTGCCCCCATACAGGGCGTGCATGGCTTTGTTGCGCCATATAATCCGGCTCTGGTCGTCAAACACCATGCAGGGTACCCCAACGTTTGCAATGAGTTTGCCTGCTGCCGCGCTGTTTTCCGCAAACAGGTCGTCCATGGCTTGCCGCTGCGCCTTCCCCACGCTTTTGAGCCACTGCCAAGCGATGAGCCATGCTGCCAAACAACCCCCTGCCGCTACCAGCCCCCAGGTCAAGCTCTTGAGGCAAATAAGGCCGCTTAAGCCTGCCATAAGCAGGCCCAGTGGTATCAGTACGGCTTGCGGTTTCTTCTCCATGATGCTTCAACCCCCACTCCAACATCCCGGCCAGGGTTACCCTTTCCCCCAATGGGGCGTAAACCTCCCGCCCAGGCCGTCACTACGCCTGGGGCCTGTTTGTGATGCGCTTTCTCAGCTGCAAAAGCTGCTCTGCAAATCCCAGCACCGTAACCGAAAGGATGCTGTACGGGATCAGCAGCAAAAATATCACCACCAATGCGCCTATGGTGAGGCAGCCGGACCGGCGCATCCGCATGAGGAAGTCCGTCAGGCAAAGCCCCTGCACCAGGAAGGGCGCCCCAATCACAACAATGCAGGCGGGCGCCACCGCATCCATAGCGGGCACGTCCAGCCAAGTGCACACCAACAGCCCTGCCGCCAAAGTGGCCATGCCGGCCACGGCGCTTTTGGGCACCCGCCACAGGCAAAAGGGGGCCATGGGTTTGAGATCCGCTCCGCGCCTGCGGCTAAGCCCTTTGCAGCACAGCAGGCTGATTAGCCCGGTAAACGCTCCAAACACGCAAATGATGGCGGGCATCACAAAGGGCACGCTGGCGGCCAATTGCCGGCCTGCCTGCTCCAGCAAAGCAGCGTCTATGCCTCCTATCATTTGGCCTTGCACGGCCTGGGCCTGCTGCACCATCATTTCCCCAATCTGCCGGAACGTTTCCTGTATCCCGGCATATGCGTTGCGGCCTGCCAGGATATCCGGCAGGCATAACAGGCAAAACAGCCCTGCCGCGTGTAACCCCGCCGTATACAGGGCCGCGTCAAAATAGCTTTTTTTACGCCGCAGCATAAACGCCAGGCATACCGCCCCAGGCACTACCACCCCAAGGGCCCACAAGGCGCTCAAGCCACCCATGCCGTACAGCGCGGCTGCAAATACAGCCGCCCCCAGCAACAGCCTGCCCCAACAGCCCGCTACCCCCAGGTAAGCCAGGAACCCTGGCGCCACCGCAAAGATAATTGGGAGCAACCCTCCCAGAGCGCATCCCAGGCCGATGAGGATGGATTGCCACCAGCCCGGACGCCGAAGTTTATTTTCCAATCCTGTTCTCCTTTACAGAAAACCCATTCCCCTTACCATGGGTGGATTTCTGGAATTTCAGCAAGGTGGAGCGCACAAAGCCAAGGCCCTGGCCGCCTTACCTGCCTTATGTTCAATATTTTACGTTGTGGCCTATGGAAAGTCAAACCGGGGAAAGGGCTGTGGGGAAAAAAAACAGGGAAGCTTTTTGCTCCCCTCCTCCCATCAGCGGGCCAATCCTTTGGCCGCCGCCTCCGGCGCTACACAAACAGGTTAATCCTGTCCAGGGGCGCCACCCGCAGCCGCACAATGCCGTCCAAAGAGGAAAGCGGGATGCAACCCAAAGCGGGATCCCGGCTGTCAAAACTTTCCGCCCGGTTATCCCCCAGCACGAACACGCTGCCCTCAGGCACCACCAACGCCGCCATTTCCCCCTGGGCTGCGGGCACATAGCTGCCTTCGTCCAGAGCCCGGCCATCCACATACACGACGCCAGCCTCCAGCTCCACCGTTTCCCCAGCAAAGGCGATCACCCGTTTGATCAGTTCCTCCCCTGTGGCGGGGTGGGGGAAAATCACCATATCTCCCCGATTTGGGGTTTTGACGTACATGGCCAGCCGGTCGATCAGCAGCACTTCCCCCTGCTGCAACGTGGGCTCCATAGATGCCCCCTGCACGCGCACCGGCTGCAGCAACAGCAAAAATACCGCCGCAATCACCACCGCCGCCTGTACCAGGATAAAGGCCCAGGCCCAGGCTGCCTGCCTGCGGTATTCCCTCTGCTTGCCGCTGGAGCGCAAGCCCGGGGTTTGTTCCTGCTGCGCCCTCATCGGTAATCTTCGTGGGGGATGACCCGGGCATCGGAAAGGGGCCATACGACCCACGCGGCCCGGCCGGACACCTTTTCATAGGGGATACTGCCCACCTCGGGAGCCCGGCTGTCCTGGCTGCGGTTGCGGTTATCCCCCATGACGAACACGCTCTTTTCCGGCACCACCACCGGCTCCATATCCCCATAGATGATGTCGTCCCAATAGGCGCTTTCGTCCAGGGGCTCTCCATCGATATACACGATGCCGTAGACGATCTCCACCGTTTCCCCCGGCAGGCCAATCACCCGCTTCACGCAGCTTTCGGTATACCCGGGATAGTAACAAATGATGATATCCCCCCGTTGCGGCGGGTGGAAGCAATAACTGAGTTTTTCCACCACCATACGCTCGTTGTGGAGAAGCGTCGGCGTCATAGACGGGCCATCCACCCGGATGGGCTCCCCAATCACCAGCCGGATGGCCAGCAATACCACCACCACCGTCACTAGGTACAGAAAAAAATCCACGTTATCCTTGCGGCGGCAGTCCGGGTCCTTTTTATGCAGTTGTTCCGCCTGGGCGCAAAGGGCGTTATACTCCTTTTTGCTCACACCGTCAGGCCTGTTCATTCATTCACCTCCCGGGCGCATGATTTCGCCCGCAATACAAAAGAGCCCTTTTGAGCCTCTTTGCTTTTGTTTTATCCCTGCCCATCCGGGTAGGGGTTATGCCACAGCGCCTCCCGCGCTTCCCATGGCCACCAAACGGCCAGCACCCTGCCCACCAAAGCGGAATAGGGCCTACATCCGGGTCCCGGCTGTCCACGCTGCCGCCTGTCCGCCGGTTGTCCCCCATGACAAACAGCGCGTTTTGCGGCACGGTGACGGCCTGCATATCCCCCTGGGTGATACCGGGCCAATAAGCGTCTTCCTCTAAAGGGGCTCCGTCAATATACACCACGCCATACACGATCTCCACCGTTTCCCCCGGCAGGCCAATCACTCGTTTTACATAGTTCTTCCATTCTCCGGGATAATGGCAGATGACGATCTCCCCCCGCTGCGGCGTCCGAAAGCAGTAACTGACCTTTTCTACCGCCAAGCGTTCCCCCTCCGCCAAAGTGGGAGACATCGAGGAGCCGTCTACCCAGATGGGCTCCGCCACCACCAGCCGCACCGCAAGCAGCAGCGTTACCACTACAACCACATACACCAGAAAATCCGCAGCCTCCTTGCGGCGGCAGTCCGGGTGCTTGCTGTGCAAAGCCTGTGCCCTTTGGCACAACGCCCGGTACTCCTTCGGGCCCATCCCCGCCGGGCGGCTCATGGCTCCCCTGCAGGGCCCAGGTTTTTCTTGGCCCGTTTGACGAACTCACCCCGGTCCAGCATCACAATCCGGCCGCACTGGAGGCATTTGATCTTTACATCCGCCCCCACGCGGATAATGGCCCACTCGTTTGCGCCGCAGGCATGGGGCTTGCGCATCTGCACCCGGTCTCCCAGGTCAAACTGCTCGATCACGGCCTTTTCCTCCTTCCCGCGGGGGCAGCACCACCATATGGGGATAGGGGATTTCAATCCCTTCCCGCTGGAAACGCCCTTTGATGCGCTCCAGCAGCGCCCGCTCCGTGGCCCAATGGGTCAGCGGCTTCACCCGCATCACCAGCCGCAGGGTAATGCCATCCTCGTTGAGGGCGGTAACCCCCAGCACTTGCGGCGCATCCACCACATTATCCTGCTCTTTGGCGTAGTCCTCCGCCTCCTGGCGCATGCAGTCCATTGCCCGGCGGGCGTCCGCCTCGTAACTGACCTGCACCTCCACCAGGGCCAGATAGTCCGCTCTGGAAAAATTGGTGAGCACCTCCACCATGCCGTTGGGAATGACGTTCAATTCCCCCCGAAAGCCTTTTATCGTGGTGTTGCGCAGCGCAACCTCTTCCACCGTGCCGGTGATGCCCGCAATGGTCACATAATCTCCCACCGCCATCTGGTCTTCAAACAACAAAAACAGGCCCGCTACCACGTCTTTGACGAAGCTTTGCGCCCCTATGCCCAACGCTACGCCGCCGATTCCTGCAGTGGCCAGCAGGGAGTTCATGGTGGAAGTAAGGCCAAGCTGGCCGATAATTCCGCATAACACAAAAAAGCCGATCAAGTACCGGGCAACGCTCTGCATCACCAAAGATGCGGTTTCCATGCGCTGCCTGCGGTGCTCCGGCAGTTTTTTCGCCCGGCGCTCATAAGAGCGGGCAACCACATTGCGAACAATGCGCTGGGCCAGCCTGCCCAGCACCAATATCAATACGATACCGGCCAGCCGCCAAAGAATATCCGGCAAACTGGCCTGCAGATTATTCCAAAAGTTTTCCAAAGCAGAAGTCTCCTCCGGCTGGTATATTCAGGCCGCAGGCCTTAGGCTTTTTATTCCTCCACCAGCACAGGAATATACTCCCGCACCGCTTCCACAAAGCGTTGGGGCTTTTCCTCATGCATCAGGTGGCCGGCGTTGCGCACCACGCCAAACTGGGCGTTTTTCAGGGCCGCATGGTACAGCTCGCTACTGTCTGGGGCATGCCACTTGTCCTCCGCGCCCCAGAGGATCAGCACCTCGTTGTCAACAGTGCGCAAATCCTTTTCCACTTCCTGCTCGTCAAAATTATGCAGGGAAAGCTGGATGGCCTTGCGGGAAAGATTATCTGCAATGGTGCTGTAGTACCCTTCCAGCACCTCGTTGGTGAGCACGGTCAAGTCAAACAGGCAGTCCTGCAGCACATTTTCCACGGACTTATAGGTATACAGCCTGCAGGCCAGGCCCCCAAACAGGGAACTGTCGATCATGCGCACCAGCAGGGGCATTTGCGGAGTCAAGCCGCCGGGAGAGCTGAGCACCATGCGCCCCACCCGGTGGGGAGCGCGGATACAAAGATCCAGCGCATACAGCGCGCCCATGGAAAAGGCAACGATATGCGCGCTTTGGATGCCCATGGCGTCCATAAACAGTTCCAGCGCCTGGGACTGCTCCCGGATGGTATAATCAAACTGCAAAGGCCGGGAAGAATAGCCATGGCCCAGCAGATCCACCGCAATCACCCGGTAGGATTGAGAGAGCTGTTCAAACACGTTGCGCCAAGTATAAAAACTCTGGCCCACCGTATGCACCAGCAGCATGGGCTCGCCGCTGCCCGCTTCAATATAGTGAATTTTCGCCGGTTCCGGCGTGGTTTCCCCCTCTTTATCGGGAAAGCCGGGCAGCAGAATTTCCACATAATCACCGGTGTGCTCCGAGTTAATGAATTTTTTCACCTGTAGAGACAAACTCACGGGGTTCCTCCTTGGTTTGCGGCAAATTTGTATCTGGATACGCCGCTTTATCCCTTTTTCACATAGTTAACTTATTTTACAACGTTTATTGCCCCAATGCAAGCCAATCAGCCTCGCTCCAGGCCATTGCCATCAATTTGTTACAGCACATTCATTTTTTGGAACAACCTTCTTGCCATAGCAATAAACTTTCCATTGAACCGGCCCTCATAGCCGGATATAATAGAGAAGTTGCTATTTTTGAACAAATAAGGGGGCATATTGCCTTATTAAAGTACCAAAGGGCAAGGGATAGGGCTAAAGCCCGGGGCTTTGGCACGGCGCCCTGTTGAGCGCTTCGAAACAACAGCGTTTCGGAGGGAAGGAGGACAACCATCTTGCAAATTACCCATCAGAAAAAAGTGTTGCTGGCGGAGCTGGCCCTGCTGGCTGCAGGGGCCATTTGGGGCAGCGGGTTCGTGGTTATGAAAAACTCTTTGGATTCCCTGCCGGTAAATTACCTGCTGGCGTTTCGGTTTACCATTGCGGCAGTGGTGTTTTCTCTGATTTCCATCAAACGCTTCCGCGGCGTAACTTGGAAGACCGTGGGCGCAGGGGCGGCATGCGGCGCTATGATGTTCCTGGCATACTGTGTGCAAACCTATGGCCTTTCCTTTACCACTTCCGGGAAAAACGCCTTTCTCACCGCTGTGTATGTGGTGATCGTCCCCTTCCTGTATTGGCTGCTCTATCGCCGCAAGCCGGGCCGGCAAAACGTGCTGGCAGCGGTATTGTGCCTGGCAGGGGTGGGGTTGGTCGCACTGGATTCCGATTTTTCCGTTAACATCGGCGATGCGCTCACCCTGCTGTGCGGCGTGCTGTACGCGGTGCACATTATCCTTGTGAGCCATTTTACCACCCAGGGCGAGGACGTGATGACGCTGACGCTGTTCCAATTCCTGTTTTCCGCCCTGTGCGCCTGGGTTGCGGCGGCGCTGTTCGAGCCGTTCCCCACCGCGGCTTTTTCCCAGCCCGGCGCCATGTTCTCCCTGGGATACCTGGGGCTTATCTGCACCCTGGTAGCCCTGACGCTGCAAAACGTGGGCATCAAATATGCGCCGCCTTCCCATGCGTCGCTTTTGATGAGTACCGAGGCGCCTTTTGGCTGCCTGTTTGGCATCCTGCTGCTGGGAGAACCCTTTACGTTAAAATTCGCTCTGGGTTTTTTGCTCATTGCCGGGGCAATTGTGCTCAGCGAGTTAGGCGGCCGCAAGGGGCAGCCCCAGCCCTGTGAGGAACAGTAAAAATGCGCCCCCGGAGCGTTTGCCCAGGGGGCGCTGGTTTTTATGATACCATTCCTGAAAATTTATGTGAGAAGGAGGAGGCTGGCATGCTGGAACGCTGCATTGCCCAGGCCCGGTTAGAGGACGACCCGCTGGAACACCAGGTTTTTGAGGGGGAAGAGGCAACCGGCCTTACTGCTTGCGGCCTGGATTGGAAGGAAATCCAGTTTGTCAAATGCCGGTTTATGGGCTGCGATTTTTCCAGGGCAAGCTTTTATAGCGTGCGCTTTACCGACTGCGATTTTTCCAACTGCCTGTTTTTGCAAACCTATTGGAAAGATACTGCCCTGGAGGGCTGCAAAGGGGAGGGGGGCAACTTCAGCCAGGCCCGGTTCCTACGTTGCCGTTTTACCGGCTCCAGCCTGCGCTACGGCAATTTTTCCAAGTCTGTGTGGGAGAGTTGCAGCATACAGGATTGCAGCTTTCGGGAAGCCTTCTTTCCTGAAGCAAAGCTGAAAAAGCTGAAACTATGCGGCACGGATTTTACCCGCACGGATTTTTTCAAAACCCCGCTCAAAGGGCTTGACATGGGGGAGTGCATTCTGGATGGCATTCAGGTATCGGACACCTTTCACGAGCTGCAGGGGATGCGCATAAGCCCCATCCAGGCCATTTCCCTGGCCCAATTGCTGGGGGTGGAGATCCGGTAAGGCCAACGCTTTTGCTTGTGCCTGGCACAGCCCTTTGCCCCGGAAGCCTGCTTTTGGGGGAGCCCCTGCCGCCCATTTCCGGCATTGGCTGCGCGGCCATTTTAATAGGGCTTTGGGGCGTGCAGCGGCAATGGCCTGCTCCCCTTGCCGCTAGGGACGAGCTGCCTTAAAAAATACGGTCCCCGTTTTTTGCAGGGTGGGTAGGGGAGAGGAGCACCACGCCCTGGGCCGAGTCGCTGCCCAGCACCCGCACCTGGCTGGTTACATCCCCGATATGAACCGGGGGAAAATTGGCTACCACAACAACCTGCCGCCCCAGCAGTTCCTCCGGGGTATATAACTGCGTGATCTGCGCGGAAGAGGTTTTCACGCCCAGTTCCTCTCCCAGATCGATCTTGAGCTTATAAGCAGGGTTACGGGATTTTTT
>JAEXFV010000004.1 GCA_023451115.1 Bacillota bacterium
GCCTATTGCTCTGTTCCATCATAGAGGGCATCATTGCTCCCATCCTGCTCCGGGCCTTTGCGGTTTGACCCTCCGGCGTGAGAATGCTACAATAAAATTAGCATTTATTTGTTTGAAAGGCTTAAAATCAGCCTATGAAATAGTTAGAGGTGAAATCAATGACAGGGAAAAAACGGGCAATCATTATCGTATTAGATAGTGTTGGGATTGGCGCTCTCCCGGATGCAGGGGACTTTGGGGACATTGGTTCCCATACGCTAGGGAACATTTTGCGTGTTCGAGGCAAACTGGATTTGCCAAACTTATATTCTTTGGGGTTGGCAAATATTACGGACAGCCGGCTTCCAAAACCTGAAAACCCTGTAATGGGAGCATATGGCAGGGCAATGGAACTTACCCATGCAAAGGATACAACAAGCGGCCATTGGGAAATCGCAGGTCTTCCCATGAAGATTCCATTTCGTACTTATCCCTGCGGATTTCCACCGGAGGTAATCCAAGCGTTTGAACGGCGTATTGGAAGAGGTACGCTGGGCAATGTAGTAGCATCGGGTACTCAGATCATTGAGCAGCTTGGGCCAGAGCATATAGCTACGGGCAAGCCTATTGTTTATACTTCAGCGGACAGCGTATTTCAAATTGCAGCGCATGAAGAAGTCATTTGCTTGGACAAGCTTTATGAGATGTGTGAGATTGCCCGGGAGTTGCTGCATGGTGAAAACTTAGTTGGCCGGGTGATCGCCAGACCTTTTGTTGGAACGCCGGGGAATTTTACCCGAACGGAAAACCGGCGGGATTATGCTTTGGAGCCTCCACAGGATACGTTGCTGGATCTGCTGCAAAAGCATGGCAAGATAACGGCTGGGATTGGAAAAATTGAAGATATTTTTTGCCATAGAGGGCTTTCCCTGGTAGATCACACCAAAAATAACCATACCGGTATTGAGGCTACTTTGGAGTATTTGGAAAAAGATACCTGGGACTTTCTGTTTGTTAACCTGGTTGATTTTGACATGCTGTACGGGCACCGGAATAATCCGGAAGGATATGGAGAAGCGTTGGAATACTTTGACCAACATCTCCCCGCTATCCTTTCTGCTCTGAAACCACAGGATCTGCTTATTATTACGGCGGATCATGGGTGCGATCCTACTACACCCAGCACGGATCACAGCAGGGAATATATCCCGATCATTGTTGCTGGCAGTAATGTGCATTCAGGAGCAGATATAGGCACACGTGCCAGCTTTTCGGATATTGGCGCCACCGTTTATGATTATTTAACTGGGCAGCAGCTGCCTGCAGGAACATCATTTTTATCAGAATGCTGGAGGATATAATATGCTGGAAACCATCATTCACCATGCGGTAGAGGCAATATCTGCTTCTGGAGCAAAAAAGCCAAAAATAGGTTTAATCCTGGGTTCTGGATTAGGTGGGTACGCTGACGGATTATCCCATCCGATTTATGTGCCTTATGGTGACATCCCTGATTTCCCGATTTCTCATGTAGCTGGGCATGCAGGGCGTTTTGTGCTGGGCGAACGCGCCAATTTGCCTTTGATTATCATGCAGGGCAGGGTACATTATTATGAAGGGTATCCCCAAAGTCTTCTTACAGTAGGCGTGCGCACCATGCATCAGCTGGGGGTGGAATATCTGTTGCTCACCAATGCGGCAGGCGGCGTTAATTTCAATTATCATCCAGGCACTTTAATGCTGATTTCCGATCATATTAATTTTTCCAGCAGTCACCCTCTAATAGGAAAAAATTTAGACCAGTTTGGCCCTCGTTTTCCTGATCAGAGCAATGTGTATGATAAAGCACTGCGCGAAAAAACAAAGCGCGTATGCCAAGATGCAGGCCTTGCTTTGGAAGAAGGCGTATATATGATGTTTTCCGGTCCTACTTATGAAACTCCGGCTGAGATCCGCATGGCGCGGGTGGTAGGAGCGGATGCCGTTGGTATGTCTACCGTTCCGGAAGCAATTGCTGCTGCCCACTGTGGCATAAAAACCCTAGGTATTTCCTTAATTACCAATATGGCAGCAGGAATCCTGCCTCAACCGCTCTCTCATGAAGAAGTACAGCAAGCTGCTGATGAAGCATCCACCCGTTTTACAAAAGTAGTGGATCTCATACTCTCCCATGTTTTTCAATAAGACTTCCCACCAAAAGCATCCGGATTAACCGGATGCTTTTCCATTTCGGCAATCTATGGCATGGAAGCCAATTGCTCTGCATATCTTTGTAGAAATGATGGGGTAGGGGGATCCGCCATGAATGCCAGCAGAATATCATCCTTTTTCAATCCATACCGGCGGAGAGCGTATCGTGTGCTTTGCCTGCTGCTTTGTTTTTTTATTGCATGCATGCCCATTTTCGCCAATGCGGAAGCCAGTATTGACGATGTACCTGGCGCTTTATTAGCTGAAGCGCGCACACTCCAGCGAATTCAGGAACAGCAAGCCGATACACCTCGAGGAATAGCAGGCCTCAGCAAATTACCGGCATTGTTGGTAATTTGTGAGGCAGTGGATCAGGGAAAATTGGATCCTACTGCGGAAATCTCCATTAGTGATCGGGCAGCTTCTATCGGCGGCCCTACTGCATTCATCGAGGGTGGAGAACGAATTGCTGCCGAAGAGCTTCTCAAGGCTGCTGCCATGATTTGCGCAGGAGATGCAATTGTTGCGCTTGGTGAGGCGTTGTCCGGCTCTGAGTCCGCCTTTTTAGAACGCATTAACGCCAGAATGCGAGAGCTTGGTATTGAGGTTGCGCTTACGGACGCAATTGGCAGCGGCCTTGCTCTCAGCCCTAATATGCTGGCCCAGTTAGGAAGCGCTTTGATGGAAAGCAGTTGTTTTACTTCTCACTGCACGCTGACTCTGGAGAACATCACCCACCCGGATGGCAGAGAAACTGAATTGGTCAATGCAAACAAGCTTTTAAAAACATATGCAGGCTGCACTGGACTTGCTACCGGATCTTCTCAGACAGATGGTTATTGTGGGTTGTTTGCCGCCACCAGAGGAGATACCAGCATGTTTTGCGTAGTGCTTGGGGCTAGAAATTCCAGCGAACGCTTTGGAATTGCAAGCGCATTATTAGATCATGCTTTTGCCACAATCAAAAGCCAGCCGCTTGCTACCAAGGGCGAGGTGATAAAAGAAAGTGTCCGCGTACAGGGGGGATTACGTAGAGAAGTAAACCTGGTAGCCAAGGAAACGGTAGTTGCGCTCCTGGAAAAAAGCGCAGCTGCATTACAGGCAGTGGAAGATATTCCCGAATATCTGGTTGCACCTTTACAGCAGGATGCCGTAGTTGGGAGCATATCCTATCAAACCCAGGATGGGCTAGAAATAGCCAAAGTTGAGCTAGTACCGCAGCAGCCCATTGAGGAAGCCCATTTGAGGGACTTTATCAGAAATGCGCTTTTAGGATATTTGCGTATATAGTTTCAATACAGCATTTTTTCCGACAAAAGCCGCCTGGTTGCAACCAGGCGGCTTTTCCCGTATAATTAATTTATGTAAAAGAGCCGGTTTGTTTCGGCGGACGGAGGAATACATTTGGGTATCTTTGGCTCTCTCTTCAGCGATCCGCAAGGTTTTTTGCTGGAGCTTTTATACCGTATGCCGGCGGTATTGGTTGCGCTCTCTTTCCATGAATGGGGGCATGCTTATGCGGCTTACAAATTAGGTGACCCTACAGCTCGCAATCTGGGCCGTATGACAGTAAACCCACTTCATCACATTGACCCGTTGGGTTTTGCTATGCTGGCGCTGGTTGGATTCGGCTGGGCAAAGCCGGTTCCCGTCAACCCTCGTAATTTTCATAAACTTCGCCGGGACGATACCATTGTTTCTCTAGCTGGCGTTACTGTGAATTTTATATTGGCTTTGATAGGGTTTGCCGGAATTTATGTTTTTGCTGTTATGGGTGGGCAAAACGTGATTTTAGCAAATATGTTATATTATTTCCTCTCTATCAACTTAAGCTTAATGGTATTTAATTTACTGCCTATTCCACCATTGGATGGCTCCCATTTGCTTCAAAACGCCTTTATTCGTATCACCGGGCCCAAGCCTTTTATATTTTTGCAACGCTATGGCAATTATATTTTATTGGGCTTGCTGATTACTGGCGTAATTTCCAGTGTCTTAGGATGGGTGGTTTCTCAGATTTTAACCGGATTAACCTGGGTATTTGACAACATTTTCGGATTTCCAGGATTATATTATCTTTATTATGTCATGATGGGGCTAGTGTAACATGCCATATTATGTGCATTTACGGCAGTTTGAAGGGCCACTAGATCTTTTGCTGCATCTGATTGAGCAGGCGCAGGTAGACATCAAAGATATCTTTGTTTCTGAGATTACTGCCGAATATATGGCCTATATGGGACAAATTCAGCAGCTGGATTTGGATACGGCAAGCGAGTTCCTCTCTATGGCGGCTACTTTGCTTTACATTAAATCCCGACAACTTTTGCCTCGCCCGCCCAAGGAGCAGCCGGAAGAGGAAGAAGACCCTGAAATCCTCCTTATCCGCCAATTGCGGGAATATAAGGCGTTTAAACGTGCTAGCCAGGAGTTGGAAGCGCTTTTTCAAAATGCCCAGGGGACATTTACGCGGCTTCCGGAAGAATTTGTGCTGCCGCCACAGGAAATCTCACTAAAAGGTGCATCCCTGGAAGACCTGTATGTTTCTTTCTTTACTTTGCTGCATGCCAGAGATTCTACCCAGGAACCTCTGGAAAATCCTTTGCATCAGGTTCAACAGGACGTTTTTACCGTGCGCCGCCAGTTGATTCACATCCGTCAGCTTTTGCAGGAAAGGCAGCAAGTTTCTTTTGAAGAGCTTTTTGCGCCCATGGCCCCTAAAATGGAGCTGATAGTTACCTTTATGGCCTTATTGGAAATGCTCGCTCGCGGGGAGATTCATCTAAAACAAAGCGCTCCTTTTGCTCCCATACGGTTGCAAGCCAAAGCACTTTTGGAGGATGACTCAGATACAGACTATATGGATGAATATACGGATTGAGGAAAGCATGACAAATAACGAACGCAAAGCCGCAATTGAATGCATGCTGTTTGTATGCGGGGATCCTATTCCTTTTGCAGAACTGCAGCGCGTATTAAATATGACCCAATTGGAATTAAAACCCCTTTTATTTGAAATGGAGCAGGAGTTTCAGAGCAACCAGCGCGGGGTGTGCTTGATGGTAACGGAAGAAACTGTGCAGCTTTGTTCCAATAAAGCCTACGCGCAATATGTAGAGCAATTGATGCAGCCTGCACAAAGCCGCACCTTTTCCCAATCGCTTTTGGAAACGCTGGCAGTTATTGCTTACCGTCAGCCAGTTACACGTTCGGATGTGGAGAACGTAAGGGGTGTGCGGTGTGAATATGCAATTTCTCAATTGGTACGGCTGGATATGATTCAGCCTATCGGCCGAAAAGATGCGGTAGGACGTCCTGTGCTATATGCAACTACAGATGCGTTCTTACGTCAATTTGGCCTGCATGCAATTACCGAACTGCCAAATTTTGAAACGTACTCTAAGGGCGAAGAACCGGTGAATCTGGTCAGCCTAAATCATGTTTAGTTCTTTTTCACCATTTTATTGAAATAAACCCATGAGAATAGGGAGCATTATCCCTATTTTTTATTGACATTTGGTTTAACTTCGTATATTCTGTATATATTAAGTATATACAGAATATACGAAAAGAAGGATATGCCCTCTTTGGATATTTTGATTAGCAACGCCAGCGATAAACCAATTTATGAACAAATTGAGTTGCAAATAAAAAGCCATATCATAACCGGCGCATTACAGCCGGGGGATATGTTGCCCTCCATTCGCATGCTGGCAAAAGAGCTGCGCATTAGTGTTATTACCACAAAACGAGCATATGAGGAGTTGGAACGGGACGGTTTTATTGAAACAGTAGCGGGGAAGGGGAGCTTTGTTGCAGGAAGAAACATGGAGTTTATCCGGGAAGAAAACCTGCGCAGGGCGGAAAGTTTATTGCTTGAAGCAGTAGAACTGGCTAAGATCAGTGGAATTACTTTAAAAGAGTTAAATGATATGCTGAATATTTTATATAAGGAGTAAATATAACATGGAATACGCCATATCGGTGAAAAACCTGACAAAGCAGTATGAAAGCTTTGTGTTAAAGAATATTACGTTTTCCTTGCCAAACGGATGTATATTAGGCCTAATTGGAGAAAACGGAGCAGGGAAAACCACTACCATTCGCTTGCTGTTAAACATGCTAAAGCGGGATAGCGGCACAATATCCCTGTTGGGACTGGATAATATTCAACAAGAAGCGGCAATTAAGAAGCAAGTAGGCGTAGTACTGGACGATTGCTTTTTCCATGAAAGTTTAAACGCAAAAGACGTGGCCACTATTTTTTCCGGCATTTACCCGGATTGGGATAATAGCCTTTTTGATGCGCTGATAAAAAAATTTAACCTGCCTGTAAAAAAGGCGGTGAAAGAGTTATCCCGGGGTATGAAGCAAAAGTTAAATATTGCAGCGGCTTTAGGTCATCGCCCAAAACTATTGATTTTGGACGAAGCGACCAGCGGCCTTGATCCGGTCATCCGAGATGAAATACTGGATATGCTGCGGGATTTTATTCAAGATGAGACCCATAGCGTACTGTTAAGTTCTCATATTACCAGCGATCTAGAAAAAATTGCAGATTATATCGCATTTTTACACAAAGGGCAGTTATTATTTTGCGAAGAAAAAGATGATCTTTTATTCCGCCATGGCGTTTTACAATGCTCTCACCAGGATGTTGCAAAACTAAATCCTCAGATCATTATTGGAAGGCACAACAGCGCTTTTGGTGTGGAATTGCTGGTAAACGACAGGGAGCAGGCCCATCGAACCTTGCCACAGGCCCCGATCCAGGGCGCAACCTTAGAGGATATTATGCTATTTGAAGTGAAAAAGGAGGCAAACTATGAAGGGATTAATCGTTAAAGATATCCTGGTATTGAAACGCTATTTGCTCATCTTTTTAGGATTCTTTGTAGCCTATTCGTTTTTTACCTTGCTTGTCATGCAGGATTCTGCCTCTCTGATTGGCTTCATGATCGTGATTGCCAGCATTATATTAGCCGTAACCAGCTTTGCCTATGATGACCAGGCAAAGTGGTGGCGTTATTGTACCGCTCTCCCTGTAACGGCTACGCAAGTGATAGCAAGCAAATATATCTTAATGATTTTTCTCGGGTTAAGCGGCGCAATCGTTTCTTTCTTATTGATATATAGCGCTAACCTCATCCAAAGCACGGTGTTCAGTGTGGAGGAGACGTTGCTGCAAACCTTATATTTACTGTGTATCGCCTGGCTGCTTATCTCGTTTTTTATTCCACTCATCATTAAATTTGGCACAGAGAAGGCACGGTTTATTATATTGTTGATTGCGCTACTCCCGATCATACTATCTACTCTTTTAAAAGAGAACACTCCGTATTTTCCCAGTGAAGAAAAAATGAATGCGGTATTAGGATATCTGCCCGTAATTTCCTCCTGCGCACTGCTGATTTCCTGCATGATATCCTGCAAAATCTATCGTAAAAAATGCCGAAGTTAGCGCCATCAGGCATTGACATTATGCATTCGCTCCTGTAAACTGATACGAAAATTAGCATATTAGGGGAGGATGCCGTGTATGCAAGAGAAAGTTTTACCACAAAATAAAATCATAATGGATGGGCTGACGTTTGATGATGTATTGCTGATCCCCCAGGAGTCCAGCGTTACACCAAATAATGTCAGCCTTTCTACTTCTCTGACCAAAGAAATCAAATTAAACGTTCCTTTGCTTTCTGCCGCTATGGATACTGTGACTGAAGCGCGTTTAGCAATTGCGATGGCTCGCATGGGCGGAATTGGCATTATTCATAAAAATATGTCTATTGAAGAGCAGGCATCCAATGTGGATAAGGTAAAGCGTTCGGAACACGGCGTTATCGTCGATCCATTTTTTCTTTCTCCGGATCACTTGGTTTCGGACGCATTGGCGCTCATGGCAAAATATCGTATTTCCGGCGTGCCCATTACGGTGGACGGTAAGTTAGTTGGCATCCTCACTAACCGTGATTTGCGCTTTTTGGAACGGGAAGACATTCCAATTCGCTGTTTGATGACCAGTGAAAACCTGATTACTGCTCCAGAGGGGACAACCCTTCCGCAAGCGAAAGAAATTTTGCGCAAGCACCGGATTGAAAAGTTGCCCATCGTAGATAAAGAGGGCTATCTTAAGGGCTTAATTACCATAAAAGATATTGAAAAAGCCATTCAATATCCAGATTCTGCAAAGGATTCTGGCGGCCGTCTATTGGCTGGCGCAGCGGTGGGTGTTTCCAAGGATACGTTACCTCGTGTAGAAGCGTTAATTGCGGCTAAAGTAGACGTAATTGCGGTGGATACCGCCCACGGCCACAGTAAGGGTGTGCTGGAAACCATTAAAGAGTTGAGAAAGTTATTCCCTCATTTGCAGATCATTGCAGGAAACGTAGCCACAGCGGCTGCCACGGAAGCTTTGATTGAGGCTGGCGTTTCCGCAGTAAAGGTTGGGATTGGCCCCGGTAGCATTTGTACCACTCGCGTTGTTGCCGGCATTGGCGTACCGCAGATTACTGCCATTATGGAATGCGCCAGAGCCGCAGCACCTCACGGGATTCCCATCATTGCCGATGGCGGTGTCAAATATTCAGGAGATATTACCAAAGCCATTGCGGCAGGTGCAAATTGCGTTATGTTAGGTTCCCTACTGGCCGGCACTGATGAGAGCCCGGGAGAAACAGAAATTTACCAGGGCCGTCGCTTTAAGGTATACCGTGGCATGGGTTCATTAGGCGCGATGGAGAAGGGCAGCAAGGATCGGTATTTCCAGGAGGATGCGAAAAAATTGGTGCCTGAAGGGGTAGAAGGCCGGGTTCCTTACAAAGGGCCTTTGGGTGAGACCGTTTTTCAACTGTGCGGCGGATTGCGCAGCGGCATGGGTTATTGTGGTGCGGCTACCATTGATGACTTGCGCATCCATGGCCAATTTGTCCGCATTACGGGTGCCGGCCTAGCCGAAAGCCACCCACATGATGTGTACATTACCAAAGAGGCGCCTAATTACTCTGTGCGATAATGTAAAGCGCTATTTCTAAATTGCATTTACTATATCCCTTGCGTTACAATAATAGCAAGGGATTTTTATTAGGAGTTTGTTGGGATGAAATTACAGGAATATCTCAAAAAATTTAGCCGCCTCGCAGTTGCTCTATCCGGTGATATGAACAGCGCCTTGCTTTTGCGTGAAGCAGCAGCAGCCTTGGGCCCTGAGCGTGTTTTGGCTATCACCGCAAAAACAGAATTGATAGCGGAAACGCAATTGGAAATGATAAGAAAAATAGCGCAATTCGCTGATGTATCCCATGTGGTTGTTCCAGTCTCTTTATTAGAGGATGATATGGTACGACAAAACGGGCCATTGCGGTGCTATTACTGTAAACGCCATATCTTTCGCGCCATCCGGCAGGAAGCCTGGCTCAGAGGATATCCAATGGTTGCAGAAGGTTCGTATATGGCCAATCATGAGGATAGCAATGGGCTTATTCTGGAGCTTTTCGCAGATTTACAAATTATCAGCCCTTTTATTGCCTGCCAAATGGATTTGCGTGATATCTGCTCCTTGCGTTTGGACGAATCGCTCGATGCAAAAAGCAGCAGCCATTCATGTTTGGCACGGGAAATCCCCTGCGGAACGCCAATTACAGAAGAGGCCCTGGAGCAACTGGAATACAAAAGAAAGGTTAAAATATTGTAGTGCCGTTGCCCCTTTATTCCTTTCTGTGTTTTTTGATTGCCTGCGTTTTTTCAAGATGATGTATGCCGCGCACCAAGGCGATATAGACAGGGGTAAATAATGTAAAGCTGATCATGTCGGTGGGATACGGCCCGAAAACACGTCCTGTAATTGCCGCTACGACCATGGAAAGCGGCATAAATGCGCAAGAGCAATATTCAGCCAGTTGTTAATAAACGGCCGACACATGGAAATTAGTCA
>JAEXFV010000073.1 GCA_023451115.1 Bacillota bacterium
TGGAAATTACGGACGAACTGGACTCTGCCGGCAATACCGTAAAAGCGGTAACCAAGGGCTTTGCCATTGCAGCGGCGGGTTTAACGGTAATTGCACTGTTAGGCGCTTTCATGAGCGAAACCAATGCAGCTGCTGCAGCGCTGGGATTACCTGGATTAACAGGGTTTGACATAATGAATCCTACGGTATTCTTCGGCATGCTGATTGGCGCCGCAATTCCCGCAGTGTTTTCTGCTATGCTGATGCTGGGAGTTGACCGCAACGCGCAACGTATGGTGGCGGAAATCCACCGCCAGTTCAAAGAGATACTGGGCCTGAAGGAAGGTACTGCAGAACCGGAGTATGACCGGTGTATTGACATTGCAACGGCAGGCGCATTGCGGGAGCTGATACCAGCCGGCTTGATTGCCATTGTAGCCACTTTAGCAGTAGGATTTATTGGAGGCGTAGAGGCCATTGGAGGCTTCCTCACCGGCAATATCGTAAGCGGGTTGCTGCTTGCCCTCTTTATGTCCAACTCTGGTGGGTTATGGGACAATGCCAAAAAATATGTAGAATCTGGGCATGAAGGCGGAAAAGGTTCTGAAGCCCATAAAGCGGCTGTGGTAGGCGACACGGTGGGAGATCCTTTTAAAGATACGGCTGGCCCATCCATCAACACTCAAATTACTGCGGTTTCGTTGGTAGCCTCGCTGCTCTCGACCTTATTCCTCACCTGTTCCATCTTTTAAGGGATCCTAGCAGCGTTAAACTGCTCAGGGCGTGATAGAAAAGAAAAACTTCAGAAGGGACAGAAGCCCCCTTCTGAAGCTTTTTATTTATGCGGAAAAAAGCTTACTTATTTCTTTTCCTTTACAGCAATCCAGATTTGGCAGGTATAATTGGGGTCATCCACATCTGCGGAAGGATAAACCTCAAGCTCTACACCGTTGCCGTATTCATAATTGCTCTGAGGGAAGAACTCTGTGCAAATTTGCTGATAGGTTTTTTTGAATGCATCCGGCATTTTCCCTTTGCATTGAAATACTGCATAAGTGTAGGCGGGAATTTCCACAATATCCAAAGCTTCGCCCTGTATCGGCGTACCGTTGTACTCTGCGCCGATGCCATACGGGAATTGGGAATCTGACATTTCCCCAGAAAAACAAATCCCGAGAATTCCGTCGAATTGTTCAAACCGGCCATACTTACAGATTTCCTGCATTGTGCCTTCCTTGCTGCATACATCCCAGAAAGCGGAGATATCAGCCGTTGCCGTATCACCCTGGGGCTTTGCCACCTGCTTTTTCTTGCAGACAATCTTGATTGCCTCTTTTTTCTCAATTCTGTAATCCATAGTACTGCCTCCCGATATAATCAGTTTTACGGACAGCCTGGAAAAGGATTTGATATTTCCACCGCGCCGCGCATCCGTTGGGGTAATCCCATGAAACCGTGTGAATGCGCGGGAGAAGCTTTCTGGGGTATCGTAACCGTATTTGAGCGCGATGTTGATAATCTTATCGTTGGTTTGAAGCAATTCTTCAGCAGCCAACGCAAGGCGGCGCATACGGATATAGTCGCCTAATGAAAAGCCACAGAGCATGCTGAACATCCGCTGGAAATGAAAGGGGGATGAATAGGCCTGCTTCGCTACGGCTTCATAGTCGATTTCTTCTGTCAAATGCTTTTCTGTGTAATCCAGCGCACGCTGTATCCCCGTGATCCAATCCATTCCAAAACCTTCTTCCGTATAAAATGATAATACCAGCCTTTTTCATACCGCTCTTGACTTTCCATGCGGCGTGATGATAATGTGCTGGCTTCCTAACGGAAAAACGGATAAGATTATCACCCTTAGGCTGTAGAAATTTTCCAGGGTACATATCGATACGGATATCCAGCGAAAACATGACAGTTATAGCTGGATACCGTATGATGTACTCTGGCCATTTTTTAGTTGCTTTTCCTAAACCGTGACATTGGTGGCTTGCTGTTCAGAGGCTATTTTTTAGCAGGGACATAAGCCTCAAATGAAATCGTTTCTCCCGCTTCTGTGCTGGCTGTTCCCTGGAATGCCCAGGCAGGCAGCCAATACCCTTGGCTGGTATCCGCAAAATACACCAGCTCATAGCCGGTAAACACAACGCTGTTAGCAGGGGAAAATAGGGTATAGGATTGTATTTCGCCTTTGAGCACCATATCCAAAGCCTGCTGGGGCGAAAGTATGCTCACAGATCCGGCCTGCTTTAAGCTGCTGCCCAATGCTTGGATTTTTGTTATAACACCGCCTGCATGAACGGTTACCAGCAGTTCATTGCCATTGCGCAAACGATAGCCGTCTACCAGGGTTGAGAAATAAAGCCGATATGCGGTTGGCAACTGGGAGAGCGCTACCAATTCGTCATATTCCGCCTGTGTCATTTCTTCAGGATCAAATTCCCCCGGCTTCCATGTGGGCATAACCTCCATAGAGTCGGTAAGAGGGCCCAAATCAATGCCAGGAATAGAATGCTCCTGAAAGAAGGCGCGAGCAAGCTGTTCTGCTTCTTCCAGTGAGGGCAATGAGGCGCCTTCCTCTGACAATGCATGGGTTTGATAGCTCCATGCGCCGGAACCGTCCATCATTACCATGGTGCCATTTTCATCCACCACGGCATAAGAATTGCCCCCCAAATCCTGCACTTCATCTACAACGCCCAATCCAGTGGCAATTTCTTTAATTTGCTGTTCCAAGTTTCCTGCGTTTGCCGCATAGACAGGCACACGGGAAGGCGCTTTTTCAGAGAAATCCACGGTAGAGCGCATATCCTGGGGCAACGAAATGCTGCTTTCAAAAAGCGAGAGGTTTCCATAGGGTGTACCAAAGTCAATAATCAACAACAATGCAATACCAATATAAATCACACCGCACACCCATAGGCTGGCACGGCGCATTGCAATAGGGGGCACGCCCAAACCAATGCGGGGGAGCCAAGGCGCCTTTTGAAATAGCCCTAATAGCAATGCCGCAAGCCCTGTGCCAGCGGCAGCCCCTAAAGCAGCATACAGATACTCATCCAACACAAAGGGTCGGGCGCCGGATAATAATCCATAAGCGTGGAAAATTAAGGCGCATAATCCCCCCAGCAACGCCGATTGCCATAGGCGTACCCCAGGGAAAGCGAACAGGAGAAACATTCCCATAAATAGGAACGGCAACCCAAAGCCGGCCAAATCGCTCAAAAAGCTGCGGTAGCCAAACTCGCTGTACTGTACCAGCTTATAAAATGGAGTAAAACGGCTGACCATGCCCACGTCCACCGATTGCTTCCAGGCAAATGCAGCACAAAGGCTGATTAAAAAAAGGCCTGTCCAAATCAAACGCAGTCGATCCCAGCCCTGCCGCTTTAGATAATACAGCAGTCCAATGGAAATGGCTGCATAGACACTGCATACTAGCACGATGATGCTCAAGCTGATATCCTCCTACAAAGCACAATCTTCCTTTGCATTATAGCATACATCCTGGTAGGCGCAAAGCATATCGCGCATCCTGTAAACAGTATGTAAACATGTGGCCTGATTGCAATGTAAACAATGCATGTATAGAGTATGAATAAAAAATGAAACATGAAAAAACGCCCAAATATCTAATGAAAATTGGATGGATATATTTGGGGTGATTCAAAATATATCCAACGCTGCCTGTTTCCAACCATTGTTCCGAATGGGGAAAACCGTCACAATGATGGTGCGGCCGGAAATGCCGGCAGAAACAGCAGGAGGTAGGAATATGACAAAGACGCTAAGAAAAACGCTGGCGTTTGTCCTGGCAGCGGCATGCGTAATGGCATTGCTGCCTATGGCAGCGCTTGCAGACCAAATGGAAACCTTGCAGCATGGTGATATTGTATTGAAATATCAGCCATCTGCCGTAGAGGAAGCGCAACGCAATGCAACGGTCGTATATGAGCTTTATGTAAACGGCAAAAAGGAAGCCAGTGTGGAAGCTCAATATGGGCCGGAGGAAAGACCGGTTGCCCAGCTTACCGGAATGGAAGGATATTCCTTGCAGCGGTCCGCTTACGGACGCGACAGTGCTGGCGAAAACAATCCGGTAATTGCTCCCGATCAGGATGGAAAATACGAACTTGCCCCCGCACAGGGAGAAAAACGTTACTTTTCCTTGTTCCTGGAGAAGGAGCAGCAGGATGGCGGCACCCCGAAAACCTTCACCGTTACATTTGATGGAAATGGGGCTACAACTGCCGCTACTCCTTCCGATTTGAAGGTAACAGAGCCTGCGACCAAGCTGACCGCTTTGCCAAAAGACCCGGAGCGGGAAGGGCATATCTTCAAGGGATGGAATACCAAGGCCGATGGCACTGGAAGCGCCTTTACCCTGGAAACTGAAGTGAAGGCGGATATAACAGTGTATGCACAATGGGAAAGCCAGACGAAGCCAGGTGCTACGTATACGGTCACTTTTGACGGAAACAAAGCAAGCGTAGAACCGGATCCGAAAACAATGACGGTAACAGAGCCTGCGACTAAGCTGACTGCCTTGCCTACGCAACCTTCGCGCATTGGATATCGGTTTATGGGGTGGAATACCAAGCTGGATGGTACAGGACAGGAATTCACCCTGGATACGGAAGTAAAAGAAAATATGACCGTATATGCCCAATGGGAGCAGAAGGGCGGCAACGATGATGAAGATGAGGACCTGTACCTTGTGCGTTTTGACAGCAATGGCGGAAGCAGGGTAGCTTCTCAGCGCATTGCCTATGGCAGCAAGGTAGAAGAACCGGATGATCCGCAGCGAGAGGGATATACCTTTGTAGCCTGGTATAAAGATGAAGCGTTGAAAAAAGAATGGGACTTTGATACGGATAAAGTCCGGGCGTCTACCACCTTGTATGCAAAGTGGGAAAAAGATGACGATAAGGAAATTTATACCATTAAAGTTACCACTGAGGGCAACGGTACCGCCAGCAAAACCGGCACGTTTGAAGCGGAAGAAGGAAAAGACCTGAAGGTTGTATTTCAGCCCAAAGCAGGATATGGCGTGAAAAGTGTAAAGGTGGATGGAAAATACGTAGCAGCATCATCCAGCTACACCTTCCGCCATATTCAACAAAATCATACGCTCCACGTTGTGTTTGCACGAACCAGTGAGATTTCTGCTCCTGCAACGGGTGGCGCTGGTACCACATGGATTGGCCTTGGGTTTATCCTGGTGGCGGCAGCAGCAGGCGCATATGTAATCATACGCAAGCAGCGGCAAAAATAAAATAAGAACACAGCAAAAACGACGCTTATTTGAAAGGCGCCGTTTTTGTTTTCCACCATTTTTGCCTCAACCGCTTTACACATCCTGCAGATGAGCGGCTAATTGCTGCAGGTGTGAAAACGTATGGATAATATTAGCCCGCGAGCTGATTTCTTCACGTACTTCAAAGGGAAGGGTGTAGAAAAAGCGCCAGGCAGCATCATTGTGCTGTAGCAACTCAAACATATTGTGGAAAGATGGCTCCATATCACATCACCTCACTACCATTG
>JAEXFV010000180.1 GCA_023451115.1 Bacillota bacterium
CCTTGTGGTAGTATTCATAGGTCATCACAGGGAGGGCTTCCCCTTTCCAGGCGTCCTCCACCTGGGCGAAAAACACCGTGTGAGTGCCTGCATCATAACTGCCGGTGACCCGGCACCTGAGGTAGCCTGTGCAATGGTCTTTGAGGTAGGGGAAACCGTCTTTGATTTCACAGGGCAGCCCCTCGAACTTTTCCACCTTGGCGCCGGAGAAAAAGCCCAGCCTGCCAATGGTCAGGGCAGGGGTTTGCTCTGAGATGATGGAAACGGCAAATCCGCCCGCCTGCTCAATCAGCCCGTGGGTATGGTTGTTTTTGTTCATAGACAGGGCAATGGTGCCGTCGGCCGTGATCTGGAACACCGTGTTGACAATGCAGCCCTGGGGCACTTCCCCTTCCATCACGCCAATGGCGTACAGCCCATAAGACAGGTTCCACAAAACCGATTGATCCATATGGCAGTTTCCTCCTAAAATCATATGTTGCGCGCCAGCCCCTGCTGGGCGTTTGGACGCACCGATATTGTTACAATACCCGGATATTTCCCGGCCAAACGGGCCGGGCCCAACTTTTGCCAGACTTCTGTTTATTTTTGGCCAAATATGCTATGATACATGCATGAATACGAAATTAGATTTGCTCAAACGGTTTGTTGCCTATTACCGGCCACACAAAAAGATTTTTGCCCTGGATATGGCCTGCGCCAGCGTCATCGCGCTGGTGGACTTATCCTACCCGCTCTTAAGCCAGTACGTGCTGCACACCCTGCTGCCTGCCGGGCAGTTTACCGCCTTTTTCTGGTTGGTGGGGGCGGCGTTTTTGCTGTACCTGCTGCGTGCAGGCATGCAGTACCTGGTAACCAATGTGGGGCACGTGCTGGGTGTGCACATGGAAGCGGACATGCGAAGGGACGTCTTTTCCCACCTCACCCGCCTGCCTTTCCGCTTTTATGACAAAACCCGCACAGGCAAGCTGCTTTCCCGGGTGACCAACGACCTGTTCGACATCACCGAGCTGGCTCACCACGGCCCGGAGGACCTGTTTATCTCCCTTTTAACCATCACGGGCGCATTTATCGCCATGTTCTGTATTGAATGGCGGCTGGCGCTGGTGCTGGCCGTGATCATGCCGCTGATGGTATGGTTCCTGTATGCCAGCCGCAAGCGGATGCGGGAATGCTCCCGCCAGGTGAAGGAAAGCACTGCGGAAATCAATGCCGGCATCGAAAGCTCCATTTCCGGCGCCCGGGTGGCCAAAGCCTTTACCAACGAAAAATATGAAATCCAGAAATTCGACCAGGGCAACGCCATGTTTGTCAACTCCAAGCGGGCTTATTACCGGGCCATGGGCGTATTCATGTCCGGGATGGACTTTTTTGTGGGGCTGTTCAACGTGCTGATACTGGGAGTAGGGGGTTACCTGATCTCCTTAAATGCCCTGGACACCGTGATTTTGATCACCTTTACGCTGTATGTATCCGCCTTTATCCAGCCCATTCGCAGGCTTGCCAGCTTTATGGAGATTTTTGCCATGGGCATGGCGGGCTTCACCCGTTTTTCGGAGTTGATGGATGTACGGCCGGATATTGAGGACGCGCCGGGGGCTGTGGATTTGACGGATGTGAAGGGGGAAATCCAGTTTGACGATGTGTCCTTCGCTTATGACGAAGGCGTCAACGTGCTGGAGCATGTGAGCTTTACCGTGCCGGCAGGAAAAACCCTGGCGCTGGTGGGCCCCTCCGGCGGGGGAAAAACCACGCTTTGCCACCTCATTCCCCGGTTTTATGAAACCACCGGCGGCGCCATCCGCATTGACGGCAAGGATATCCGTTGCGTCACGCTGCACTCTTTGCGGGCCAATGTGGGCATTGTGCAGCAGGACGTGTTCCTGTTTGCCGGGTCCATCCGGGATAACATCCGCTATGGCCGCACCGACGCTACGGAAAGCGAAATCATCGCCGCGGCTAAGGCTGCGGAAATTCACGACGATATTATGGCCCTGCCCAACGGCTACGACACCCAGGTGGGGGAGCGTGGGATCATGCTCTCCGGCGGGCAGAAGCAGCGGGTGTCCATTGCCCGCATCTTTCTCAAAAACCCGCCCATCCTGATTTTGGATGAGGCGACCAGCGCCCTGGATACCGCCACGGAAGCCCGCATTCAAGCCGCATTCGACAGGCTCAGCCAGGGCCGCACCACCCTTGTGATTGCCCACCGGCTCACCACGGTGCGCAATGCGGATGAAATCCTTGTGATCGACGAGGAAGGGATCCAGGAGCGGGGCACCCACGAAAGCCTGATGGCGGCAGGGGGGCTGTATGCATCGCTCAACCGGGTGTAAGCCGGCTCCGCCAAAGGCAGGGATGTGGGCCTTCCCAGAAAATCGCTTTACATTGTGCAAAATGTATGATAAGGTAACAAAGTATTATCATGCATGAAAACGGGTTTGCCGTTTTGCTCTATTGAATCCAAGGACTCCTTAAGCTGTTGCATCGAAAATACTCATTGGCGAAAATTTACATTCGCCGCATGAAACGGAGCGTTCCTACTCCGTCATGAGAATAGCTGCAGCAGACAACAAAGTGGCCAAAGCCCTGCGCTTTGGTATGGGACACTACTGAAATCCCCGAAACCCTATGCTTTTCGGGACAGATGTATGAGAACCAGACCGTGCACTACTTGTTTGCACGGTTTGTTTTTTTGTGAAATGATGGAACAGAAAGAGAAGATACCATGAACTATTCCGAATTGCTTTCACCTGAAATGCAACGCACCCTGCAAAAGGCGGGGTATGTCACGCCCATGCCCATCCAGGCCAAGGCGCTGCCGCTGCTGCTTTCAGGCAAGGATCTGATTGGCGTTGCCCAAACCGGCACCGGGAAAACCGCTGCCTTCGCTGTGCCCATCATTGAAAAAGTGTTTGAAAACAACCGGCGCACCCAGGCTATTGTGCTTTGCCCCACGCGGGAACTTGCGCTGCAGACAACCGAAGTGTTCCGCAACCTGTCCGCACACAAGAAGCTGCGCATCATCAGCGTTTACGGCGGGCAGCCTGCCAGCGTGCAGATCCGGGCCATCCGGGCGGGCGCGCAAATCATCGTGGGCACGCCGGGGCGGGTGAAGGACCTGATCGGCAGGAACGTAATCAAACTGAAGAACGTACGCTTCGCTGTGCTGGATGAAGCGGACGAGATGCTGGATTTCGGGTTTTTGCCGGATATCAAGGAAATTTTATCCTTTGTTACCCAGCCGCACCAAACCATGCTTTTTTCCGCTACCATGGGCAAGGAGATTACAGCCCTTGCAGCCCAGTTTTTATGCGACCCGCAGCGGGTGGAAGCCGGCGTGCGCAACCAGCCCACAAAAACCGTGCGCCAGGTATGCATCCGGGCGGAGGATCCGGCAAAGCTGCCGGTGGTGCAGCATATGATGCAGGAAAATTCGCCCCGGTTGACCATGATCTTTTGCAACACCAGAAAGCGGGTGAAGCTTTTGGCCCAGGCGTTAAATGCCAGCGGCACAAAAACCGCCTGCCTGCATGGCGACTTGTCCCAGAGCCAACGCGACACGGTGATGCGCGCCTTCCGCGCTGGCGAGAACACGGTGCTTGTGGCCACGGATGTGGCGGCAAGGGGCATTGATGTGGAAAACATCGACCTGGTGATCAACTACGACGTGCCCGATAAGCCGGAATATTATGTGCACCGGATCGGCCGTACCGGCAGGGCGGGCAAGAGCGGGCTTGCGTGCACGCTGGTGAGCGGCAAGGATAAGGGGAACCTGATGACCATCCGCACCCGCTATCATGTGCTGATGGCGTAAGCGGGTTATACCCCCGGCTTGGGGACAATCGTTTTTTGCCCTGCCCACAGTGTGGGTGGGGCTTTTTGCAAAAAATGGGAAGTTCCCTGCGGGGACACGGGCGTTCCCCGTTACAGGCAGTAATGATATCTTCTAAAAAGAAATGGTTAGTCCCCTGCGGGGACAATGCTTACCCACCCCGCAAAACCCCCAAGCCCCCTGCGGGGACACGGGCGTTCCCCGTTACAGGCAGTAGTGATATCTTGTAAAAAGAAAAGGGAAGTCTCCTGCGGGGACACGAACGCCCCAAGGCTACCCCCCATTCCAAACCCTTCCCCCCTACGAACTACCCCCCGGGGTAGTTCCAGGGGGGAAGAGCTT
>JAEXFV010000168.1 GCA_023451115.1 Bacillota bacterium
TTGGAGTAGCTTTGGCAGTGATACTGGCAATGAGCCTGCTTGCGGGTTGTGCAGCGTCTGCCAGCAAAAACAGCAGCGCTATGACGGTTGCGCAGTCTGCCCCGGAAGCGCCCGCTGCGTCTGCGGACGCCTATGCGGAGGAGCCGGCGGAAGTGGAAACGGCCATGGACACAGGCGGATGGGACAGTGTGGCCGCCCAGGAAGAAGGGAACTTTTCCGGCGGCTATGGCGGGCACAAAATCATAAAAACAGCCAGTATGGGGCTGGAAACCAGAAATTTTGACCAGGATCTGGCTTATATCAAAGAAAAAACAAATCAAATGGGGGGCTATGTTTCTTCCTCTTACGTCAATGGCAAAAAACCGGAAAATTATGGAGACAGCGGACGGTACGCCAACCTTTCTCTGCGCATTCCCCAGGAAAAAATGGATGCGTTTTTAGCGGACGCCCGAGGGATTGCCACAGTGACCTATGAAAATACCGGCGGTGAGGACATTACCTCGTCCTATTTTGACACGGAAAGCCGTCTTGCCGTTTATACCAGCCAAAGGGAGCGAATTTTAAAACTGCTGGATACAGCGGAAACCATGGAAGACATTATTGCGCTGGAAACCGAGCTTTCCCGCTTGACCTACGAAATCGAAAGCCTGACCACCCAGCTCAAACGTTGGGACGACTTGGTGGATTACGCTACTGTGAATATTGACCTGAGCGAGCTTGCGCCTGCCTCTGCTGCCGCCAGCGACGATAGCATAGGCACCCGGATCAATGAAGGCTTACAGAATACGCTGGCAGGCATTGCAGTATTTTTTGAAAATTTGGCAGTATTTCTCGTGGTTGCCTCGCCAGTGCTGCTGATATTGGCGGTGATCGCAGTGGTGATTGTGCTGCTGGTGAAACGCAGCCGCAAAAAACATGCCCAATTGCGCCAAGGGAGCTATTATGATAAGCCCCAACAAGAGGAAAAGAAATAAACAGGCGTATTGCTTCGAGCCAATCTGCGCAAGCTATCCATATCCTTCCGCATAGAGGGCAAATGAAAGGAGTGATACGGTATATGGATACGCTTTCGCTGATTTTAATCATCATCGGCGCGCTCAACTGGGGGCTCATCGGCCTGTTCCAATTTGATTTGGTGGGTTCTCTGTTTGGAGGCATGAGCGGGGTGATCTCCCGGGTCATCTATACGCTGGTTGGTCTGGCGGGGCTTTGGGGTATCAGTATTCTGTTCCGGCGGGATGGCATCAAGCATTCCGACAATGGTGAAGAAAATTCCTAAGCAAAAGGCGCGGCCCTAGGGCCGCGCTCAGACTGCCAAAAACCCGGAATTGTTAAAGACAGAAGCACTTAACGTTCCATCCGGATCTGACGGCAGGTGCATCGGAACGGATGAACTCCTTTCGGTTTTCGGCTTTTATGGATTTTGCCTCCTGGAAACGAAGCGAGAGGCAAAACTGCAATCCTCAAAAAAGTGGCCCCAAGGCCACTTTTTCGATACTCAAAAGCGCGGCCCAGGGCCGCGCTTTTGCTTACAATCAATGCCAATAAAAACGGTTGTTTACCAGGCTGCTTACCCTCGATAAGCGGCCAAAACACGGCCGAAATAGAGGGTATGCGGATCCCCGTCCGGCGTAGCCTGCTGGGAAGGGTCGTAGAAGCGGCGTGCTTCCTCCGGAAGCATTTCTAACTGGGCCTGGGTCATTTGCAGGGACATCAGCGTTTGACACTCAAAATGGATGCTGCAACCGGATAAGCCGCCTACGCCGCCAGCCTGAGCGGGAAGGACGGAGAGCCCCAGCGCTTGCAGCTTGTTTTCCTCTCTGCCGGAAACCCGGCCACAATAGCCCAAAGCTTCCTTCATAGCCCCGCCGCAAGGAATGGATACGGTAAAATACCCTTCCTGTTCCATATTTTGGTGGGAATACCGGCTGGGGCGTACAAAAACCGTACAAATAGGCTCGTTCCAAATTCTGCCCCACTGGCACCAGCCAATGGTCATGGGGTTTGGGGAAGATGTTCCGCTCATCAGAAAGGCCCCGCCATGGGAAAGTGCGGCCATTCCTTCCTGTACCAGTTGCGCATATTCCATATCCGTTATGTTCATAGTGAATCCCTCCTGTTGTTCTGCTGAAACAATGATCGATGGTCCTGTGCTGACGAGGAGAAGGCCACGCCTACTCTTTGGCATCCGCCTGGGCGCGCACCTCATCCAAAGCAGCCCAAAGCTGCGCGTCGTCATCCTGTTCAATTTGGTCAATGGAAACGTCTTTTAACTCATCCGCAAGGTCAATGGCAATGTCCGGCTGGATCCCGGTTCCATCAATATTTTTACCACTGGGCAAGGTATAGGAGGCGGTAGTCATTTTTACCCAGCCCTGGTTGGTTTTGAGCTGCTGGGTGGATTGCACCGTGCCTTTTCCAAAAGTGGCGGTGCCCACGATGATACCTGCGCCATTGTCTTGAATGGCGCCGGCAAAGATTTCGCTGGCGGAAGCGCTCTGCTCGTTTACCAGCACTGCCAGCGGCACGCTGATTCCTTTTGCATCCGAACGGTAGTCTTCCTTGGAACCATTTGGGCTTTCTACCGTAACGATTGCCCCTTCTCCCAAAATGAGGTCAGCCATTGCTACCACTTTTTCCAGCTCTCCGCCAGGGTTATTGCGCAAATCAATTACCAGGCTGCGCATTTTACGATCCGTCAAATCCAACAGCGCTTCGCGAAATTCCTCTACACAATTGCCTGTAAACATATCGATGCGGATATAGCCGGTGTTTTCCTTGAACAACTTACCATCTTCCACACGGCGGGTGTTCCCGGATTGCCGTTCCAAAGTAAAGGAAAGGGGCTGGCCGCCCCGCTCAACGCTTAACACAACGGTAGTGCCAATTTCGCCCTCCATCATCTGAGATATTTCGGTTAAACTCAGCCCTTGCAGCCCTTGGCCGTCGATCGCGGTGATCACGTCTCCAGGCTGAAGCCCACCCGCTTGCGCGGGGCTGTTGGCATAAACTTTCAGTACCGCAGCGCCGGCTTCGCCTGCACTGGGCTGGCCTACCAGCGCGCCAATGCCATGATACTTTCCGCCCAGTTGCGTTAAATAAGACTCATAAGCGTCTGCAGAGTAGTAAGTTGCATAAGGATCCCCGGTAACAGCCAACATACCGGTTAACGCCCCTTCCAAAAGCTGCTGCCGGCTGAGCTCTTCTTCGGGATGATATTGCTGGATCATATCCGCCAACTCCCCTACAGGAGCCAATTCGCTGAGGCTGCGATATTCTTCCAGGGAGAGAACTACCCGGTCTCCCCGCTGCTGGTTGATGATCATTACCGTAAGTCCTACGCTTACCGCAGCCGTAATGATCACCGCCGCCGCATAATATAATGCGGTTCGTATCCAGGATTTCATAAAATTTCCTCCATCGGCTTGTGCGCGGATGTAACCCGCGCCATTGCGCATATCCAGATTTTATCAGCTTTATCCGGCTGCGTCAAATACAGCACAGTATATTTATTACAAAAAGTATGGCGCTGCACCACTGCAACGCCATATTTCGGAAAAATAAACGATGTATTGACAATATTTGCTCCACTTTAGGTGAAAGCCTATTGCTTTTACAAAGAAGAAAGGCCTTTGCGGCGGGCTTTTGCTACAGGGATGCTCTGACGCATCTCTTCCAACAGGGATAAGTCCAACTCCACTACGGCAACGCCAGGCTCTTCCCCGCAATCGTGCAGGATACGGCCGTCTGGCGCGGCCACCATGGAGTGGCCGTAAGCGCTCCGGGATTGCGCGGGAGACACACCTGCCACAAAGAATTGGTTATCCAGCGCCCGGGCACGCACCAGCAAAGACCAGTGGCGCGGGCCAGTAGCTCTGGAAAAGGCTGCTGGCAGTGCAAAAAGATCCGCTCCCGCATCCATGGCAAAGCGGGCCCATTCCGGGAAACGGATGTCAAAGCAAATGGACACGCCCGTGCGCAGCGGGCCGTCCAGCATTAAGGGGGTATCATTGCCGGGGGCAATGGTGTCCGATTCCATAAACCGATAACCTGATTGGGGCAAATCCACGTCAAACAGGTGGGCTTTGCAGTATTTCCCCAAATATTCCCCATTGCTGTGAAAGGCCATGCTTGTGTTATAAATCCCATCGCATGCCAGCTCCGGGATAGAGCCGCCAATGAGAAACAGCCCGGTTTCCCTGGCAGTTTGGGATAGCATATCCGCCGTTTCCCCACCAGGGCAAGGCTCTGCAACGCCGGCAAACAGCTTTGGCACATAAGCAATGTTGAACATTTCAGGAAGAACAGCGATGGCAGCGCCCTGATCTGCCGCACGGAAAAGCATTTCCCGGGCATGGAGCAGGTTTTGCGCTTTATCTGTGGTAACATCCAATTGGCAGAGAGCGAGCTTCATGGGTTGCCTCCTTCCAATCCCTAAATCGCTAACGTTTCGGAATTTGTGTTTGCTTTGGCCTGTGTCAAACGCAACGGGCTACCTGAAATAATTAGAATTTTGCCAACATGGGAGCTAGAGCCGCAGCCGGCTAAAGCACTTCCAACACTTGTTTGGGCATATCCTTCAATGCACAAATGCTGGGGTGAAGTACCGGGCGCCCAGCCAAGCCAGAAATCGCTTCAGGTACTGCCATGCCGGAAAGGGTGCTTAAGCGGGCGGCATTCTGGAAATCATCATCCCCCGGGGTTTCAAAGGCACTCAGCACATCCGTGGCAAACTTAAAGGGGTTTGCGGTGGAAAGCAGGATGGTATGGGTTGCGTCTCCAGTTTTGTGGGCATACCGACGATACACATTTTGCGCCACAGCGGTATGGGGATCCATCAAATAGCCGCTCACCTGGAATTGGGAGTGAATGGTCTTTAAGGTTTCCTCCTCATCGCACCAATCCGCCCAGAATAGGTCTCCCAAGGCAGCCTGCACCGCTTCGCCCACTTCATAATAACCCTGCTGGGACAGGGCGTTCATCCATCGGGATACCCGTTCCGGATTCCGGTCTGCGGCATCAAATAACAGCCGTTCCAAGTTGGAAGAAACCAGGATGTCGATGGAACAGGACATGCTCTTGTAAAACGGCCGGTGGCTGTCATACCTGCCGGTGCGGAAAAAGTCCGTCAATACATGGTTGCGGTTGGAAGCGCAAATGAGTTTATGCACCGGCAATCCCATGCGCATGGCATAATAGCCCGCCAGGATATCTCCAAAGTTTCCAGTGGGTACGCAGAAGTTTACCTGAGCGCCGGGAGCAATGGAACCATGCTTACACGCCTGCGCATAGGCCGAGAAATAATAAACGATTTGGGGCAGCAGCCTGCCAAAGTTGATGGAGTTGGCAGAGGAAAGCCGGCAGCCTTTTTGGGCCAGGGCTTCTTTGAGCGAAGGGTCGGCAAAAATCTTTTTTACGCCGGTTTGGGCATCGTCAAAATTGCCCTTTACAGCGCACACAAACACATTGTCTCCTTGTTGGGTTACCATTTGCAGACGTTGGGCTTTGCTTACGCCGCCGTCCGGATAAAATACCTGAATGCAGGTGCCGGGCACATTGCAAAAGCCTTCAAGGGCGGCTTTGCCCGTGTCGCCGGAGGTAGCGACCAGAATATATATCTTTTCTTTTACGCCTGTGATGTCCATAGAACTGCGCATCAGGTGCGGCAGCATCTGCAAAGCCATATCCTTAAACGCTAAGGTGGGGCCATGCCAAAGTTCCAACACGCTTTCCCCAGCGTTCAGGGTGCGCACCGGGGCGATGAGCCGTGTATCAAAGCGGGGGCCGTAGGCTTGGGCAATCATGCTGCGCAAGCTGTCTTCAGAGGCCTGGTCGAAATAAAGGCGCATCACTTGCCAGGCGATTTCCCGATAATTTTCCGCATAAGGGATGAGGGTGAGGGGATCCAGCTGGGGATAAGACGCTGGGACATACAGGCCGCCGGCAGGGCAAATCCCCTGCACAACCGCTTGAGCAGCAGTAACGCTGGCGCTACCACGGGTGCTTAAATATTGCATGATAAACATTCCTCCCAGAAAAATCAAGGCCAGGACGAACACGCCCTGGCCCTAAAGTGAAAGCCACTATACTACATATTCCTGCAAATAGGCGGGGATGTTCTCAGGATTGCCGCTGATGCTGATAACCACCTTAACATCACATTTTTCGGCGAAACGCTTCAAATGCTCAAACAAGCCTTCCAATGTACTCAAGTCGTGGTGCACGATCTTGAGAAACCCGTCGATAAAGAGATACTCCAGATCAAAATCCTGGGCTGCAATGCCGCACAAAAATCCGTAAAACATTTTCGGACCGTCGATCTCAAAATCGGAAGCATCTACAAATCGGATTTCATGTTTTAAATCAAACATGTACTGATTGTCATCGTCAATAAATACAATACTGCCCTTACTATCCTTTATCGCCTCGTTGGCCATTTCGATGATGCGCTTGGTCTTGCCTGCTCCTTTTTCGCCGAAAATTACGCGTATCAAGATGGATCCCTCCTTTATTCTTGCGCACGCCGGTGCTTATTTCCCTTGCAATGGGAGTTTGGGGAAAGGCGCCAAAGCCACCGCTTTGAAAACCTTTTTTCTTATTATACCCTTTTGCAACCAGCGCAGCAAGCACAAACATGGATTGCCACGTTTAAATCACATTCTTTTTATGGAAACCGTGGCATTTTAAGGGCAGCGGGTTATGCCAGGTGCAGCGCCTCCCGGCAATGCAGGCAAATTTCATCCAGCTCATGGTCGCCCATGGTGGTGGTGCGCCCAGCGACGTATTGGGCATCCACCTCGCTTTTTATGGCCGCTACCAGAGGGCTGCTCTTGGAAACGGCCTTTTCTCCAGTCAACTGATAATAGCCGTTCATCCAGTGCGCGATGCCAGCCAGGCCGCTATGGGCGTCTACCAGTACCCGGGCTGGGCGGTTTAACAGTTTTGCAGTGTCAAAGATATTATAAATCCGCTCATCCTTTAATAAGCCGTCTGCATGGATTCCCGCACGGGTTACGTTAAATTCGCTGCCCATGAAGGGAGTGCGGGGAGGGATGGCATAGCCGATTTCTTTTTCGAAATAGTCGGCAATTTCCGTGATTACGGAAAGATCCATGCCATCGGTAGTGCCGCGCAAAGAACAGTATTCCATCACCATACCCTCCAGTGGGCAATTGCCTGTACGTTCCCCAATACCCAGCAGGGAGCAGTTTACAGCGGAGCAACCGTAAAGCCAGGCGGAGGCTGCATTGGTCACTGCTTTATAAAAATCATTATGGCCGTGCCACTCTAACATATCGCTGCCTAAATTGGCGTATTGCCGCAGGCCATAGATAATGCCCTGCACGCTGCGGGGCAGGGAAACTCCAGGGTACGCCACGCCAAGGCCCATGGTGTCGCAACAACGGATTTTGATGGGGATCCCTGCCTCTTCGCTCAGACGTTCCAAAGCATGCGCAAAAGGCACCACAAAACCGTAAAAATCAGCGCGGGTGATATCCTCAAAATGGCAGCGGGGACGGATGCCGCGATCCAACGCCATTTTTACGATGGACAGGTATTTGTCAATGGCCTGCTGACGGGTGAGCTTCATCTTATTAAAAATATGATAATCCGAGCAACTCACTAAAATGCCGGTTTCCTTTACGCCGATGCTTTTTACCAGTTCAAAATCCTTTTCAGTGGCGCGGATCCATGTGGTAACCTCAGGGAATGCAAATCCCATCCCCATGCATTGCAGCAAAGCCTTACGGTCGTTTTCCGAATAGACGAAGAATTCGCTTTGGCGGATGATGCCCCGGGGCCCGCCTAAGCGGTTGAGCATACGGAATAGCGTTGTAATTTGCTCTGGCGTAAAAGGCGCGCGGGATTGCTGGCCATCCCGGAAGGTGGTGTCGGTAATCCAGATTTCGCTGGGCATACTCATAGGCACAACCCGATGGTTAAAGGCAACTTTCGGTACCTGGTCATAATCAAACAGTTCTGGAAACAGGTTAGGCTCCGCCACATCCTGCACGGAATAGGTGTAATAGTTTTCCTGTAACAGATTGCTATGGGTATTAAATATGATTTTGCTCATAACAGCCTCCTGATACCAAATTTTTAAAGATGTACCCATGTACCCATGTATGCGTGTATACAATTTATATGGCCATAATTATACTCCTTTTTCCATCTATGTCAAGGCAGGGCAGGAGAAATACACAATATATTTTACAGAGGAAGGGCTGGGTATATGGGAAAATCCATTGTACTTGCCTTTGGTTTTGTACTATACTGACAATATATAGCAAAAAGCGACAAAATCCTTTTAAGCAAAATGGAATAATGAAGGGGAGCATATGGGAAGGCAGGGGGAAGGTCAACTGCGTAAGCTGGTTGCCATCGCAGCATTGGTGATGATTGGGGCAGTGATTTATGCCGTAATAGCGCTGGAGTCCGCGCCGCAGCAAACAGCAGTGCAATTGCGGTGGGAAGAAGCCGCAGCAACACCCCAGCCCCCCGCAGCGCTGCCGCTTGGCGTGCGGGAAAGTGTGGCACTGTACCGCATGGAGGAGGCGGGGCTGCTTCTCTTTGGGGATGATGCGGACGCCCATGCCTATACACTATATCCCCAGGGAAAAGAAAAAGGTTATGCGCTACAGCTGTCCCTTTCGGATGGATATGTGACGGGTTTTACCCTGACTTGCCCTTATGTTGGTGTGGATAAGCTCCCCAATGACGCTTTACATTTGGAACAGTATATTTTTCAACGCCAGCTGGAACAATGGGCAGGTGAAAAGGAGGACCTGGAGGCCGCATTACCGGCGTTAATCAGCGCCATTGCCGGCGACAGGGTTCCTTTTGCCGTATTGCGGCAGTGGACGGACGCAGCATGCAGGGCACGTGAGGTGCAAGAAACCGTAACTTTTCAGGAGGATGGAGGCGAGTTCTCTGCCATGTTGACCTGGGACGGAGAGCTGGTCGTCTCTTTTCTGCTGGCATGAAGGGGCATTTGTCGCCTCAGGCTCGGGGAAAAATGCTATTTCACTACCGCCCTTTTGCCATTGCGGCCCTTGGGCTTGGATGCGGCATTGCTTTGGGCCGGATATGGATTGGCCCTTGGGGATGGGGCGTTGCGGCTATTTTTGTGTTGCTGGGTATCGTTGCCTGGCTCTTTTCCTTTAAAACGCTTTTCCTGTTGCTTTTTGCATTGGGCGTTGGGGTGGCACGAATACAGCTGGCCTACCCCAACCTCCCCCAACCGGCCGAAAGTTGTTTGCTTTCCGGCAGGATTGCCCAGCTGCCGCAAAGCGTTTCCAAGGGGTATCTGCTCACGCTGGATCAAGCTACAAAGGATGGAAACCGGCTGGACGGCAAGGTATCGCTTACCGTATCAGAGCGGTTGCTGCCCCAACCGCCGGAATATGGAGATTGGGTGGCAGCCCGAGCCAGTTTATCCTTGCCGGTGGGGGCACGTAACGATGGGGGATTTGACCAGAGAGTATACGGATGGAGCCAGGGCATTATTTGCAATGGCGCTGCGCTGGAAGCGGTAAAGCTTGTACCGGGGAAAACAGATTGCTACGGCGTGCTACTTGGCGTGCGGACATGGGTTACCAACGCGCTTTACAGCCTCTATGGAGAAGAGACCGGCGCATTGGCGGCAGGTATGCTGCTAGGAGAAAAAGGGGGTATCTCCCAGGAGATGATAGAGGATTTCCGCGGGGCGGGGTTATCTCATCTGCTGGCGGTGTCGGGGCTGCATGTTTCCCTGTTGGCGGCAGGCGTGCTGTGGCTTTTGCGTAACCGCAGCGCCAAATTGCGGTTAGGATGTACGGCGGGTTTCCTCCTTTGCTATTGCGCGCTTTGCGCGTTCGCCCCTTCTACAGTGCGCGCCAGCATCATGACGTTGTGCCTGCTGGCAGGCCAGGCACTGGGCAGGCGCAACGATTCGCTAAGCGCGTTGGCGTTTGCCTGGCTGCTTCTCCTGTTGTATCATCCTTTCTTATTGTTTACAGCAGGCTTTCTGCTTTCTTTTTGTGCCGTGTTGGGGATATTGCTGTTAAACGACCCTTTGCGGGCCTGCCTGCAAAGGCTGGGAGCCCTAGGGGATGGGTTAGCCTTAACGTTAAGCGCACAGGCAGGTACTCTGGGGGTTACAGCGGCGTTTTTTCAGCGGGTTCCGCTGTTTGGCCTACTGGCCAATCTACTGGTGGTGCCGTTGACAGGTCTGGCTTTGCTGCCCACATTAGCCGCAGTCCTATGTTATGGAATATTTGAGCCCCTGGGGCGGTTGGTGGGAATGCTGGGCAGGACGATTTTGGCGCTGACCCAGGCGGTTGCAGCGTTTGCCTCCCAAGCGACAGCGCTGACTTTGCCTGCACCAACTATATGGGCCTGCTTGCTGCTCTTTGGGGGATACACCTGGCTTTCCCGCTATTGCATGGCCAAGCGGGAGGTGCGTTTAAAACTTGGAGGCATTTTTCTGATTGCCGGGCTTCTTTGCTGGATGCTCCCACGCTGGACGTTGCCGCAAAACATGGTAACGGTGCTGGCGGTACCGCAGGGCTATGTTGCCCATATCCATACTGCCAACAGCGATTATTTTGTGGGGAGTGCGCAGGGGCTGGAAAATGCTGCGGTGCAGGGGTACCGGCTTTATCATGGTTTGGAACATGCCCCCCAAACGGAATGCGGGGCGCAGGGCGTGCAAATTCAGCTGGGAGAATATTTGCTGGGGTTACGGCAGGGCGCGCTCTGGCAGGACAATTGGCAATATCCCCTGGAGCGGACTGGGCAGTTGCGTTTATGGCTGAAAAACGGGCAACTGCAAATTCAGCCATATGGAAGGGACAACCATTATGATATACTGATGAAAGATGGGTAGTTTTCCCGCATCCCTGGAATAGCAAACGGCAGGGATTTAGTAAAGCGCTATGCCAAAGCCGGTGGCTTACGCTGCCTTAATAGGAGAGGTTATGGACCATACTGCTTTTTTTGCAATCATGAAAAATGGAACGCTGCAGGGCGCTTATCTGTTTCATGGCGTGGAGGAATATGTAAAACACAGCGCTTTGAGCCAGGTGGTGAACGGGGTAGAGGCAGTGGCCCGGGATTTCAATGTGCAAACCCTGGAAACGCCGGATGCAGGAACATTAAAAGCTGCCTGTGAGACGCTGCCTTTTTTTGCAGAACGCAGGGTGGTGATTTGCAGGGACTGGGCGTCGGGGGAAGAAAAGGCGTTTTGTGAGTATTTGCCCAGCGTTCCGGATACCACGGTGCTGCTGTTTTATCGAGCCGGTAAAGTGGATGGCCGCAGCAGCCTGGCCCAAACAATGAAAAAGATGGGCAGGGATGTATCGTTTGATCCACTGAGCGAACAGGAAGCCGCGCGGTGGGCTTTACAACAGGCACGAAAAATGAGAAAAATTTTGCAGCCTCCGGTAGCCCGGCATCTGGTGGAGATGGTGGGCACGGATGTGTCCACATTATATCAGGAGTTGACCAAAGCGGGGGATTATCTGGGAGAAAAAGAGGAAATTACCCGGGAAATACTGGAAAACTGCGTCAGCCGCAACATAGAATACCGGTTGTTCGATATTTTAGACGATTTGATGGCAGGACGAAAAAAACAGGGCCTCCAGGCGCTTTACGGCATACTGCGGGAGCGGGCCAGCAGCCCTATCCCAGCTGCGGCTCTGCTGGCGGGGCAATGCAGGCAAATGCTTAGCGCTAAGCTGCTGCTGACGGCGGGAATCAAAGGGGAAAAAGAGATGGCTGCCCGCATGGGCTGCAAGCCTTTTGTGGCAAAAAAAGCGTTGCAAGGTGCAAAACGATATTCCCAGGAACAACTGAAAACAGCGGTAAGGGCCTTTTGCGATGTGGATTATCGAATTAAAAGCGGGCAGGCAGCGGAACTTCCCGCATTGGAAACTGCAATTTGGCAAGGCCTGTTCGCGGCGACAGAATAACCGTTTTTTAAAACACGCAGTTAACAAATTTCATTTTATGATTGCCTTTGTTGCTGGTGCACAAAGGAAAAAGCACTGTAATCCCGATTAGTTACGGTGCTTTTTCCTGTTTTATGAATGCTGAGCCAAAAATACCAGGCGTTTGTGACAGGAGGGAAAACACGATGGTAAGCCCGCTATTTTAAATTATTTAAAATTTGTGCCATTCGCTGCTGCTGTTCAGGCGTAAGCATGGGAGAAATCATTCCTGCAATCTGCTGCATCCGGGCATCGTCCAAATTTCCTGTTGCTCGCTGGGAGCCAGTCATTCGTTGCAGCTCATGGAGCAATTCTGCTTCACTTTTGCCCTGGTATTGGTCTACTACCTCCTGCACACTGTGCACAGCTGTGGGATCGGCCTGCTGCGCGATGCGCTGCAGATCATCTTGGGATAAGTTTTGTTTCATTCCACGAAGGTTTTTTTTCATGAAGTTGTAACCTCCAATCCATTGTTCCATTCCAGACAGGCAAGCAGTTCCCTGCTGAAAAAGAAAATATTACCCCCAAATGATGTTGCGGGGAATTTTAGCAAAGTTCTGTGTCAAAGCCTGGAGCTTTGACCAGCTTTCTTGATAGTCTATGCAAAGGCCATTGGCTTTGTGCACGTCTGGCGTTGAGCGGCATAGTATATGGGTAGAGGAAACAAAGGAGGTTTTGCCATGCCACGATACGCGCCGCAATCACTGCCCCAGAAAAATCCGTCGGAGGCATATGCTGCGCCGACAACCTGTTCTATTGTAACGGAAGCGGCAGCATTGGGCCGTTCTATCCGTCAGGAACAGGGGATGCAAGGCGTGCGGGCCTTTGTGGCGGCGATGCGCCCCTTCTTGCGGCCCCAGGAGCTGATGGAGCTTTCCCAGGCCATGGGCGTGCCTTGTCCGCCGCCGGATCCAGAGCCTGCGTTTTGTCCGCCTCCGCCTCCGCCACCCCCAGCAGCCCCGCCA
>JAEXFV010000193.1 GCA_023451115.1 Bacillota bacterium
GGTTGAACCCGCATTGGCACTGGCGCACAAAGAAGACGCCGGCCTTATCAACGCCAGAACATTGGCGCCATTGGATTATGGGCTGATGGATGCGTTAAAAGAGCATACCAAAGGAATTTTTACTTTGGAAGACGGCATTGTAACCGGAGGGATGGGCCAGCAAATTGCCGCTTATTTTTCTCAATCCCCTATATGGGTGCGTTCTTTGGGAATTCCCAATCATCCTATTCCGCAAGGCCCAATCGTGCAGCAGCAGGAGTGGTGCGGGTTGTCCCCGGAACAAATTCAACAAAGCTTTTCGCAATTTAAAGAGGTATCCAGATGAGATTAGATGTATGTATGGCGGAGTTGGGCTTGGCGTCCAGCCGGGAGAGAGCACGGGCTATGATAATGGCCGGCGAGGTATTGATTAATGGTGAGCGCGCGGATAAACCCGGCATTCAATTAAAAGAAGACGCTGTTATCACGGTTAAAGAGGACCCCGTTCCTTTTGTAAGCCGTGGCGGTTTAAAATTGCAAAAAGCGGTAACCGAATTTGCCCTTGATTTACAGGGAAGCGTTTGTGCAGACGTTGGAGCCTCTACGGGTGGCTTTACCGACTGCATGTTGCAGCATGGAGCAAGTCACGTTTACGCTATTGATGTGGGCTACGGACAATTGGACTGGAAACTTCGTAACGACCCTCGCGTAACGGTAATGGAGCGCACCAATGCCAGAAATATGCAGCCGGACTGGTTTGAAAAGAGCATTGGGTTTGCTTCCATTGATGTTTCGTTTATTTCGCTCCGGCTCATTTTACCCGCCCTATTGCCTTGCCTGTTACCTGGCGCCCATACGGTAGCCCTGATCAAACCCCAATTTGAAGCGGGGCGCGGCCAAGTTGGCAAACATGGCGTTGTGAGAGAAAAGGCTACACATATTTCCGTATGTGAATCCATATTAACGTTCTCTCAGGAACTTGGATTTATGATTGGAGGATTATCCTTTTCGCCAATCAAAGGGCCAAAGGGTAATATCGAATTCTTAATGTTGTTGCAAAAGCCTGATGCAGCACTGTCGCACGCTGCGGCACAGAATATCGTAGATGTTGCCCGCATAGTGGAAGCTGCACACTTGCAAATGGATAAAGCATAGCTTCCCATAAAAAGCATTTTACCAGTTTATTAGTAAAAAATGCATAATGCTGTATGATATGCAATGATTTTTTCTTGAAACAAAGATAGCTTACGCGTATAATGACAATATGGTTGACTCTGTCTATGCACAAAATTGCATGAATGTATAGAGGGGACACGCCTTGCTTTGATTTAGGCCTTGTTGGTATCCATCACAGTAGTCTTTATTGGTATGGATGGAATGGAGCACTTATGTTAATCTCCCAGATTGCTTTTGTGGCCAATCCACAAAAGCCGGAAGCGGTGAATGCATGCGTTGACGCGATGAATATCGCGCAGGAAAAGGGCTATGGTTGCAAGCGCTTTTCAATGGAAACATTGGATTGTTCCTGCATTGCGGATGTGGAGCTTTTGGTTGTCATCGGCGGAGATGGTACAATTTTGAAAGCCGCCAGTTGCGCCGCCTTTTATGATATTCCTATTCTAGGGGTAAACTTGGGAAGGGTAGGCTTTTTAAGCGAAATTTCTCCCGAACAATTTGGCTGGGCTTTGGATGAGTTGAAAAACGCCAAAGCCTATTATGATCAGCGGATGACCTTGGACTGCTGGGTGAATGGCGTAGCTGTGGCCCAGAATTGTTTAAATGATTTGCTGTTGTATAAACGCTCTTTTTCCGGTGTGGCCTATATTGGAATGGAAATTAACGGCATTGACGCCGGATCCGTGTTTTGTGATGGGCTCATTGTCAGCACGCCAACGGGCGCAACCGGTTATTCCATTTCTGCCGGTGGGCCGGTAATCGCTCCCGGTTTGGATGTTGCAATCGTGACTCCGGTTTGTCCCCATTCTTTGTACATGCGGCCTATTGTTGCAGCAGCGGATGCTGATCTTGCCTTTCGTATGCTGAGCGAGGGCAGCTTATATGCGGATGGCCGATTTGTTGCAGAGCTAGAGGAGCATGATAGCCTGCGTATCACTCGCTCCTCCAAAAGCGTACGCTTTGTGAGGGTAATAGAACAAAATCTTTATACGCTGATGCGTAAAAAGCTTAGTTAAATGGCATTATAATTAATTTCACAAGCAGGGGAGAACGCAAATGAAAGCTGCAAGACACGCGATGATACTGGAACTCATTGAGCAATACAACATTGAAACGCAAGACGAACTTGCAGAGCATTTGCGTCGGCATAATTATGTTGTGACACAGGCTACCGTATCCCGGGATATTAAAGAACTCCGGCTTATTAAGGCGCTCTCTGATGATGGAACCTATAAATACGCAACGGTTGATAAGGCAGAAGCGGGCTTGCAGGAACGCTTTATCCGCATTTTTTCTCAGTCTGTAGTCAGCATAACGGTAGCGGGACATATTATTGTTATCAAAACCATTTCTGGCAGCGCAAATGCCGCAGCAGAAGCGGTAGATTCTATGAAATGGAATGAAATTGCAGGAACAATCGCAGGGGATAATACCATATTTATTGCCGTTAAAGACAGCAAGATGGTTCCAGAAATGATTAAGCGTTTTCAGGCTATGCTAAAATAAAAAGAGGCTGCCTGATAAAGGGTTCATTTGCAGGGGGTTGAATGTGCTACAACGGTTATATATTAAAAATATTGCACTGATTGAAGCCCTGGAGCTGACATTTGGCCCGGGCTTTCATGTCTTAACGGGGGAAACCGGCGCAGGAAAATCCATCATCATTGATGCGATTAACTTTGTGCTGGGAGAGCGGGCAAATCGTGATCTAATAAAGACTGGTGAAAGAAAAGCAGCCGTAGAAGCGGAGTTTGATATTGCAAATCTTCCTGAGGTATATGCTAGCTTAGAGGATATCGGTATTGTATTGGAAGAAGATGAGCCGCTCATTCTTGCACGGGAATTAACCATTAACGGGAAGAATATTTGCCGAATAAACGGCACTTTGGTTACGCTGGGAGCATTAAAAAGCATTACAGATCTTTTGGTGGATGTTCATGGGCAACATGAACATCAATCCCTTTTGGAACCAAGCCGGCACATCGCCTATCTGGATGCGTTTGGGATGCAACAGATTGCTCCGATAAAAGAAGCCTTGCAAGGCCGTTACCATCAGCTATCTGAAGTTTCTAAAAAACTAACGTCTGGTTTCCCCTCAGAACAGGAGCGGTTGCGTCGGTTGGATATGCTGCAATATCAACTAGATGAAATTGATCGTGCTGAATTGCGCAAAGGAGAAGAAGAAGCGCTTATCGCGCAGCATACGCTATTATCGAATGCCCAATCTATCCTGTCAGCTTTAGAACAAAGTTATGCTTTGCTGGCAGGAGAAGAAGGGAGTGCCCTTATCCAAACTGGCAGCGCAGTACACGCTATGGAAGCGATATCCAATATGCACGAAGACTATGCTGCTGCTTTATCCCGCCTCCAGGAAGCCTATTATTCATTGGAAGACGTGGCATTCTCTTTGCGGGATTTTAAAAGCAATTTTGAATTTCAGCCGGGTTTGCTGGAAAATGTGGAGGCGCGCCTGGATTGCATTCACACCTTAAAGCATAAATATGGGGATACGGTAGACGGTATACTGGAATTTCGAGATACGATTGCTAAGGAATTGGATGAATTGCAGCAGAGCGATGCAATGCGCGCAAAGCTACAAAAAGAACAGGCGGCCCTTCAACATGCATATGATGTTTTGGCTGCCGATTTAACAAAAGCGCGAAAAAGTGCTGCCTTGGTTTTACAAAATCAGTTATTGGCGCAGCTAAAGGATTTAGGGCTCGAAAAATCCCAATTTTCAGTAGATATTTCACCTTTGCCCGGGCAACAATGGGGCATGATGGGGAAAGAC
>JAEXFV010000055.1 GCA_023451115.1 Bacillota bacterium
CAATTACCCGTCCAGTGCAAAGCTGATCCAGCCAAAGAAGACGGGCGAAATACTGTCAGGATAAAGGTCGAAAATCATAGACTTTATGCCTCACAATCGACGCAAATGCCGATGGGCATATCTTTACTCATCCACAGCGAAAAACACGCCTGTGCGCCGTAAAGGGAGGGACAGAATGGATAAAAGGAAAACAAATGAGATAAACGAAATTGACACTGCCAAAGTTCCGGAGTTTGTATATGAATCCTTGGCAAGAAGTCTTCTGCCAGTCATTCAGAAGTATTACGAAAGCGACGAAGGTAAGCGGGCTTTCACCGAATGGAAAGAGAAGAAAGACGCCGAGAAAAGCAGCACTACATAAAGACAACGGGAGGATTGCCATACTCGGTAATCCTCCCGTTTTTGTGTTTACCAATCTTCAATTTCTGCGATATAAACAATAAATCCGAACCCAATACCGATAGGTGATAGGTTCGGATTTGATTGCTTTGGTGGAGATGGGGAGAGTCGAACTCCCGTCCGAAAATCCATCCACACGACTTTCTACGAGCGTATCCAATGTTTTAACATTCCCTCCACGCAGCCCCCATTGGCAGGGTCAACGCTAGAGTAGCTTCATAAAATCCCACCCGCGGCAAAGCTTATGCGGGCTGGTTCCCTACGATGATGACGCCCGGGTACCGGCCGTAGGCCTCCGGAGCCGAACGGTCACTGCTTAAGCAGCGACGGGTACGTAATTAGTTTTCTCAGTTATTCTTTCTGATCCGCTTTTAACGAAGCGCGGAACTTCGGCTCGCTTATCCTGCTTCTGCGATCCCCGTCGAAACCATTTTCATCCCCAGGGTGCGTGCAAGACGCTATTACATATGGAAAGTATACCGCGCGTCCCGTGGATTGTCAACGAGACGCACGGCCAAGTGTGCTGGGAAAGTTTGAAAATTAATCAAACAAATGCAGGAAATCAAAAGTAGCAAAGTAATCCTGCGGGGTTTCCGCCCTGCGGATAAGCTGGGTGGAGCCATCGGGCTTGAGCAGCACCTCTGCCGAGCGCAGCCGCCCATTGTAATTGTATCCCATGGAGAAGCCGTGTGCGCCGGTATCATGAATAATCACCAGATCTCCAATATCAACCCGGGGTAATTTACGGTCGATAGCGAATTTGTCGTTATTCTCGCACAGGGAGCCGGTTACATCATATACATGATCGCAAGGGGCGTTTTCCTTGCCCGCGATTGTAATGTGGTGATAAGCGCCATACATAGCCGGGCGCATCAGGTTGGCAGCACAGGCGTCTAACCCAACATATTCCTTATGGGTATGCTTGTGATGCAAACAGGTGGTCACCAAATATCCGTACGGGCCGGTGATATAACGGCCCAACTCGGTGAAAATGGAAACTTTCATGCCGGCAGGCACAATGGTTTCTTCATAAGCCTGTTTAACGCCTTGGGCGATTTTTTCAATATCTGCAGCCGCTTCGTCTGGCAGGTAGGGGATACCAATGCCGCCGGAAAGGTTAATAAAGGTGATTTCTGCGCCGGTTTCCTGGTGCAGTTCTACTGCCGTTTCAAACAAAGTGCGGGCGAGTGCAGGATAATAGTCCGGGTCCGTGGTATTGCTGGATAAAAATGCATGCAGACCAAACTTTTTTGCACCAAGCTTCAGCAGCTGCTGGAAGCCCTCGGTTAACTGGGGACGGGTGAAACCGTATTTTGCCTCGCCGGGGTTGCCCATGATGGTATTGCCGCTGCGAAACTCCCCGCCAGGATTGTAGCGGCAGCAAATGGTTTCCGGGATCCCTCCGTTGCGTTGCAAAAAGGGGATATGGGTAATGTCGTCCAGATTGACGATTGCCTTCAACTCCCGGGCATAATGATATTCTTCTGCGGGGGTGTCGTTGGAGGAAAACATGATGTTCTCGCCTGTAATTCCTACTGCCTGGCAAAGCATCAGCTCTGTCATGGAAGAACAGTCCATTCCGGCGCCGGCCTGATGGAGCAATTGCATGATCACAGGGTTGGGCTCTGCTTTCACAGCAAAATATTCCCGGAATCCTTCATTCCAGGAAAAGGCGGATTGCAGCCGCTTCAGATTATCCAATATGGCTTTTTCATCATAAATATGAAATGGCGTAGGATATTGGGCTACAATCGTTTCCAATTGCGCCTTGCTGAATGGTAATGACTTCATAAACGTTCCTCCTTGGTAAAATGAAAAAATCTATCGGTTAAAATCTTTGAAATTCCGTTCCATTTCCCGCTTGCTGTCCCGGGCGGCAATGTCATGGCGCTTATCGTAAAGCTTTTTGCCCTTTGCTACTGCCAGCTCCAATTTTACCCGGCCGTCTTTTAAATAAAGCTGCAATGGGATCAGACTCATGCCGTCAGCCTGCTGGAGGCCTTGCAGCCGATTGATTTCCCGGCGGTGCAGCAGCAGCTTGCGGGGCCGGAATGGATCTACATTATAAATGTTGCCTTGTTCATAAGGGCTCACATGCATACCAAGGACGAAGATTTCTCCGTTTTTTACCATGGCATAACTATCTTTCAGGTTTACCTTGCCGGCGCGCATGGACTTTACCTCAGTGCCTACCAACGCCAGGCCGCATTCATAAGTATCCTCAATAAAATATTCGTGCCGCGCCTTTCGGTTTTGCGCCAACACTTTCACGCCAGTTTTCTTAGGCATAACAATCTCCTATCTTCTGCCGCGGTAAACATAGCTGCGCCGGGAACGCCTGCGCCGGGAACGTCTGCGCAGCAGCAACAGCCGTATAATGAATATGATAATCAGTATCGCCACGATCACCAATATCCAAAACAGCCAAGGGCTGCCAGGGTTGGTGGAGCGCATATTAGCTTCCATCAGGTCATTGGCGCCATCGGGCGTGGTGACAACGCCGCCGCTCATGGCCATGACGCTGCGGGTCGCATAAGCGTCTGCGGTAAACAGCGTCTCTCCGTTATACTGATACGCAACCGTAGCTACGCTTGCCCCTTCTTCCACTGGAGCGGTCAACTCTCCGTTGGTGGTAACGGTGGTACTGATATTGGAAACATCGTTCTTTATCTGCTCTAATCTGCTTTTCAGGCCAGTGATTTGCTTGCCGCTTAAGTCAACGGAAAGCTCCAGCATGCCGCCCTGCGCATCGTCAAAACTGCAATTTTTAACCACGACCTCCGCGGTTGCAGGTAAACCCAAGTCCTGGGCGCTTAAGGTAGCGCAGTTGGAAAAACCATAGTCGAACAGGTCAGCGGCTACACGGAAACGGTTATCGTTATCCTCGTCATAGAGAAGCACTGCCACCAAGGTAATCGTATCCCGCTCTGCCGCGGCCACCAGGCAGCGTTTTGCTGCGTTGGTATCTCCGGTTTTAACGCCGATCGCGCCGGAATATTCAAACGATTCCTTGTCCTTATTGCTCTCTCTGGTATATACCAGCTTGTTGCTGTTTTCCAAATGATAGCCGCTGCTGTTACGGTTTGTTGCGGCAACATCGTAGGAGCCGCGCTTCACAATCGCACGGAAATCCTGGGATTTGGGAGACTGTGTGAGGCAATAACGGGTTAGAACGGCCATGTCTCTGGCGGTAACGGTATTATGGGCATCCTCTTTATGCACCCCATGGGGGTTTACAAAGTGAGATCCCGTCATGCCGATGGCTGCGGCTTTGGCGTTCATCATATCGGCAAACCCTGAAATGGAGCCGCCTATGTGCACTGCGATCGCCGCTGCGGCGTCGTTCCCGGATACCAGCATGAGCCCGTAAAGCAGGTCGCGCAGCGTTACAGTTTCCCCCTCAGAAAGGCCCATCAGGGAGCTTTTTTCTCCAAACCCGCGCCACACTTCTTCCCCTACAGTGACTTCCTGCTCCAGGTCGCCGTTTTCCAGGGCAACGATAGCGGTCATGATTTTCGTGGTGCTGGCAGGGTAAGCGGTTTCATCCGCATTTTTTTCATACAAAATGGCGCCGGAATTGGCTTCCATCAACACCACATACTTCGTGCTCAGTTCGCTGGTTTCGGGGTCAAAAGCCGCCAAAGCGGAAGCAGAGCACCCTAAAAACATCAACATTGCAAGTAATGTGCAAACGAATTTCTTCAAAATCATTCCGTCCTTCCAACCGAACGAAAAGGGGGTTACGGATATTCCCCAACACCCTTATTTTTCGGTGATTTGTGCAAGACGTTATTTTAACGCCCTTTATGCGCAAGCCTGGTTATACGGCAAAGCATACAGTAAACCACATAACAGTATAACAAAAGCGGCGGGATTTTGTATAGAGCATCCTGTGAAAAATGTGGAAGCTTTCCGTATTATTCACGGAAAATCCATATAAACAGCCGCACAAAATCCTGGGAATATGGTATACTTACAATATTATAATGACGGTTAAGCCAGGTATGCTGCTCAATGGCATTCCTGACAGCTTGCTACAGGGAGGATCAAAAATGGCCATACGCATTCTTTTGGTGGATGACGAGCCTTTAATCATCAAAGGCCTGCGCTTTTCGTTGCAACAGGAGGGGTATGAAATTGATCAGGCGGTTGATGGGGAAGAAGCGCTTGAAAAAATCCTCCGCGAGCCGTATGACCTGGTGTTGTTGGATGTTATGCTGCCCAAACTTTCCGGCATAGAGGTGTGCCAGCGGGCCCGGGGAGAAAATTGTGATGTGCCCATCATTATGCTCACCGCCAAAGGGGAGGATATGGATAAAATCCTGGGCCTTGAGTATGGCGCGGACGATTATATGACCAAACCCTTTAACATCCTGGAGGTAAAAGCCCGTATTAAAAGCATTCTGCGGCGGGCTGGCGGACGCAAAGCGCCAGAACGGCAGCAGCTTACGGGAGGGGGACTGATGCTGGACCCGCAAACCCGCATTGTAAAAGCGGAAGGGGAGGATGTGAACCTTACCGTAAAAGAATTTGATTTGCTGCAGCTGTTTATGTCAAATCCGGGCCGGGTGTTTTCCCGGGAGGAATTGCTGGAAACCATTTGGGGATACGACTATTTGGGGGATTTCCGCACGGTAGATGTACATATCCGCCGGCTGCGGGAAAAGATTGAGCCTGACTCTGCCAAGCCCAAATATATCCTGACCAAATGGGGGGTGGGCTACTATTTTGCGCATGCGTAGGTTTTTTGGCTCAATCCGCTTCCGGATTGTAGCCATCTATCTGATTGTGCTCATTTTGGCGTTTGTGGCGGTAAGCGCCACGGTTACCAGCATTGTAGAGGATTTTCAGGTCAATCAGCGTACTACGGAGCAGGTGGAGGACACTGTGCGCCTTGCTTTGGAGGCGGGCCAGATCCTGCAGCAGCAGGATGTGGAAAGTTTGTATGCGCTCTTGTTGGAGCGGGCTCAGTCTTTGGGCGGACGGGTTTTGTATCTGGATACGGATGCCGTTGTACAGGTTGACACGGCCTCCCGTTATAACGGCTACCGGCTGCCTTACCGTGAAGTGCGGGAAATCCTGGTGGATAACCGTGCATCTGCTTTGGGATACCATAAGTTAAAAAATATCAGTGAAAGCGATGATGCACTTTTGCCGTTTGTTACCTCCACCAACTGGGTGGTTTATTATGCTGCGCCTGTTACGCTGGATGGGGAACGTATGGGGGTAATGCTGTATGCGTCCTCTATTCAGGATGTGGTAGACAGTGTCAACGATATTTCCCGGCGTATCGGCGTGGTATTTTTGGTGTGCGCTGTTGGCGTAGGCGTAATCAGCCTGCTGGTTTCCGGCTGGTTGACCAAGCCGATTATTCAGCTGACCAATGCCATTCGCCGGGTAGGGGCCCAAGGCTACAGCGAGCGGGTGCCGGTACGTGGCAAGGATGAGCTTGCGCAATTGTCCGAAGCCTTCAACATTATGAGTGAAAAGCTGGAAAACCATGACCGGCTGCGGGACGAATTTGTCTCCAATGCTTCCCATGAATTAAAAACGCCGTTATCCACCATGAAGATTCTTGCGGAATCCATGCTGTATCAGGATGGGATGGATCCGGACACCACGAAAGAATTCTTCCAGGATATCGACCATGAGGTGGACCGGCTCACGCAGATCATCAACGACCTGCTTCGGCTGGTGCAGGAGGAACGAGCGGACGGTGGGCTTAACCTGGCTGCCGTTCAGATGGAGGCGCTGGTGCAGCGGGTAATCGACCGGCTGATGCCGCTTGCAAAGAAAAAAGGCATTCGGCTGGAGCGCAAGCTGCTGCCATTGCGGCTGGAGGCAGATGAAGCCAGGCTGGAGCAAGTGGTGACCAATTTAATCGATAACGCGCTTAAATATACAGACAAGGGAAGCGTTGCAGTTATGCTCAAGCCGGATGGCAACCAGGCGGTGCTTTCTGTGCGGGATACGGGCATCGGCATTCCAAAAGAGTCTATCCCACGCTTGTTTGAGCGGTTTTACCGGGTGGATAAAGCCCGCAGCCGCGACACTGGCGGCACAGGGCTGGGCCTTTCCATTGTGGAGCGTATTGTGGCCTTGCACGGTGGATACATCCAGGTGGAAAGCGTGTTGGGCCGCGGCACTACCTTTACCGTGCGTTTGCCCTTAGCCCAGCAAGCTGCGGTTGCGGACAAAGGAGGCGGCAAGAATGGGTAGTTTGCCTATGCGATTGGTTTGCCTGCTGTTGTGCTGTTTGCTGCTTACGGGATGTGCGCAAAATGTGGTGCAGGAAGACCGATATCAGGATGCCCTGCCGGATATCGATCCGGAAGCAGGTGTGGCAAAGGACCGGGAAGTCACACTATATTACCGCCTGGCCGATGAGCCGGCGCTGGTGCCTGTTGTGCAAACCATTTCCGTGCGTTCCAGCGAATATGCCGAGTTTGCGGTGCTGCGCAAGCTGCTGGAAGGGCCTCCCTCTCTTTCGCAAGGGCTGCAAAGTGCAATCCCGGAGGGCACGCGTTTGGTGTCCGCGTATCGGGATGGCAGCATCCTGTATGTTACCCTTAGCCGGGAGTTTATTGACAATGCAGGGCAGCAGAACGACCAGGAGGAGCGCCAGGTTGCCCGCAGGCTCAGCGTATACGCCGTGGTGAATTCTCTTTGCGGCATTCCCAACGCCAGCTTTTCTACTGTTCAAATTCGGGTGGATTTAAACGGTACAGGAGAAGGCGTGGGAGTTTCCCCCAGCTTGTTGGGCTTTTCTGATGTGGGAGTGGGCACGCAATGGTTGGAGCCTATGGGGTTTGAACAATCTGTGGTGGTAACGCCCCAGCTTACCGCTGAACTGTTGCTGGCTCACCTGGCTGCGGACGAGCATGCGGCGGCATATCCCTTGTTTGCGGAAAGCGAAACGGGAGGCCTGCAAAAGCCGGATTACGCCACAGTGGAAACACAGATGAAAACCCTGGGCACCATTGATGATTTTACAATCCGCAGCGCCCAGGAGGAAGAGAACGGACGTTCTGCAGAGGTGCGGGCGGATATCGCATGGACTCCCCGGGGAGAAGCCCAGCGCACTGTGGAGAACGTTTCCATACAGATGTTGCGGGAGGGCGAAATCTATAAGATGGGATATCGTTCGCTGCTGAGCGCTTTACAAGCGGAGGGATAAGAGATGAGACAGAGAAAATCCCATTGGAAGATTTGCGCCTTATGCCTGGCGGCGGCATTGCTGCTAAGCGGCTGTAATATCAATGAAAGCGCCCCGGATGAACTGCCTGTGAGCAGCGATACCCCCCCGCCTTTGGCTGGGGATGATAACGGAACGTTTCGCGCCGCCCTTTATTTTAAAACGGAGGATGGGCTGCGACTGGCTGCGGAGCAGCGGGAGATCCTGCGGGAGAATAGGCAGAGTTATGCAGAAGCCGCAGTGAGGGCTTTGTGCGACGGGCCCCAGAGCGGGTCGCTGCAGGGGGTAATTCCAGCCGGGCTGGAGGTGTCCAGGGTAGAATTGGCGGGCAACGTATGCAATGTGTACCTGGAAGGCCGTATGCCCCAAAACGATACCCAGTTTTTAGCCGCACGGGCGGCGATTGCGGCTACCGTGTCTCAAAATGAAGGGATACAGTATGTGGATATTTTTGTCAACGGAATACAACCGGGTTACATGGGAAGGCCGCTGGGCGTAGCCCAACAGCCCGAGGAGATGCTGGATACCTACCTGGCAAACTTGAAGCAGTCCATTGCCGGCGTGGAAGAATCCGAAGTGACACCATTTGATAGCCGGTTGGTGGCCTTCTATTTTTCAGACAGCGCAAAAGAACACCTGCTTTGTGATGTGCGCACCGTTGCCTATGACCGAAGCGCAGATCTTACCGTTGTATTGCAAACGGTGATTGAAGAATTGATGGCAGGGCCGTTGGAGAGCCAGGGAAGAGAAAGCGCGCTGCCTGCAGACATGCGCCTGACCAAGCAGGAGGATGGGAGAGATGCCATTGCTTACCAGCAGGAAATTCCTTTGGCAGCCCAGGACGCTGCCACTCCAGCGGAATTGCTCTGGCAATCGGATCTGCCCCAGGGGCAGCAGATTATAGAATTGTATTTCAACACGCCTGCGGATGATTTTGATGAGACTTTGGCTTTTGGCTCTATCGTATATACCGTCACCGGCTTCTGCCCGAATATAGGCGGCGTACGGATTTATTTGGGGGATCAGGCCGCTTCGCCCGACCAGGTAGGCAGCAATGCTCCAACAGGAAGGGATTATTTTACCCGGGAAGATTTTCAAAGGCAGATTGGACATACGGTGGCGCTTTCATTCCCCGAGCTGGATGGAACGGGGCTGCACACGGTGCTGCGCTGCATGCGCCAGGATGAAGCCTATGATCCCCTGAAGCGGGTGCAGGAGCTATTTACCGGTTCTGCTGACCCGGGAGTGGCTTATCCGGGATTTGCCCAGGAGGATATTTTAGGCGTATACCTGCAAGGGGATATGGCTGTAGTCAACTGGAAAGCGGGATTCCTGGAAAAATTGCGGGCAACCGTTGAGAGCAATGCAACCCTGTTGCCGGAAAATACCCGGGAGCAGATGATCCTGTATGGTGTAATCAATACCCTTACCAATTTTCCCGGCATACAACGGGTTTGGATGCTGGAGGATGGGCAGCGCATTGCGGACAGCGCAAAAAGGATTTATTTGGGCAACCCACTCCTGCGGGATCCGGGGCTAATGCTGGATTAATCCTGCAAGAGCGTCAACATCATAAAAAATAGTAGAATTTCCTGCCGTACCACACAATAAAATTTGATAGGTAAAACGATGAAAAGCCGCATAAACACTATGTTTTTGCGGCTTTTCGCGTTCCTGCGTCAGCGGTCAAAAAATGCCGTTTGACGCTTTTTTGCCGCCCTAACTCGACGGGGCGATATAAAAGGCTATAAGAAGCGGTAAAAAGATAAGGCGGTCAAAGCTCCATTTCCTTGTGTTTTTTCTTTGTCGTTCCTTTTTCTTTTTTCGTGCCCGCTTCCTTTGCCTGTGCCGGGGCTGCCTTTTCTACTGCGCCGTGATAGGCGTCCAACACCTCCTTTTTTCGCTCCAGGCGCACATCAACATATCGGGCGGTTACTGCTTCAAAGTTCATGGATAAGCCAAGCGACGCGCCGATACCCGCAAGCGTATGTCCCAAGACTTCGCCCACGGTATAGAAGTCGCCTGTCAGTTGGTGCATATTCGTAGCTGCCGTATGGCGCAAATCGTGAAAACGGATATGCGGCATTTCCAAATCTTCAAGAAGTTTACCAAACTGCGACGATACCCAAGACGCATTGATAGGCGCACCGTCCGGCTTCGCTACAACAAGGTCATTGTCGTAGTAAGGTTTTCCGTCCTTTTCTGCCTGTTCCTTTTGCGCTTCCTGCACCGCAAACTGTTTGAGAAAAAACGGGCGGGCAAGGTCAGTAATGGGTAGCGTCCTGCCGTTGGATTTCGGCGGTGCCATTTCTTCAATGGTTTTTGTTTTCGGCGGCACCTTAAAAGGTAGCTGCTCGGAAACGTCAAAGGTGTTGTTTTCCAAATCCACGTTACGCCAACGTAAGCCCAAAATCTCGGAACGGCGCATACCGTACAGCCCGCCAAGAATAACGGGCATTTCCCAAACCGTACCCTCGACGCGCTGCATGAGTGCCTTGACTTGCTCCGGCGTGTAAGGGTCGGGGGTCTTATCGCCCTTGCCAAACTTTGTGAGCGTGTCCCGCGCTGCATTGGTTTCGATATACCGATACTTGCGGGCGTGTCCCAGTGCTACGCTCAAAACACGCTTTGCCCCCGCTGCGGTAGACGGTTTCAAGCCCTTGTCGATAATCTGCTGAAACATCTTGTCTACCATAGCGGGGGTAAGCTGATTAAGGGCAACGCCGCCAATATAGGGATTGATATAGTTTGCAATGGTCTTTTTGTACCCGTCGTAAGTAGAGGGGCGCAAGTTTACCCTTGCATAGCTTTCCACCCATTCATTGAGATAGTGGGCGACGGTCTGCTTTCCCTGTGAAGAAATGGACGCGATTTGTCCGGGGCTTTGGAGCTTCGTTTTCATTTCCGCTTCATGCTGCGCCGCTTCGCGTTTGGTTGCAAATCCTCGCTTTGTATAGGATTTTTTCGCCCCGTCGGGGGCGGTGTACTTTATATCAACGTCGTAAACTGTACCCGGTCGCCCGGTTAGTACGCCGTTGCTGTCGCGTTTGTTCTTTGCCTGTCTTGTTCTGATTGCCATAGCTTAACCCCCTTGTCCTGCCGGGGGCTTCGCCGCTATCTTTGCTCTGTGGTACCAATCCCAAATAGCAGCGTCGGCTATCAATCGGCGGTTTCCATTTTGTATATATTCAAGCTCTCCGCTATCCATAAGCTCGCGCAATTTATTTTCCCCGATACCGCTGATTTTGCTCATTTGCTCAACGGTCTTTAACATAGGGAATACAGGGATAACAGGGCTTGCTGTTTCCTTTTTTGCCATAGGAATACCCCCTTTCATAGAATGGCTAAAAGGTCAATTTACGAAAAAGAGCTTTAATCAGACGGTTGTTAGCACAACCTCACGGGAGTTTCACCCCTGCATGGTTCTCATGCAGCCCTACCCATTGCCTGCGACGCTTCTAACGCTCGGACTATGGCTATAAGGGAGTATCATTATGTATTTTACGCGTCGTCGCCCACAAGCCGCTACGCTTGTTTTCCGGCGCGGTGTTGGTCGCTCGGCTTATCCCCGAAAGAGTAATAGCGTCATGGCGCACCCGCCGTATAGCTCGGCGCAAAAGGAACGTATCTGATTTGCCCTATACTGCGCCGCCGTTCTCTTGCGACGCTTTCTTTTTCAAGGAGCATAAGGGGCTATTTGCTTCACGCTGCGAAACTGAAAAGGGGGATAAAGTGTTTCGCTTTGGTCGGCAGCTATTCAGCCCTGAATGTGAGGATAGCCCTCATTAGCTTTGCTTGCAGCCGTTCACGAATATCCTCGTCCACGCCGTAATAGGCGTTGCCGCGCTCGTCGTAGAGCTTACGCATAGACAGACTTGCTATGTAGCCGCTAAAGTGCTGCAAGACAATTTTCATAGCGTCCGGGTCGCCCTTTGTCGCTGCCAAAATGACAGGATAAGGAACAAGGGCGATTTCCGGGTAGTCGGATTGTTTACCATTCGTCCCATTCATCAGCGTGTTCCTCCAAATATCGTTTTAGCAGTTCAAAAGAGCTTGTCCGTCTGTACTGTATCGTGCTGCGCGACGTGTCGAAAATCTTTCCAATCTCAACGTCGGTCATTCCTGCAAAGTAATACAGCAGTACGGCCTTGCGCTTTTCTTCCGGCAAGGTGCGGAGAGCTTCGGCTATCAGTTTTGCTGTTATCCGTTTCCCTGCAATGTTAAATCCCGGCTCCGCTTGTTCGCTTTCAAAATACTTGTCGCGGGTATAAAGCTGCCGTTCCTCATGCAAGGCAAGGTCGGAAAAAGTTACCTCCTTAACTCTGTGCCGCCGGATTTCCTCATGGGCGTTGCAGGCTTCGTTATGCAGCACCCGTTTGCAGTAACTTTGAAAGATACATTGCTTCTGAAATTCCACGCGATTAGGTTCCATGTTCTCACCTCCTTTCGTGTTGAAAGGTGGCGGTACCTCCCCTTTTCGCGGGATAATACAGGCGATTTTTTCAAACGC